>SCTR01000007.1:300000-454689 GCA_004297305.1 Actinomycetota bacterium
CTGCGTCCCGGCAAGGTCGGCGTACAGCACACGCTCCTTGACCGCCATGAACTGTGCGTCGACGTGGTCGACACCGGCGGCGGCCAGCAACCCGGCGCTGCGGTCGACCAGCAGCGCGATCCGCTCGGCCTCCGGAACGGCGAACGGGTCGACGTCGTACGCCGAGACCCAGGTGCCGGTGTGCACCGGCTCTGCCGCCAGTTCCACCCGGGCGGTGGTCAGCGGCCGGCTGACCCGGGCCAGCGCCACCGCCCGCTCGGCGAGTGCGACGGCCGCCTCGACCGAGATCAGGTCGGCCGAGGCGAAGCCCCAGCAGCCGTCGTGGATCACGCGCACGGCCAGACCGAGATCGACGTCGTCGACACTGCTTTCCGGCCGGGCGTCGCGGACCGTCGCGGTCGCGGTCCGGGTGCTGACGATCCGGACATCGGCGTGGCTGGCGCCCAGTTCCGCGGCGCGCGCCAGGGCGGCGTCGGCGCAGGCGGTCAACGGGAGGGCGGCGAACTCCGGGTCGATCGGATGGGCCCTGTCGATCGGATGGGCGCTGTCGACCGGACGGGTCATGCGGTGGCTCCCGGGGGCGGCTCGTCGACCGCGGCAGGACCTGCAGCCGCAGCGGCGTCATTGTCCGACTGCCGCCGTACCCGGGACGTCATGCGGCCCTGCGAAACACCGACGACCAGCACACCGATCATCAGCCAGATCGCGACGGCAGGGGCGAAGAGGCAGACGACCGCCACGGCGAGGAAGTAGCCCACGAAGGCCCATTCCCAGTACCAGGGCACGCGCGGGCGATCCCGCAACCGCGGGTCCAGCAGCTGCGGATGGCGCTCGGCGTACTGGGTGAGCAGGGCCAGACTGGCCGAGGCCAGCGCGAGGTTGAGCAGGTAGAGGACGCCGACACCGTTGCTGAACGCCGGATCCTCTTCGCCGAGCATGGACGTCGGGAACGGCAGGAAGACGATGGAGACCAGCCACAGCAGGTTGAGCCGGGCCAGGCCGGAGTCGTAGCTGCGGAAGTCCTCGAAGATCCGGTGGTGGCCGAGCCACAGCTGCGCGATCACGTAGAAGGACAGGATGAACGCCAGGATCTCCGACTGCGCCCGGCCGTCGCTGTCGGCGAACAGGTCCCACGCGCTGTGCCCCTCGGGAATCTCCAGATCGACCAGCGGCAGGACCAGCAGAGTGATCGCGATGGCCACCACAGCGTCGCTGAAGTTGACCAGCCGGTCGAAGCCGCGTTCGGTGCGCATGGCAGGGCCAGGCTAGCGGGCGCCGGATCACCACCGGCTGATCAGAAGGAGCGAGCCGATGAGTCGCCAGCTGCAGGTCACCTTCGACGCCCACGACCCGAGGGCGCTGTCGATCTTCTGGCGGGAGGCGCTCGGCTACGTCCACCCCGGGCCGCCCGGGGTGGCGCTGAGCGCCGGGGACGATCCGCTGGCGGCGTGGGACGACTTCCTGGCCGGGATCGGCGTACCGGCGGAGCAACGCAACAGCCGTTCGGCCATCGAGGACCCCGACGGCCACGGACCGCGCCTGTTCTTCCAGCAGGTGCCCGAGGGCAAGACCGCCAAGAACCGGGTGCACCTGGACGTGCGAGCCGCCCCCGGGCTGGCCGGCGACGAGCGGATGGCCGCGCTGGAAGCCGAATGCGCGCGACTGGTCGCGCTCGGCGCTACCCGGACCCGCCGGTTCGAGCCGGCACCGCCGATGAGCGCCGGCTTCATCGTGATGGCTGACCCGGAGGGCAACGAGTTCTGCCTGGACTGAACGCCCGCAGCCGCCGGACCGGCCGCGAGGGGCGCATGCCGCAGTCAGCACGCCGCGGCCGGGCACGCCGCGGTGGGCACGCCGGAGCCGACGCCGGGCAGGCCGTCGAGGGCACGCCGCCGCGGCGTGCCCGGTCTACCAATCGGTAGCCGGTACGGTCTGCCGGGCGCCCGACCGGGCGCCGATTGGCGGATGGCAGGGCGCGAGGAGGCAGGTCCGGGTGAGTCGCGTTGTCCTGGTCACCGGGGGGAACCGGGGGATCGGCCTCGGGATCGCGCGGGCGTTCGACGCGCTGGGCGACACCGTGGTGGTCACGCACCGCAGCGGGCCTCCGCCGGAGGGCCTGCGGGCGGTGCAGTGCGACGTGACCGACACCGCGTCGGTCGAGGCGGCCTTCGACTGGATCGAGGCGGAGGTCGGACCGGTCGACGTGCTGGTCGCCAATGCCGGCATCGCCCGCGACGCGCTCCTGGTGCGGCTGTCCGACGAGGCGATCGCGGAGGTCATCGAGACAAACCTCGTCGGCACCATGCGGGTGGCACGCCGGGCAGCACGCTCGATGATGCGCCGCCGGTCCGGCCGCATGATCTTCATCTCCAGCGTGCTGGGCTATCTGGGTGCGCCCGGCGCCTCGAACTACGCCGCGTCGAAGGCGGCCCTCGTGGGCCTGGCCCGGTCGCTGGTCTACGAACTGGCGCCGCGCAACATCACGATCAACGTCGTACTGCCGGGGTACGTCGAGACCGACCTGACCGCGACGCTGCCCGCCGAGCGGTCGGCCGACATCATGGCCCGGGTGCCGGCCCGGCGGTTCGCGCAGCTGCACGAGGTCTCGTCCGTGGTGACGTTCCTGGCCAGCGAGGATGCCGGCTACGTCAACGGCGCGGTCATCGCCGTGGACGGCGGCGCGGCGATGGGCCACTAGCCGAGCGGCCGAACCGGCCGGTCACCGCACCGGCCGGGCAGCGACAGCACCGGTCGACCACGAGGGCACCGGTCGGTACGAAGGGAACGTCCCATGGGCCTGCTCGAGGGCAAGCGACTGCTGATCACCGGCGTGCTGACCGACCAGTCGATCGCCTGGCACGTGGCCCGGTTGGCCCAGCAGGAGGGCGCCACGGTCGTGTTGTCGTCGTTCGGCCGGGCGCAGCGGCTCACCGAACGGGTCGCCGGCCGGTTGCCGACTCCGGCCCCGGTGATCCCGTTGGACGTCACCTCCGAGGACGACCTGGCCGCACTGGGCGACCGCCTCGCCGCGCACGTCGACGGCCTGGACGGCGTGCTGCACGCGGTCGCCTTCGCGCCGGAGGCCGCTCTCGGCGGCAACTTCGTCAACACCTCCTGGGAGGACGTGGCGACGGCGTTGCACGTGTCGGCGTACTCCCTGAAGGCCCTGTCCATGGCGTGCCTGCCGCTGTTCCCCGCTTCGGGCGGTTCCGTGGTCGGCCTGGACTTCGACGCGACGGTGGCCTGGCCCAAGTACGACTGGATGGGGGTGGCGAAGGCAGCGT
This sequence comes from Actinomycetota bacterium, assembly GCA_004297305.1. Classification (NCBI taxonomy): domain Bacteria; kingdom Bacillati; phylum Actinomycetota; species Actinomycetota bacterium. The sequence continues at coordinate 303,285 of SCTR01000007.1, forward strand.
TCGAGTCGACCGCGCGCTACCTGGCCCGGGAGCTCGGCCCCCGCGGGGTGCGCGTGAACCTCGTCGCCGCCGGACCTATCCGCACCATGGCCGCCAAGAGCATCCCGGGCTTCGAGGACTTCGAGTCCGTGTGGAGCACCCGGGCGCCCATCGGCTGGGATCTGGACGACCCGGAACCGGCGGCACGCGGCTGCGCCGCGCTGCTGTCGGACTGGTTCCCTCGTACGACAGGGGAAATCGTGCACGTCGACGGCGGTGTCCACAGCCAGGGCGGCTGAGATGTCCGAGCCGCTCGCGTCGAGCGACGCCCTCGCCGAACGGAACCTGCTCGTGCTGCGGCACGCCAAGTCGGACTGGCCGGCCGGCGTCGCCGACCAGGACCGGCCGCTGGCCGCGCGAGGTCGCCGAGATGCGCCGGAGGCCGGTCGCTGGATCGCGGCACAGGCCGGGGCGCCGGACCTCGCCGTCGTCTCCCCGGCCACCCGCACCCGGCAGACCTGGGAGCTGGTGAGCGCCCAGCTGCCTAGTGCCGTGACGGCGTCGTACGACGACCGGATCTACGACGCGACGACCGAGCAGCTGTACGCCGTCCTCCGCGAGGTCGACCAGACGGCGACCACGGTGGTGCTGGTCGGACACAACCCGGGCTGCCACGCCCTGGTCGACGAGCTGACCGATGGCGCGGCGCCGGCCAGGTACCCGACGTGCGGGCTGGCTCTGCTCGGCGTCACGGTGCCGTGGTCGCAGCTGCAGCCGGGGACCGCGCGGTTGCTGGCGTTCGCCGTACCGCGGGGCTAGGACCGCCCGCCCACCGTCAGCGGACCGGGGGAGCAGGGGTGGCGACGCCGTCGCGGGCGTCGGCCTCCTCGATCTCCTCGCGGGTGATCCCGAGCAGGTAGAGGACCGAGTCCAGGTAGGGCGTGCTGACCGCGGCGTCGGCGGCCTGCCGGACGACCGGCTTGGCGTTGAACGCGATGCCGAGGCCCGCCACCGCGATCATGTCGAGGTCGTTGGCCCCGTCGCCGACGGCGATCGTGCGCGACAGCGGGATCGCATGCAGCGCAGCGAAATCGAGCAGCGCTTGCGCCTTTCCCTCCCGGTCGACCACGGGACCGACGACCCTGCCGGTCAGCCGCCCGTCAACGACCTCGAGTTCGTTGGCGCGAAGGTCGGTGATGCCGAGGTCGGCCGCCACGGGCTCGACGACCTGGGTGAAGCCGCCGCTGACCAGCGCGACGCGGTAGCCGAGACGTTGCAAGGTGCGGACCAGAGTGCGCGCCCCGGGGGTGAGCCGGACCTGCTCGCGTACGGCGTCGAGCACGCTGGCCGGTAGCCCGGCCAGCAGTGCCACCCGCGCGTGCAGTGAGGCGGCGAAATCCAGTTCGCCGCGCATCGCCCGAGCCGTGATGTCCGCGACTGCCGGTTCCTGGCCGGCGTGCCCGGCCAGCAGTTCGATGACCTCGTCTTGGATGAGCGTCGAATCGACGTCCATCACCAGCAGGTGCCGGCCCCGGCGGTCCAGACCGACGGCCTGGACGGCGACGTCGACGCCGCACGTCGCGGCGGAGTCCGAGAGCGCGGCGCGCAGCGCGACGGCGTCGTCCGACCCGGAGACGTCGAGTTCGATGGCTGTCACCGGATACGCCGCGACGCGGGCGATCCGGTCGATGTTCGCGCCGACCTCCGCTGCCCGTCGGGCCAACGCGGCGACGGCGTCGGGGCGCAGCGGCGACCCGATGACGGTGACGCGCAACGAACTGCGCCGGCGGCCACCGGTCTCGGCCGAGCCGGGCACGACGTCGAGCGCCATGCCCAGCGAGGTCGCGGTCACCTCCGCGCGGTCGGCGATGGCCGCGGCGTCGGCCCGGTCGCCCAGCCGCAGCAGCACGCCCAGCAGGAGCCGGCCCCGCACGACGACCTGCTCGATGTCGGCAACCTCGACGTCGTCGTCACCGAGGATGCCGAACAGCGCGGCGGTGACACCGGGCCTGTCGGGACCGGCCAGCGTCAGCAGCAGGGTGGGCGCGGGGTCCATAGCGGCCGACAGGCTACCGGCGGCGCTGCGGGACCGGTTCGACCGCAGCGTGGAACGCCGCCGCGGCGGCGTGCCGTGCCAGCCCGTCGAGGGGCTGCAACGCCGCGGCACGCGCGGCGGCCTGCCCGGCGGTCATCGCGGCACCGTCGTCGGCAGCGGCGTATTCGACCAGGACCCGCAGCCGCAGCGCTCGGTGCAGGACCTGCAGGGCACGGCTGGACGTACCGGGCGGCATCCGGAGCCGGTCGAGTGCCTGCTCGAGCGAACGCAACTGACCGGACAGTTGTTCGCGGCCGCGTGCCACGTCCAGCGCGGCGAGCGCAGCGGTGGCCTCCCGAAGGCCCTCCGCAAGCGCCCGGTCGGCCTCGGCGAGCGAGGACACGGCCGGCGGCGCCAACCGGCGGCTGGTGGGCAGCACGAACCACGTTGTGCCGCTGCCGGTTTCGCGCTGCGGTACGAGGCCCAGCCCGCCCTCGGCCGTCGCGCCGGCGACGAGCACGGCCTCGCCGGCGGCCAGCGCGGCTTCGTTGAACGACGCCGGCCCCGGCAGACCGGACACGTCGCCCGGCGCGGGCAGGCAGACCCGGAAACCCGTCGCCCCGGCCGCGCGCAACCGCCCCAGGGCCACCGGCCAGGACACGGGACCGTCTTCGCCGGGAGCGCCGGCCACCCGGTGCGGCACACCGGCCCCGGCGATCGCCGCGGCCGCGTCATCGGGGGAGACCAGACCCTGCAACCAGGCGTTGGCCCAGGCCGCCACGAGCCCGGACCGGGGGACGACCGGCATGGCGCCAGGGTAGGCGAGCGTCCCGCTAGGGTCGCGACGCACATCCGACGGGGAGCCGCACCACGACCAGAAGCGAAGGGAGCCGGCGTGAGCGAGGTGCTGCGGCTGCGCGGCGTCACCGTCGTGCGCGGCGGCCGCAACATCGTCGACAACCTCGACTGGTCGGTGCATGAGGACGAGCGCTGGGTCGTGCTCGGGCCCAACGGCGCCGGCAAGACGACGATCACGTCGATGGCCGCGACGCTGCTGCATCCCACGGCCGGCACCGTGGACATCCTGGGCGAGCGACTCGGCCGGATCGACGTGTTCGAACTGCGCACCCGCATCGGGCTGGCCAGCGTGAGCCTGGCCGAACTCGTGCCGCCGACCGAACGGGTCGGCGATGTCGTGGTGACGGCGGCCTGGGCGGTGGCAGGTCGCTGGCGGGAGTCGTACGACGCCGCTGACACCCTGCGGGCCCGCGCTCTGCTGGACCAGGTCGGTGCCGCTCACCTGATCGAGCGTCGCTTCGGGACCCTGTCGGAGGGGGAGAAGAAGCGGGTGCAGCTCGCCCGTGCGCTGATGACCGACCCGGAACTGTTGCTGTTGGACGAACCAGCCGCCGGACTCGACCTCGGCGCCCGGGAGGACCTGGTGCGCCGGCTGTCCGGCCTGGCGGCCGACCCCGCGTCGCCCGCATTGGTCCTGGTCACCCATCACGTCGAGGAGATCCCGCCCGGTTTCACCCACGTCCTGCTGCTGCGCGACGGCCGCGCGGTGGCGCAGGGACCGCTGCGGTCGACGATGTCGTCCTCGGCACTGTCGGCGACATTCGGGATCCCGTTGCGGCTCAGGCGCTTCGACGATCGCTGGACGGCCCGCGCAGCCTGACGGTGACATCGGAACGGGCCGGCGACGTTGTGTAGGCAAACTCCGTGAACTCCGCCGGGGGCCGTGACGCCGACTCGGCGTACGCTCAACGCATGACGGGGATGACGCGCCACGTGCCGCGTGCGCTCGTCCTCGGACCGTTTGGCTGTGCCTATGTGGCTGCCGTGACGCTGCTGTACGTCGTCAACTTCGTGGCCCACTCGCCGTGGCTGCCACTGGTGGTCTGGGCGCTATTGTCGCCGGCCGGGATGATCTGGCCATTGGCCTTCTACAGCCTCGCCTATGCCACTGCTGTGACGACAAATCCCGTCGCCTCCGTCGTGGCCTACGGCCTGCTTATCCTGCACCCCGCCGCCTTCGCGTACGTCAACGCCATCGTCGTCTCAGCGACGGCCCGAGGAGTCCGCACACTGTGGCGAGCGAGTCGGCCGGGCCGCTCGGCCAGCGGCCCTGACAGCTGACCTGCAGAACGCTTCTCCGACAGTTCAACTCGGCGGCTGCAGTGGCCGTAGGGTCAGCTAGCGACCACCTTCGTCGGACAGCTTCTCGTCTTCCGTCAACAGCAATTCCCACTCTGCATCAGCGACGATCGCAGGCCGGCAGATCCTGGGGAAGAAGATCCATGGCAGTAGTAGGTAGGGCCACCACCGTGACTGCCTTCCGCTGACCACTGCCGTCCCGAAACCTCAGACGGACGTAGTCGCGGCCGACGTACGCTTGACGCGGGGAGGCCAAGCAGGCGCTGCTGACGTCGATTCTGACTGTGCGGTAGGGGTTGACGACCAGTATTTGAGCGTCCTGTATGTCGACTCGCACCCGCAGGAACCGGGCTACCACCGCCACAAATGTCACAACGGTGGCGATCACAGCTGCGCAGCTGAGCGCAACGTCGGATTCAGGGAATGCATAGTGCCCCACGACGAACACCACGGTCCCGGCTGCGCCCCCCGCGATCCCGCCCGCGATACCGCCGACGCGAAGGTTCCAGCCGATCGACCTATAGGAGCGCATTGCGGCCACCAATCCGGGAGGTTCTGTCAGCACATCGTCCCAAGGTCCGAGGTGGCTCCCGGCTTGTCAGTCACCCGGCGGATCGGCCGGGCGCCCGCAGCGACCACGGCTGTGGCGCATCCACCGCTCCCGACTCCTACGATCGCGATATGGACGCGTGGGTGTGGTGGCTGATCGCGGCAGCAGTGCTCGCCGTGGTCGAAGTGCTGACCGTGGATCTCGTCGCGATCATGCTGGCCGGCGGCGCCGCGGCCGCGGCGATCGCGTCGGCGGTCGGGGCACCGGCGCCGGTTTCCTTCCTCGTCTTCGCTGCCGTCTCCGCCTTGCTGCTGCTGGTGCTCCGGCCGGTCGCCAAACGGCACCTGACCCGTGGCCCGGTACTGCGCAGCGGGACCGACGCATTGCGTGGGCAGCAGGCCCTGGTGCTCGAACGGGTGGACGGCCGCGACGGCAGGGTGAAGCTCGGCGGCGAGATCTGGTCCGCCCGGGCGTACGACGAGACCTCGGCGTACGACGTAGGCACTAGCGTGCAGGTCATCGCGATCTCAGGAGCGACCGCGCTCGTCGGCTGAACGCGTCGGCTGGACAACCCACGGCGCCAGCCGCACCGGAGAGGGGCAGGAGTGGAAGGGACGTCGCTCGGCATTCTGATCGCGGCCATTCTCGTCGCGATCTTCGTCCTCGTGACCATCGCCAAGGGTGTGCGGATCGTGCCGCAGGCCAACGCCGGAATCGTCGAGCGGCTCGGTCGCTACCACCGCACGCTGCTGCCGGGCCTGTCGCTGCTGATCCCGTACATCGATTCCCTCAAGCCGCTCATCGACATGCGGGAACAGGTCGTCTCGTTCCCGCCGCAGCCGGTGATCACCGAGGACAACCTCGTCGTCAACATCGACACAGTCATCTACTTCCAGGTCACCGACCCCAAGGCCGCGACGTACGAGATCGCGAACTACCTGTCCGGCATCGAGCAGCTGACCATCACCACGCTGCGCAACGTCATCGGGTCGTTGGACCTCGAGGACGCGCTGACCAGCCGCGACAAGATCAACGCGGCGTTGCGCGGCGTACTCGACGAGGCGACGGGCAAGTGGGGTATCCGGGTCAACCGGGTGGAGATCAAGGCGATCGACCCGCCGGCCAGCGTGCAGGAGTCGATGGAGAAGCAGATGCGGGCCGAACGCGATCGCCGCGCCACGATCCTGTCGGCGGAGGGCTCCAAGCAGGGCGCCATCCTCACCGCCGAAGGGGACCGGCAGGCGGCCATCCTGCGCGCCGAGGGCGACGCGCAGGCGCAAGTCCTTCGCGCCCAGGGTGAAGCGGAGGCGCTGACGAAGGTGTTCGACGCCGTCCACGCCGCGAACCCCGATGCGCAGATGCTCGCGTACCAGTACCTGCAGGCGCTTCCGGAACTCGCCCAGGGCAGCGCCAACAAGGTGTGGGTGCTGCCGCTGGAACTCTCCCGGGCGATGGAGGGCCTGGCGACGGCCTTCCGCCCGGCAGCCGCGCCGGAGGTGGCCCCGACCGATCGGGCATGACCGCCTGGTCGGCCCTGCTGCTCGTCCTTGCAGGCGTCGCCGCCGGCGGCATCAACGCGGTCGTCGGGTCCGGCACGCTGCTGACCTACCCGACGCTGCTCGCCTTCGGCCTGAACCCGGTGCTGGCCAACGGCACCAACACGACCGGGCTGTGCGTGGGAGGCCTCGCCGGCGCCGTCGGCTACCGGCGGGAACTGGCCGGCCGCCGCGCCCGGATGGTGCGGCTGGCCACCCTCGCCGCGGCCGGCGGCCTCGCCGGCGCCGTCCTTGTCGTGGCGCTGCCGGAGTCCGTCTTCGTCTTCGTCGTGCCGTGGCTCATCGTCGGAGCCTGTGTGCTCATGCTGGTGCAGCCCCGCGTCACCCGGTGGCTGCGCGCACGCTCCGGTGACGTCGCCATCCACGAACATCCACGCAGCGGCCTGCTGCGCGGCGGAGCGGTCACCGGCGCCGCGGTGTACGGCGGGTACTTCGGAGCCGCCCAGGGTGTCGTGTTCATGGCCGTGCTGTGCCTGCTCGACGACCCGGATGTGCAGCGCAGCAACGCGGCGAAGAACCTCTTGGCCGGGACCGCGAACACCGCAGCCGCCGTGACGTTCATCGTCACCGGCCGGGTCTTGTGGTGGGCCGCGATCGCCCTGGCGGTCGGCTCGATCGCCGGTGGTCTGCTGGGCGCGCGTGTCGCCCGACGACTGCCCGCCGGCGTGCTGCGGGCGCTCGTCGTCGGTGTCGGGCTGGTCGCGGCGGTCGTTGTCCTGGTGAGGTTCTGACATGCCGGTGATCGGCGTACAGGACCGCGACGATCCGCGATTGTCGGATTTCACCGGCCTCACCGATGTCGCCGCGCGGCAACGCCGGGAGCCGGCCGACGGCATCTTCATCGCCGAGGGGGAGAAGGTGATCGCCCGGACCGTCGCAGCCGGCTACCGAGTGCGCTGCGTGCTCACCGAACAACGCTGGCTGCCCGGCCTGCGCAACTGCTTGGGCAACAGCGACATCGACGTGTACGTCGCCGACGAGACGCTGCTGCGCTCCATCACCGGCTACCGGGTCCACCGGGGCGCGCTCGCCTCGGTCGCCCGGCGGCCGTTGCCCGCCGTCCCGGATCTGGTCACCGGCGCGCGCCGGCTGGTCGTGCTGGAAGACCTCGTCGACCACACGAACGTGGGTGCGGTGTTCCGGTCCGCGGCCGCGCTGGGAACCGATGCCGTGGTGATCTCGCCACAGTGCGCCGACCCGCTGTACCGCCGCAGCATCAAGGTGTCGATGGGCGCGTCCCTCACGTTGCCGTGGACACGCTCCACCGCTTGGCCGGCGGACCTGGATCTGCTGCGGCAGTCGGGGATGGAACTGCTCGCGCTGACGCCGGACGCAGCCGCTGAACCGCTCGACGCGGTGGCACGGGAACTGTCGGCGATGCCGCTGGCGCTGCTGGTCGGCACTGAGGGCGACGGTCTCACCTCGGCGACGCTGGCCCGCTGCACTCGCCGGGTCCGAATCCCGATGGCCGGCGGCATCGACTCCCTCAACGCCGCCGCCGCTGCGGCGGTGGCCTGCTGGGAACTGCGTCCGGCCGCCACCGGCCCGGCGTCGACGCGTCGAGCGCCCGGCGTCTGAGAAGGTGCCGGGCATGGCCGAGATCGTGCTGATCCGTCACGGGGAGACCGCCTGGAGCCGGGCCGGGCGGCACGCCGGTCGCACCGACATCCCGCTGACGTCGCACGGCGAGGCGGCGGCCCGTTCGTTGGCCGGCGGGCTTGCCCACCGGCCGTTCGGGCTGGTCCTGGTCAGCCCGCTCGCCCGCGCGGTACGCACCGCGGCGTTGGCCGGGCTGCCCAGCGACGACCGCGATCCGGATCTGGTCGAGTGGGACTACGGCGAGTTCGAAGGCCGCACGACCCCGGACATCCGGCGGGACCTCGGCGATCCAGGCTGGTCGATCTGGGACGCCCGCATCGGCCCGGGCTCGACACCGGGGGAGCAACCTGACGACGTGGCCGACCGCTGCCGGCGCGTCCTCGCCCGCTGTGCGCCGGTGCTGGCCAGCGGCCGCGACTGTGCGCTGGTCGCACACGGCCACCTGCTACGGATCCTCACCGCGACCTGGCTGGACCTCGCCGCGACCTGCGCCCGGCTGTGGGCCCTGGACGCCGGCGCGCTGTCCGCCCTCGGCCACGAACACGAGCAGCGCGTCATCCAGCACTGGAACGTCCCCGCCCCCGCTGCCGACGGCTGAGCCTCCGGACGTCCCGTACGTCCCGCTGCCAACTGGACTCCCGCTGCCCGGCTGGAGTGTCGACGTCGCCGCCGCCCCATCTCGCCGCCCGCGGCCGGAGAGATCATCGGAGGCGTCGCCGGCCGGATGGGAGGATGTCCCGGCCGTACGCCCGCACCCGGCTACACCGTTGCCGGACAGCGTCCGAGGAGGACCGTGAACGAGACAGCCGACGTCGCCGAGGTCGCCTCGGGGTGGCTCGAGCCGCACGCGCTGGAGGACGCCCGGGCGCGGCTGCCCGTGGTGTACGTCGACGCCGTACCGGTCCGGGTGGATCCACTGGGTCAGGTGACCGAAGTCGGTCTGCTGCTTCGCGCCCGGCCGGACGGCAGCATCAGCCGCGCCATCGTCTCCGGCCGCGTCCTGTACGCCGAGCGCGTGCGTACCGCCCTGCTGCGCCACCTGGAGAAGGACTTGGGGCCCATGGCGTTGCCTCGGCTGCCCCCGGCACCGCAACCATTCACCGTCGTTGAGTACTTCCCGGATCCGTCGGTGACCGGCTTCCACGACCCGCGGCAGCACGCGGTCAGTCTGGCGTTCGTGGTTCCGGTCGACGGCGACTGCGCGCCATCGCACGACGCCCTCGACCTGTCGTGGCTCTCGCCGGAGGAGGCGGTGAGTCCGCAGGTCCAGCTGGAGATGGCCGGCGGGCACGACAAGGTGCTGCGGTTGGCGATGGCCCACGTCGGCCGGCTGCCCTAGCCGTTCCCCGGAGCCGGCCCGGCCGCGGTACGGCGTCGCCCCGCAGCCCCGCACCGGTGTCGGCCAGCAGAATCAGGGTGCCGGTGGCCCCGTCGTCAGGCCCGTGGCACCCCCGACGCGGTCTCCTCGATGACCTGATCGACGACGTCGGTGGCGCGGCCGGCGCGCATCATCGTCGCCCGCTGCCGCTGCGCCGGACTGCCCTGCCGCAGCACGACGTCGACCAAGTCCGTCACCTCGGCCCAGTCGCCGGAAACCTCGAACTGCTCCCGCAGCTCGGCCACCGTCTGCCGCAGCAGCGCCGCCGCGGGTATCGGACGACACGCGGCGGGATCGACGAGGACGTCCGCGAGGCCGCTGCGAGCGGCTCGCCACATGGCGGCCCGATGGAGCGGATCCGATTGCAGCACAGGGGGTGCACCGGCGGAGTCGGCGGACAGTTCGTGGCCGACCGAGGCACGGAAGATCGCCGCGACCAGCAGGACCGCGTCGACGGACGGGCAGGCGTCGCACACCCGCAGTTCCAGCGTCGGCAGGTGCGCCGAGGGACGGACGTCGAAGTAGATCATCCCGGGATCGCTGATCACCCCGGCCTGCAGCAACTGCGCGACGACGCGGTCGTAGTCGGCCGCCGACCGCAGCGGTCCCGCCGTGCCGGCGGTCGGCCAGCGCTGCCATACCAACGTTCGGACACTGGCGTAGCCGGTGTCATCCCCGGTGTACCAGAACGGCGAACTTGCCGTGATCGCCAGCAGCAGCGGTGTCACCGGCGCGATGCGCTGCATCAGGCGGACCGCCCGGTCGCGGTCGCCGACGCCGACGTGGACCTGCAGCCCGCAGATCAGCTGCTCGCGAACCAGCATCTGGTAGTCCGCGAGCATCCGCCGGTAGCGCTCACCTCCGGTCACCGCGAGTCGCGTGGGGGCCATGGGCAGCGTGCCGGCGGCGGCGATGGCGACACCGTGCGGTGCGGCGGCTTCGCTCACCTGCCGCCGCAGCTCGCCGATGGCCTGCCGCAGCTGGGCCAGCGTCGTACACACCGGGGTCCTCGTCTCGACCATGGACTGGTGCAGCTCGGTCGAGTACGAACCGCCGGGGAGGGACCCCAGGACGGCGTCAGCGACGGGCGCCAGCGCCCGAGTGTCACGTTCGACGAGGTGGAACTCCTCCTCGACGCCGACGGTGGCAACTGCCGGAACATCGGGATCGCGGCCGATCGGCACGCGCCCACCGTAAGCGCAGCCGAGCAAGGCGGCAGCACGACGACGCGTCGGCAACGCCTGTCGCTGGCCCGGTTCGCCGGCGTGGTGCCGGACTCGCGCCCGTCAGCGCGGCAGGGGCCGGGACGGTATGGTCGCGATGCGGCAATAGCCGCTGCGGCGGTCTCGGGGGTGGGCGTTGAGCCACAATACGATCGCTTCGTTCTCAGAGAGTGCCCGCAGGATTGCGCGGGCCTGGAACGACGCAGTCGATCCCTCGGCCTACGACGACGTAGTACGACGGCCGGTGAGGCAGTTGTGCCACGGACGCAGCGATGTCGCCTATGCAGCCGTCCCCAGTCTTATCGGATCTGCCGATCCGTCGACCCGACTGGTCGCATGGCACGTCGTTGCGGAACTCGCCGTCACCGGCTTTGCTGTTCCTCCCCAGCTGGTCGAGATTCTCACGGCGGCTGCCGAGGCCGAGAGCGACGACGATGTCCAGCGCGGCGTCGTCCAGGCCGCCGGCGAGATGGCCGCTGCCTGGCTGATACCACAGTGGTTCGGCTTGCCACACAACCGAGTCCGGTGGTCAGGTACGCCGTTGCCTTCGCCTTGCCTGACTTGGCGCACGACGCGCCCCCGGCGCTCGTGGCCGATGTGATGCTTCACCTGTGCGCGGACGAAGACGACGACGTCGCGAGCCTGGCCACCTTCGCCGTCGGTCTGCAGCTGGAGATCGACGGTGACCGCGTGCGTGACGTGCTGCGCCAGAACATGAATCACCCGTCTGCCGAGGTTCGGCTGGACGCGGCGCGAGGGCTTGCGTGTCGGCGTGATCTGGAGGGGATCCTCGCCCTTCGTGAATCGATCCTGACGAGGACGCCGGACCTGCTCACGCTGGACGCCGCAGCGCGAAGTCGTTCAGCACTGCTAGCTGATGCCTTGGCCTCGGCATGCGAGCACGCCGAGGCCAACGGAATCATGTTTGCGTACCGGTGCTGCGAGGAGGGCCCTCTGAAGAACGCCGACACGGCGTCGGTCGCCTTGTCGGCGGTACAAGCCATGGTGCGCCACGACCCAAGCGTTACCGACGCCGCGATCTTCTGCCCTCTCTACGACGTCGGCCTGGCGATCCGCATATCCCGAACTGGGGTAGGCGAGGAGATCTCTTTGTTCAATGCACTCGACGCCCTACCGACGATCAACTAGGCCGCCTCGCAGGACCGTCGCTGCGCAAGCAGCCGTCGAAGGTCGCCGAACGCGGGCGGTTGCCGTGGGCCATCGCCCGCCCGACGAGTTGCGGCCGGCCCAACTGCGCGCTGCTGTCCGGCCCTCGTCAAGCATCCGGACGTCGGAGCCCGCGCAGGGGAGGTCCCCGACAGGGCCGAGCTGGCAAGGGCCGCGACGCTGCCGCCAAGCCACGGCTCCGGACCACGTCGTGCGGTCAGGATTGGGTGTCCGAGGGGGGACTTGAACCCCCACGCCCGTTAAAGGGCACTAGCACCTCAAGCTAGCGCGTCTGCCATTCCGCCACTCGGACCATGCGCCGAACGGGTCGAGCGCGTCGGTGAGGCTACCAAAGCCTGGGGGCGCGCCCTACCTCGTCCATCGGCCCACTTCAACGGGCCAGTCATGGCCACTCCGGAGAGCGATGCGATGGTTCAGCTTGATTCTTGAGCGGTCGCTCAACTACTCTCCCTCGGGTGGGTCGGAGCCGGTCATGGGACGAGGACGCGGTCCTGGCGGCGGCGTCTGCGGTCTTTCATCGCAAGGGCTTCGAGGCCACCTCCACGCGTGACATCGAGGACGCGACCGGCCTGCGGCCCGGCAGCGTGTATGCGGCGTACGGCAGCAAGGCCGGGCTATTCGCCGCCGTGCTGGACCGGTACGCCGCGCACGTGGTCGACGCCCGGGTCGCGCGCTACCTGACCGACGCACCGGATCCCCGCGCGGGACTGCGCGCGATGTTCACCTCGACGTTCGAGGGTCGTCCCGCCCCCGACCCCGGTTGCCTAGTGACGAACAGCGCGGTCGAGTCGCCGGCGCTGGCGACCGAGGCGCGGCAGAAGGTGGGGACCTCGCTGGACGCCCTGCGGGCCGGCTTTTTCGACGCCGCGCAGCGCCTTGCAGGAGCGCACCAGGGCGCCGCCGCTGCCGCCGACCAACTCCTCGCGCTCTACCAGGGCCTGCTCGTCCTCGTGCGGTTCGGCGCGGACGAGAAACTGCTGCGTTCAGTCGTGGACGCGGTCGATGTCGTCATCGATTCACTGGAGGGAAACCATGAGTCCTGAAACACGGTGGCGCACCTATGCCGCCTGCTGGTCCATGTCCGACGAGGAGCGTTCCGGGGCGCTGCTGACAGTCGCCGACCCGGCGGTTTCGTACCGCGATCCGGCGACGAACCTCGCGGGAGTCGACGAACTCGCGACCTACATGACGTCGTTTCGCACGACGTTCCCGCAGGAACACTTCTGGATCGACGACGTCCGACATCACCACGATCGGTCGTTGGCCCGGTGGCGGCAGGTGAGCGCAGACCGCCGTACGACGATGCAGGGCATCAGCATTGCCCGCCATGGTGACGACGGCCGGTTCGTCGACATCGCCGGCTTCTTCCACGAATGAGCGATCCCACGGCGGCCGATGTCAACGATGCCGTCATTGCCGAGTTTCGTGCCCGGGGCGGCGTGGTCGGTGGTCCGTTGACGGGGGTGAACGTCCTGCTGCTGCACCACGTCGGGGCCCGCAGTGGCGCTCCCCGGGTGACGCCGCTGGTGTATCAGCAGTACGGCGAGGCGATGGTGGTGTTTGCCTCGGCGTATGGCGCCCTTGCGGATCCGGCGTGGTTCGGCAATCTGCTGGCGCAACCGGCGGCACTGGTCGAAGTCGGCACCGCGACCGTCCCGGTCCGGGCCCGTGTCGTGCACGGCGACGAGCGAGACCTGTTGTGGACTCGGCAGAAGGCGGCGATGCCGAATTTCGCCGAGTACGAACGCCTGACGTCGCGCACCATCCCCGTCGTCGCCCTGCACCCCCGTGCCGATCCCGCTCCACTGCCGGCTCCGTCGACGTAGCGCCGCACGCCCGGGCCGCAGCCGCGCCGGGCCGCAGCCGCGCCGGGACGAGCCACGCCGTGCGGCACTGGCCTCTGCCATACGGCCCTGGACGATGCCATGCGCCGCCGGCCGATCACGACGCGGTCGCTGGCCGATTGCGTCGCGGGCGACGGGGGAATCACGACGCCGCAGCGGCGTATCTGCGCGAGCGCGTCTACCCAAGGAGGAGCCATGGCGTCTGGAACAGATCTGCCGGCAGACGACAGCGAACCGATCGAGCTCACAGCCGAGGAAGCGCTGGTCACCCGGGGCAACGCTCCGCAACCGGCGACGGACACCCCCGGCGTGGGGGACGCCCTACCCGACGCACCCCCGGCCTCGTCGAAGACCAAGCCGTCCGCGATGCCTCCGGGCGCCCCGGGCGACGTCTAGTCCAGAGCCGGTACCCGTCGCACGGCGCCGTGCCACCGCAAGGGCTCGTATCAGCCGGCCGTAGCCCGCCCTTGCGGTGGCATCGCGGCTTCGGCGGACCCGGACCAGCGCCTGACGGCGACGGCCGGCCGGCCGGGCGCGGCTCGTACGCCGGACCGCCCACGCCGGGCACGTCCGGTCTAGCCGGGCGCAGCGGGGCGTACGCCGAACTCCGCGGCAACGGCCGGCCGCCGGGCCTTCCAGATGACCGCGTCGTAGCCGAAGTGCAGGAGCCCGACGACGTAGATGATCACGAGGTAGGCCGTAGCCGGGATCGTGCCGCGCAACTCGACGTTGACGAGGGCCAGGACCAGGAAGAAGCCGGCCAGCAACAGATTCCGGCGGACGGTGGTGCCCGCGAGCACGCCCAGCAGGCTCGATGGCGGGCTGCTGCGGCCGTAGCGCGCGGCCAGCGTGCGATCGACGACGAGGATGTATTCCAGGGCGTGCGCAGCGACGTAGGCCACGAGACCGGCGACGGGGTTCACGACCAGTCCCGCCAGCAGCGCCGCCGACGCCAGCAGGTAGTTCCACTTGGCCGGGTTCGCCTCGCCGGCACGGCAGGCCGCCCGCTCCTGCCGCAGGTAGAGCCCGACGGCGACCAGGGCGGCGACCACGAGTGGCACCAGCAGCAGCAGGATCGTGCCGCGAGCGGCGAACAACTGGTCCAGTTTGCTCGCGTTGTCCGAACCGATCCCGGCAGCAAACCGGTGCAGCTGGTCACTGGCGGCCGGCAACGCGACGACGAGCGCGGTGACGGCGGCCAGCGGCAGGTAGCACATCGCCCGGTCCAGCCGGGGCGAGCCGTAGCCGGCCTTGCGTCCGTAGATACGCAGCAGGCCGTACCGCTGCTGCTGGGTGTGAAAGACCTGCCATGCCGCGGCAATCGGCAGCACCAGCACCCACAGGCCGAGCACCGCGGTCGCCCCGATGAGCCCCACCGCGACGATCGGACCCCAGACGAACAAGCGCCGGTGAGCCCGGAACTGACCGCTGTCGCCGTACACCAGCAGCAGCGTCAACGGCTGGTGCAGCAGCGAGATCGCCAATACCCAACCCAGGATCGCCACGACCACGGCGTCGGCAGTGCCGGCCGAGGCCACCAGCGCGGTGACGGCGTAGAACGGTAGCCAGGACCACGCGATGAGCAGGTCCGTCCCCGGCCGGTACAGCCAGGTGGACCGCAGCCGAGGGCGGCTGCGGGGGATGCGCTGCGCGGCGGACAGCTGCGTCACGGAGCACCTCGCTGGAGCCGGGCACGTGGGTGCGCGCCGGGAACGGGTTCGCGGGCGCCAGGCTAGCCCGGCCGGGCAGGATGGGCCCATGACCGCCTCGCCGGGGACGACCTCGCCGTTCCTCCCTGAACCGCTGCCGGACGCCGAGGCCGAAGTCGTGGACCTCTGCCGGGCGTTGATTCGTATCGACTCGGTGAACGACGGGACCCCGGACACCGTGGGCGAGGCCGCCGTCGCCGAATACGTCGAGCAGCTGCTGGCCGAGGTGGGACTCGACCCCGAACGCTTCGAGACCTCCAGCGGACGCCGGCAGGGGGTCGCCGTTCGCATCCCCGGCCGCGACCGTTCCCGCGGCGCACTGCTCCTGCACGGTCACCTCGACGTCGTCCCGGCCATCGCCGCCGACTGGCGGGTGGGGCCGTTCGACGCCGAGGTCGTCGACGGGATGATCTGGGGCAGAGGCGCAGTGGACATGAAGGATATGGACGCGATGATCCTGGCCGTGGTCCGCTCGTGGGCACGCAACAAGGTGCAGCCCGACCGCGACATCGTCGTGTTGTTCCTGCCCGACGAGGAGGCCGGCGGCCGGCACGGCTCGCACTGGCTCGTCGAACACCGCCAGGACCTGTTCGACGGGGTGACCGAGGCCGTGGGGGAGGTCGGCGGGTTTAGCCTGACCGTACGCGACGATCTGCGGCTGTATCTGATCCAGACGGCGGAGAAGGGGATTGCCTGGCTCCGATTGCGGGCCGCCGGATCGGCCGGTCACGGATCGATGCTCAACGACGCGAACGCGGTGACCCGGCTCGCCGAGGCGGTCAGCCGACTCGGCCGTCACCGCTTCGACGTCCAGCTCATTCCGACGGTCGACGCCTTCCTGCGTGACCTCGGCGACGCGCTCGGTGTCGATCTGGACCCACGTGACCTGGAGTCGACGTTGGCCCGGCTAGGGCCGCTGGCCCGGCTGGTCGGCGCGACGTTGTCGCACACCGTGAATCCGACGATGCTGGCCGCCGGATACAAGGTGAACGTGATACCGGGAGAGGCCGTCGCCCACGTCGACGGACGTTTCCTGCCCGGCCACGAGGACGACTTCTTCGCCGAGATCGACCGGCTGCTCGGCGACGACGTGGTGCGCGAGTTCGTCTCCCACGACGTGGCCCTCGAGACCAGCTTCGACGGACCGAGTATCGACCTGATGGCCGCGGCGCTGCGTGCCGAGGACCCCGGAGCCCGCGCCGTGCCCTACGCGCTGTCCGGCGGCACCGATGCAAAGGCGTTCAGCCGGTTGGGGATCCGGTGCTATGGATTCGCCCCGTTGCTGCTGCCGCCCGACCTCGACTTCGGCTCGCTGTTCCACGGCGTCGACGAACGCGTGCCTGTCGACGGCCTACGGTTCGGCACCCGGGTTCTCGACCGCTTCCTGCGGGCCTGCTGAGACCGGCAGACCATGAGCCTCGACCAGCACGGAAACCCGACGACCGGTGCCACCGCCGCGGTGGACTTCCTCGACGCCGCCGTCGACCACTTGGTCAACTTCCGGCCCGCGGTGACCGATGCGGTTGTCGACGCCATCGCCGCCGATCCGACGGCACCGATGCCTCGGGTCATGGCGGCGTACCTCGGTCTGTTGGGTACCGAACCTGCCGACGCTGCCACTGCTGCAACCGAATTCGGCTCCTGGCGGCGCGCCGTCGACGACACGCCGTGGACCGGCCGGGAGCACCAGCACGTCGTGGCGGCGCAGCGGTGGCTGGGTGGCGACCTCGCTGGCGCGGCCGACGATCTGCGCACGCTCAGCGTCGGTCATCCGCGCGACCTGCTGGCGCTGTTCGTCGGCCACCAGCTCGACTTCTTCCGCGGCGACGCGGTGGCGCTGCGCGATCGGATCGGAGGTGCCCTGTCCAGTTGGCCGGATGCCGACCCGCACCGCGGGTACCTGCTGGGCATGGCCGCCTTCGGACTGGAGGAGTGCGGCCAGTACGACCGGGCCGAGGCACTCGGGCTGCAGGCGGTGGCGGACAACCCCGGCGACGTGTGGGGGATCCATGCCGTCGTCCACACCTACGAGATGCGCGGCGACGTCCCCACCGGCCTGGCGTACCTGGACCAGCGCCGGACCGACTGGGCCACCGGGAACTTCCTGCACGTCCATACCGCCTGGCACGAGGCGCTGTACCGACTCGACAGCGGCGACCCGGCCGGCGCGTTGGCGATCTACGACAGCGTGCTGCACACCGCGTCGTCCGAAGGTCTGGTCATGGAGTTGCTCGATGCGGCCGGCCTGCTGTGGCGGCGCTACCTCGACGGCGACGAGCAGACCGCACGCTGGAGGATCCTGGCCGACGCCTGGGACCCGAAACTCGTCGCACCGCACTACGCGTTCAACGATGCCTTCGGAGTCATGGCCCTGCTCGGGGCCGGCCGCGTCGCGGACGCGGAAGCCCTTGTCGAAGCGCGTCGCCGGTGGTTGGCGCAGGCCGACCCGCGGCTGACGAACGTGACCATGACCGGCGAGGTGGGCCTGCCGGTCTGTGACGCCCTGATCGCGTACGCCACCGGGCGGTTCGGCGACGCTGTCGCGCAGCTGGCGCCGATCCGCAACCGGCTGGCCGACTTCGGCGGCAGTCACGCCCAGCGCGACGCGTTCCAACGCACCCTGGTCGCCGCCGCGCTGGCCGCCGAGGAGTCGGACCTGGCACGGACCCTGCTGTCCGAACGCCTCACCACGAAGCCACGCGACGGCTGGACCTGGCGGCGGTACGCCGAACTCCAGCGGCTCACCGGACACCGCGACCCGGCGCGCGACCGCACCGACCAGCGATAGGTCCCGACACCCAGCAGGCCGGCGGTTCAGGCCCGGCGGTGTCAGGCCGTCCGAACCGCCCGGATGATCTTGCGCCGCAGCCAGACTCGCCGCCGGCCGTCGGGGTAGACCCGCACCCGGGCCAGCTCCCAACTGCCTCGCTCGGCGATGTCGGTCAGCACCGTCCGTGCCGCCTCCCGGCTGGTCGCACGCGACATCGCCAGCTCGCGGTACTCCCAGACGGCCGCCGCCACGGGCGTCATTGTGGCGTGTCGACCCCGTCACCGTCGCGCAGCCGGTGCCCCAGCACCGTCTCGCGCCGTACGCCGGTGACCTGCGCGAGGGCAAGCGGCAGGTCGCCACCGACGCCGTGCACCACACTCAGGTGACTGGTCGGCGTCGCAGTCGCCGCGACCAGCAGCGGCCGGCTCAGCACACCGGCGCAGCGGGGCCCGAGCAGGAGGACCACCGCCGGCCACCGCCGGCCCACCGCCTCGTGCACCGTGACGACCTCGACGTCCGCGAGCACGGCAGCCAGCGCGTCTCGCCCGCACGGACCGCGAACCACCGGAGTCAGTACGGCGATCTCGGCGGTGGTCAGCCCGAAGGCCCGCGGGATCGACGTGGCGACCAGCTGCCCGGTACGGCGTACCGCGTCGGCCTCGTCGTTCGCGGTGACCACGACCAGGGACCGGTCGGCCGGATCACGAGAGACCAGGCGGCCCTGCCGGATCGCGGCGGCTGCCGCAGCCAGCGCGGCGGGCCGGTCGTCGTCGTTGGCCGCCGTCGCGACCGGGCAGCGCCCGGCAGCGACGAGGTCCGCCAGGACCTGCCCGGGACCGCCGGCCGGCAGGGTGTCCAGATCGCCGGCGAGCAGCACCAGCGCGTCGGCCGGTACGCCGGCCAGGATCTGCAGCACCGACACCACGTCGTCCCGCTCGGCATCGTCCACGACGACCACCTGCGCGCCGGCCGCCCGTGCCTCGCCGGCGCGACGTTCCACGGCCGCCGTGCGGCCGCGACCGGCGGGCCCGACCACGCAACCGACCCGGCGCTCGTCGAGCATCCGGCCGAGCACGGCTGCCAGCTGCTCGTCGGTCTCGGCCAGCTCGGGACGGGCATACCCGAGCGCGGCGCCCGAGCCGGCCGGCACCGCCGCGACCTGCCCCGCGGCGACCGCGGCCTGCCACCGCGTCGGCGGCGCGATCGCGTGCGCCAGCGAGACCGGCAGCAGGGTGTGACCGGCCGCCGCCGCCTGCCCGACGACCTCGACGACGTCCGGCGCCGTCACCTCAGCGGCGGGCACCGGCGTCGGGATAGCCCATCGCCGGCGCCGAGACCTCGTCCAACGCGACGACGATCTCCGCCGGCAGCGTCAGGTGCTCGCTGTCCAACGCCACCGCCAACTGCGCTGCGGACCGGGCGCCGACGACGGGGGCGACGACGGCCGGCCGATCCCGTACCCACGCCAGCGCGACCTGGACCGCAGCCACCCCCAGACCGTCAGCTGCCGTGCAGACCGCATCGACGACACGGCGTTGCGGTTCGGCGAGGTACGGCGCGACGAACGGACCGAGTCCGGCCGAGGCGGCGCGGGAGTCCGCCGGGGTGCCGTACCGGTACTTGCCACTGAGCACGCCGCGCCCCAGCGGCGACCACGGCAGCAGGCCGATGCCGGTCGCCACGGCGGCCGGCACCACCTCACGCTCGGCGCCGCGGGCGAGCAGGGAGTACTCCGACTGCACGGTCACCAGCGGCGCAGCGCCGGCCCGTTGCTGCAGCGTCACGGCACGGGCGAGTTCCCAGCCGCTGTAGTTGGAGACTCCGGCGTAGCGCACCCGGCCGGACCGTACGGCGTCGTCAACCGCGGCCAGCGACTCCTCCAACGGCGTCAGCGGGTCCCAGACGTGGAGCTGCCACAGGTCGACGTGATCGACGCCGAGGCGGGCCAGCGAGCCGTCCAGCGCGGCCAGCAGGTGCGAACGGGAGGCGTCGGCCCGTCGCGTCCGTCCGGGCCGGGCACCGGCCTTGGTCGCCAGGACGAGCTGGTCGCGCAGCCCGTCCTCGGCCAGCAGCTGGCCGAGGATCGTCTCGCTGGCGCCCTCGGCGTACACGTCGGCGGTGTCCACCAGGGTCCCGCCGGCGTCGGCGAAGTCGCGCAGCTGCGCCCGCGCCTCGTGGACGTCGGTGTCGCGGCCCCAGGTCATCGTCCCCAGCGCCAGTCGCGACACCTGCAGGCCGCTGGGGCCGAGGCGCCGCTGCTCCATGGCCGGTCAACCTATCTGCCGGGCGTCGCCCTGCCGTCCCGCTCGTGCCGCCCGCCCCTGCCGTCCAGCTCGTGCGCCCAGTCGTGCGCCCGATTCCGTGCCGGCCAGCTGGAGCGCAGGTCGGCCTGTGAACCGGCTGAGCGACATGACCGGGCCGGCGACGTGCGGCCGGTAGCCTCCCGACCGTGATCGACCGAACCGCAACTCGATGAGCTGGATCGAAGCTGTCGTCCTCGGCATCGTTCAGGGACTCACCGAGTTCCTCCCGATCTCCAGCAACGCTCACGTCCTGGTGACCTCCACCCTGTTCGGCTGGGGCGACCCCGGAGCGGCGTTCACCGCGGTGACCCAGCTGGGCACCGAAGCGGCTGTCCTGTTGTACTTCCGGCACGAGATCGCCCGGATCCTGCGGACGTGGTCACGTTCGCTGGTACGACCGGAACTACGCGGCGAACTCGACGCCCGTATGGGGTGGTACGTCGTGATCGGGACCGTGCCGATCGCCGTGCTCGGCTTCGTGTTCAAGGACCAGGTCGAGACCGCCGCCCGCAACCTGTGGCTGGTCGCGACGATGCTGATCGTCTTCGGCATCGTGCTCGGCGTCGCCGATGCGCTGGGGCGCAAGAAGTTCGACGAACGCGACCTGAACGCCCGCGACGGGGTGATCTACGGCTTCGGACAGGCACTGGCACTGGTCCCCGGGGTGTCACGATCCGGCGCGACCATCAGCGCCGGGCTGGCGCTCGGCTACACCCGCGCGGCCGCCACCCGGTACGCCTTCCTGCTGGCGATCCCTGCGGTCCTGGCGTCCGGACTGTTCGAGGCCCGCAAGATCGGCGACGACGCCACCGTGTCGTGGGGACCCACCCTGCTGGCCACAGCCATCGCGTTCGTGGTCGGGTACGCCGTCATCGCGTGGCTGTTGCGCTACCTGGCCACCGGGTCGTACCGGCCCTTCGTGCTCTATCGCATCGCTGCCGGCCTGGTGCTGCTGGTCCTGCTGTCAACCGGCGTTCTGACGACCTGAACGCCTGGCACCGCTGCATTGGTCGGGATCAGCCCGGGTCAGGCCCTCACAACCAGCCCGACCGCTTGAAGAGCCGGTACACCAGCAACACCAGGCCACCCATCAGTCCCAGCGCCAGCGGATAGCCGAACGACCACGTCAGTTCCGGCATGTCGTCGAAGTTCATGCCGTAGATACCGGCAATCATCGTCGGCACCGCCAGCATCGCGGCATACGACGCGATCTTGCGCATGTCGGCGTTCTGCTTGAGGTCCTGCAACGACGTGCTCGCCATCAGCAGGGTCATCAGCAGGCTGTCGTTCTGCTCCACGGTGTCCGATACCCGCAGCACGTGGTCACCGACGTCGCGGAAGAACGGCCGCAGGTCGTCGGGTACCTGCGCATGGGTCTCACGCACCAGTTCCGTCGCGGTCGCCACCAACGGCGCCACCGCCCGCCGCATCTCGAGATTCTCCCGCTTCAACCGGTAGATCAGTTGCGGGTCGTCGTCGGTACGGGTCGGGCTGAAGACCGCCTCCTCGACGTTCTCGATGTCGCGGCTGATCTCGTCCGAGACACTGAGATACCCGTCCACCACGGTGTCCAGCACGCTGTAGAGCACGCTGACCGGCCCGTGCCGCAACAGGTCCGGATCGCACTCCAGCCGGGCTCGCACACCTTTGAGATCGCCATGGCTGCCGTGGCGCACGGTCACCGCGTACGACGGGCCGACGAACACCGAGATCTGCGCGGTCTCGACGTCGCTGGTCGCCTCGACGTACGACAGCACCTTCAACACCACGAACGCGAAGTCCTTGGTCACCTCGAACTTCGCGCGCTGCCGAGGATTCGAGGCGTCCTCCACCTGCAGCGGCGCCAACCCGAACACGTCCTGCACGATCTGCAGCTCGGCGCGAGTGGGCTGGAAGAGCCCGAGCCAGACGAAGGCGCCGTCGTCGGTCACGGCCCGCTGATGCAGTTCGCGCAGCCGGCCGGCGATGGTGACGTCCCCGGGGACCTCGCCGACCAACCCGGCCACGCCCGAGACGGGGTCGACCGTCCCGGCCCGGTAGTACCCCATGCCCCTGATCACCGGGCCATTGTGCGCTGCCCGGCCCTAGGGTTGCCGCCGTGGCGACGGTCCTGCTGGTACGGCACGGCCGTACCGCTGCCAACGCCGGCGGCGTACTCGCCGGGCGGCAGCCGGGCATCGACCTCGACGAGCGGGGCCGGGAGCAGGTCGCCGCGCTCGTGGCCCGCCTCGCCCCGATTCCGCTGCAGGCCGTCGTGAGCAGCCCGTTGGAACGGTGTGTGCAGACCGCGCAACCGCTGCTGGCCGGGCGCGACCCGGTGCCGCCGCTGCACTACGACCAGGGCCTGTCCGAGTGCGCGTACGGCGACTGGACCGGACAGCGGCTCGCCGTCCTGGCCAAGGATCCGCTCTGGAAGGTCGTGCAGGCCCATCCCAGCGCAGTGCGCTTCCCGGGCGAGACCGGCGAGTCGATGCTCGGGATGGCGCAGCGGGCCGTCGATGCGGTCCGCCGCTGGAATGCCGCGCTCGGCGCGGACGCCTGCTGGGTCGCGGTGTCCCACGGCGACGTGATCAAGGCGATCGTCGCCGACGCACTCGGGATGCATCTGGATGCGTTCCAGCGGATCACCGTCGACAACGGGTCGGTGACGGCGATCCAGTACACCGACCTACGACCGTTCGTCCTGCACCTGAACGACACCGGCAGTGACCTCGCCGGCCTGCTGCGGCCACCGACCCGGAGTCGGCGCCGGCGCCGCGCCAGCGATGCCGCGGTCGGCGGCGGCTGACCGCGGCCGAGACTAGGCTCGTCGCTCGTGGCCCGTCGTGTTCTTGCTTTCGACCCGCCGGAACGATTCGTCGCCGGCACGGTCGGGCAGCCCGGCGAGCGGACCTTCTTCCTGCAGGCGCGGCGGGGGAGAGCGGTCACCAGCGTGACCTTGGAGAAGGCGCAGGCAGCCGCCCTCGCCGAACGCATCGACGAACTCCTGGACGAGGTGCTGCGACGCAGCGCCGGCGAGGCGGACATCCCCGTGGCCGGCACCGCCGAGGCGCTCGACACCGACCCACTGGAATCGCCGATCGTGGCGGAGTTCCGTATCGGTGCGATGGCCCTGGGCTGGGATCCGGCCGACGAACGCCTCGTGATCGAGGCCCACGCCACGGTCGACGACGAGGACGTCGAGGTCCCCGAACTCGGCTCGGACGATCCGGATGGACCGGACTGCCTGCGGGTCAGGATCACTGGCGCCCAGGCACGCGCCTTCGCCCGCCGGACCGCGGCGCTGGTGGCCGCCGGCCGGCCGCCCTGCCCGTTCTGCCATCAGCCGTTGGACCCCGCCGGCCACATCTGCCCGCGCGCCAACGGTTACCGCCGCTGACCGGGCCATGCGGACCTGGGCCTACCGCACCGACGATGGCTGAACCCCGGCGATGACTGAACCCCCGGCGGCGGCCGACGTCCTGGCGGTACTGCGTCACGGGACCCTCGAACTCGACGGCCGGCTGCGCTCGGCCTCCAACACCACCCTGGTCGGCGAAGCCCGGCTGGACGGCCTGACGGTGCGCTGTGTCTACAAGCCGCAGCACGGGGAGCGGCCGTTGTGGGACTTCCCGACCGGGAGCCTCAGCCGGCGCGAGGTCGCCGCGTACGAACTCGACCGGCTGCTCGGCTGGGGCCTGGTCCCCGAAACCGCCTGGCGCACTGCCGGTCCCGCTGGTCCGGGCAGCTGCCAGCGCTGGGTGGTCGCCGACGATGCGGCCGGTCCGGTCGACCTCGTCCCCACCGGGTCGGCGCCAGCCGGCTGGCGGGTGGTGCTCGACGCCGAAGGCCCGCGGGGCGAGCCGGTGAGCCTCGTGCATGCCGACACGCCGGCGTTGCGGCGGCTGGCCCTGTTCGACGCCGCAGCCAACAACACCGATCGCAAGGGCGGCCATGTCCTGGTCGACGGCTCGGGCCACACGTTCGGCATCGATCACGGGATCTGCTTCCATCCCGACCCGAAGCTGCGCACCGTGCTGTGGGGATTCGCCGGCGAGGCCGTCGATGCTGCCGACGCCGACGCCCTGCGGCGGGCGGCGACCCTGCTGGAGGCCGACGGCGCGTTGGCCGGACTGCTCAGCCCGCGGGAGGTACGCCGTACCTCCGGCCGGATCACAGCGTTGCTGCGGGACGGGCGCTACCCGGCCGCGACGGACACGTGGCCGCACCTCCCGTGGCCGGTGTTCTGACCCCGGCGGCTAGGGTCGACCGCATGCAGCCATGGCCGGGGTCCGCAGTGCCCCCGCTGCCGGGCAGCCCGCCGGCACTGCGGCTCTGGGACACCGCGAGCCGGTCGCTGCGCATCGCGGCCGCCGGCCCGGTCGCCACGATGTACGTCTGCGGCATCACGCCGTACGACGCCACCCACCTGGGCCACGCCGCCACCTATGTCGCGTTCGACCTGGTTCATCGGGCCTGGCTGGACTCGGGCCTGCAGGTCCACTACGTGCAGAACGTGACCGACGTGGACGACCCGCTGCTGGAACGCGCCGTCGCTACCGGCCAGGACTGGCGAGAACTGGCCAGCGAACAGACCGCGCTGTTCAGCCGCGACATGGTCGCCCTGCGCGTCCTCCCGCCGCGTTCCTATGTCGGTGCGGTGGAGACGATCCCGCGGGTCGCCGAGCTGGTCGCCGCGCTCCGCGACGCCGGCGCGGCGTACGACGTGGACGGCGACCTGTATTTCGCGGTCCGCAGCGCCCCCGGGTTCGGGACGGTGGCCGGGCTGGACGAGCAGCAGATGCGCGACCTGTTCGCCGAACGCGGCGGTGACCCGGACCGGCCGGGCAAACGTGATCCGTTGGACTGCCTGTTGTGGCAGGCGGCCCGGCCGGGCGAACCGAGTTGGGATTCCCCGCTGGGTCCAGGCCGACCCGGCTGGCATCTGGAATGCGTCGCGATCGCGCTGGACACCATCGGGATGCCGTTCGACGTCCAGGGCGGCGGTCGCGACCTCGCCTTCCCGCACCACGAGATGGGCGCGGCGGAGGCGTGCACCTTGCGGGGCGGGACGCCGTACGCGCGGACCTATGTCCACGCGGGCATGGTGGGCCTGGACGGCGAGAAGATGAGCAAGTCGCGCGGCAATCTGGTGTTCGTCTCCCGGCTGCTGGCGGCCGGCCACGACCCGGCGGCGGTGCGGCTAGCTTTGCTGGCCCACCACTACCGGGACGACTGGGAGTGGTCGGACGCGGAACTCGCGCGTGCCCAAGCCCGGCTCGTGCGCTGGCGGAAGGCTTTCGAGGCGCAGAGCGGGCCGTCGGGGGAGCAGCTGCTGTCCGCCGTACGGGAACGGCTCAGCGACGACCTGGACGCGCCGGGCGCACTGGCCGCGGTCGACGCATGGGTGGGCGCGACCGAACTGGGCGCCGACGTGGTCGATCCGCAGGCGCCCGCACTCGCCGCCGCGACCGTCGACGCACTGCTCGGCGTCGAGGTCGCCGGCTGAAGCCGGTTCAGTCTTTCTTCTCGGCGTGCCCGCCGAACTGTTTGCGCATGGCAGACAACAGCTTGTCGGTGTAGAGATCGGCCGACCGCGAACTGAACCGTTCGTAGAGCGCGGCCGTCAGCACCGGCGCCGGCACCCCTTCGTCGATAGCGGCGATCGCGGTCCACCGGCCCTCGCCGGAGTCCGACACCCGCCCACCGAACTCCTCGAGGTCCGGCGAGTCCTGCAGCGCCGCAGCGGTGAGGTCCAGCAGCCACGAGGCGATCACCGAACCGCGCCGCCACACCTCGGCGACCTTGGGGATGTCCAGCTGGTACGCGTAGAACTCCGGATGCTCCAGCGGAGCGGTCTCCGCGTCCTGATCACGCTGCCGCAGTCCCTCGTCGGCGTTCTTCAGGATGTTGAGCCCCTCGGCGTACGCCGCCATGATCCCGTACTCGATCCCGTTGTGAACCATCTTGACGAAATGCCCGGCACCGTTGGGCCCGCAATGCAACCAGCCCTGCTCCTCCGGTGCGGGCTGGCCGGTGCGGCCGGCTGTCCGCTCGACATCGCCGACTCCTGGCGCGATCGTCGACCAGATCGGCGCCAGCCGATCGACCGCCTCGGTATCGCCGCCGATCATCAGGCAGAACCCCCGCTCGAGGCCCCATACCCCACCGGACGTGCCGCAGTCGACGTAGTGCACTCCCTTGTCCCGCAGCGCAGCCGCGCGGCGGATGTCGTCGCGGTAGTACGAGTTTCCCCCGTCGATCAGGGTGTCACCGGAGTCCAGCAGCGAGCCGAGCGTGGTCACCGTCTGCTCGGTGATGTCACCGGCCGGCACCATGACCCAGACCGCCCGCGGCGCCTCGAGCTTCGCCACGAAGTCCTCGTACGACGTGGCAGCCACGGCGCCTTCGGCCGCCAACGCCGCGACCGCGGCGGGGTTGACGTCGTACACGACAGCCCGGTGCCCGTCGCGCAACAGGCGCCGGACCAGTCCGGCTCCCATCCGGCCCAGTCCGACCATGCCGAGCTGCATCGGTGCTGCAGTGACCACGAGTTCGTCCCTTCGTCAGGCTCACCCGGAAGGCCGTGCCGGGCGGCCGATGTCATCCTGCGGGCCCCTCATCGTGCGAGCCGCCGTCGTCGTGCGGGCCATCGTCCGTGCAGACCATGGTCATCGTGCAGGCCATCGTCATCGTGTCGGTGGCATCGCCGGGCACGCTAGTGGAAGGGTGGGCGCCATGGTGATCGCGACGGCTGATCGACTCGTGGTGTTCGGAATCACCGGCGACCTCGCCCGCAAGATGACCCTGCCGTCGCTGTACCGCCTGGAAGACCGCGGCCTCCTGCCATGCGACGTGATCGGAGTCGCCTTCGACGACGGGGACGACGACTCGCTGCGGGCACGGGCCCGGCAGGCCATCGTGGACAGCGAGGCCGACGACCACGGGGCCATCGATGAGGACGTCTTCGCCCGGCTGGCGGCCAAGCTGTCCTACCTGCACGGCGATTTCACCGATCCGGAGCTGTACGACCGCCTCAAGGTGCAGCTGGGCGGCGCCGAACGTCCCGCGTTCTACCTGGAGATCCCGCCGGCGCTGTTCGGACCCGTCGTGGAACGCCTCGGCGCCGCCGGCCTGACGACGAATGCCCGGGTCGCCGTGGAGAAGCCGTTCGGTACGGACCTCGCCTCCGCGCGCGCCCTCAACCAGCGGCTGCATGCGGTCATTGCCGAGGAGCAGTTGTTCCGGGTCGACCACTTCCTGGGCAAGGAACCGGTGCAGGACATCCTCTACCTGCGCTTCGCCAACGCGATGCTCGAGCCGATCTGGCACCGGGGGCAGGTCGACAGCATCCAGATCACCATGGCCGAAGCGTTCGGGGTCGAGGACCGAGGCTCGTTCTACGACCGGGTCGGGACACTGCGCGATGTCGTCCAGAACCATCTGCTGCAGGTGCTCGCGCTCACCTTGATGGACGCGCCCGGACCCGGCGCGGATGCGGTTCCCGACGAGCAGGTCGACCTGTTCCACGCGATCCGCCCGATCGACCCGGCGAAGGCCATCCGCGGCCAGTACACCGGCTACCGGTCGATCGCCGGTGTCGATCCAGCATCGGACACCGAGACGTTCGTCGCGCTACGGCTGGAACTGGACTCGTGGCGGTGGTCCGGCGTACCGGTGATCATCCGCGCGGGCAAGCAGCTGCCGGTCACCGCCACCGAGATCGTGGTGCGGTTCCGGAAAGTTCCGAAGCTCCGGATCGGCGGCCAGGTCTGGGCCCCGCCGGGTCACGACGACGTGGTGCTGCGCATCGGGCAGGGCCCCGGTATCGGGTCCGGCGTCACGTTCGGCCTGCGGGTGAAGGAACCGGGCCGCGACGTCTCAGAACCGGTCGACTTGTCGGTCGACTTCTCGACGGCCCTGGGTGACCCCCCGTGGCCGTACGAGCGGCTGCTGCGTGATCTGCTCGTCGGCGACCGCACGTTGTTCCCGGCGTGGCCGAGTGTGGAGGCGACGTGGTCGATCGTCGCGCCTCTGCTGGAGAACCCGCCGCCGGTGCAGCCGTACGCGCCGGGGACCTGGGGTCCGGAGGCAGCCGAGGCATTCGCCCGCGGGCACGGCGGCTGGCGGACACCGAAACCGCCACCCCCGTCATGAGTTGAGGACGTCCGTCCCGTGCTCTGCGGCGATCCTGCCGTCCAGCCGCGATGCGGTACCGCCCACGTCGAGGAGAACCGTTGAGTTCCGTCACCACCACACCGGCGTGGAGCGCGCTGCTGACCCACCATGCCGCCGAAGGCCAACAGCACCTGCGGGAGCTGTTCGCCGCGGATCCCGGCCGGGCACAACGGTTCACCGCGAGCGGCGCGGGCCTGTGGCTGGACTACTCCAAGCAGCGCATCACCGGACGAACCCTGGAACTGCTGCTGAATCTCGCGGTTCAGCGCGGCGTGACGGCACGTCGCGATGCGATGTTCGCCGGCGAGCACATCAACGTGACGGAGGACCGCGCGGTGCTGCACACCGCGCTGCGACTACCCCGTACCGCAACGCTGGTGGTCGATGGCGTGGACGTCGTGGCCGAGGTCCACGCCGTCCTGGATCGCCTGGGGGAGTTCACCGATCGCGTCCGGGACGGCTCGTGGCGGGGGTACACCGGACAGACCATCAACGCCGTGGTCAACATCGGGATCGGCGGATCCGATCTCGGTCCGGTCATGGCGTACCAGGCGCTGCGGCACTACGCCCGGCGAGACCTGACGTTCCGATTCGTCTCCAACGTCGACGGCACGGACTTCGTGGAGGCCACCGCCGATCTGGATCCGGCGCGGACGCTGGTCGTGGTGAGTTCCAAGACGTTCACCACGCTGGAGACGATGACCAACGCCCGCAGTGCCCGGGATTGGATCGTCGGAGCGCTCGGCGCGGACGCCGCAGTGGCCAGCCACTTCGTGGCGGTGTCCACGAACGCCGAGAAGGTCGCCGCCTTCGGTATCGACACCGCGAACATGTTCGGCTTCTGGGACTGGGTCGGCGGCCGCTACTCGATGGATTCCGCGATCGGCCTGACCACGATGCTCGCCATCGGTCGCCAGCAGTTCGCGGAGTTGCTCGCCGGGTTCCACGCGATGGACGAGCATTTCCGTACCGCGCCGGCGGCGGAGAACCTGCCGGTCCTCATGGGTCTGCTCAGCGTGTGGAACCGGGACTTCCTCGGCTGCCAGACCACCGCGGTGCTGCCGTACGAGCAGTACCTCACCCGGTTCCCGGCGTACCTGCAACAACTGACCATGGAAAGCAACGGCAAGTCGGTGACGCTGGACGGGGCGCCGGTCGGGGTGGAGACCGGCGGCATCTTCTGGGGCGAACCGGGGACCAACGGCCAGCACAGCTTCTACCAGCTGATCCACCAGGGCACCACGGTGGTGCCGTGCGATCTGCTGGTCTTCCAGCGGTCCCTGAATCCCTTGGGCGAGCACCACGACCTGCTGGCGGCCAACGCTTTTGCGCAGGCGGCCGTGCTCGCGTTCGGCCGGACGGCCGAGGAGGTCGCCGCGGACGGGACGGCACCGGAACTCGTCGCGCACAAGGTCATGCCCGGCAATCGGCCGTCGAACTTCCTCATGGCCGAAGCGCTCACGCCGCACACGCTGGGCGCCCTGGTGGCGTTGTACGAGCACAGCGTCTTCGTCCAAGGCGCGATCTGGGGGATCGACTCGTTCGATCAGTGGGGCGTCGAGCTGGGCAAGGCGATGGCCCTGACGGTCGTGCCGCAGCTGACCGACGGTGCCCCGCCGCCGGCCGGTCAGGACCCGTCGACGACCGCGCTGGTGGCCCGCTACCGGGCCGGCCGCCGCGGCTGAGGCCGCTGCCGGAGGCGTTCTCGCCGTACCGGCGAGCTCATGCGTAACCGAAGAGCGCTGCCGGAGGCGGTTCGGCGGTAGCGGAGAGCTCAGGCGGTAGCGGAGAGCTCAGGCGGTAGCGGAGAGCTCAGGCCGTACCGGATAGGTAAGGCCGCTCAGCTGTTGTAGCCGAGCTTGATCCGGACCTGCTTGACCAGGAACGTGCTGGGCGGGGCGTACTCGTCGCTGACGGCGATCCCGATGACAACCTGTCCGTTGGCGACGAAACGCTTCGCGTTGAGTGTCCCGATGGTCCGCCAGCTGGCGGTGCCGTTGGTCGCGCTGAGCCGGCCGATACCGACCCAGGAGCCGTTCGGCTTCCGCGCCCCGGCGACGACCATGCTGGGCGGGGAGTTGGTGTATCCCTGCACCTGGACGACGAGTTTGCGGTACTTGCTGGCGGGCGGGACGGCGAACACGTAGTACGCGTTGGCCTCGGCGTAGCTGATCGAACGGCGGCACCGGTTCACCAGCCACAGCCCGTCCGGCTGGTTCGCCGGGACGCGGGAGTTCGCGCACTGGTCGGTGCCGCCCGAGGAACTGGCCTGCCGACCGGTGAGCGTGAGGCTGACGTTGCGCTTCGCCGTGGCCACCAACGCCCCTGCCGGCGCCGCCACGGCAGCCGGAGCCACTGCGGCGACCTGTGCCGCCTGCGCTGTGGGGGCCGCCTGCGCTGTGGGCAGCAGGAAGGACAGCAGCCCCCCGAGCGCCGCGCTGATAGCGATCGTCCGGCCTCTGCGGGTCATGCCGCCTCCTTCTGCTGCTGTCCGTTCGGTGCCGCCGCGGCGGAGACCCGTACGACGAACAGCCGTGTGGTCGTGAGGTTGCCGGCCGCATCGACCAGGCGTACCTGCCAGGTGTACCGGCCAGCCGGCAACGCCCTGCCGCCGCGGCCGTTGCCGTCGAAGTGCACAGACAGCCGGCCAGGAGTTGCGCCGGTGGCCGACAGCCGACGGACCAGCCGGCCCCCGGCACGCACGTCGACGCGCATCGTCGCTGCCTCGTTCGTGGTGACCCCGAGGAGCGCCCCGGTGCCGCGCCGAGGATAGACGGTGGCGCCTGCGCCCTGGACGGCCCGCGCACGAGGTGCCCTCGTGTCGACGACCACCGGCACCACGGTCACGGCCCGGTGCGATACGCCGTCGACCCGGTGGCGCAGCACTACCCGCACCAGGTACCGGCCGTTCGGCACCACCCCACCGGAGATGCCGACGCCGTCCCACCGGATGACCACGTGGCGGCCCTTCGGTCGTACCGCGCGGGCGCCGGTGATCGCCGCACCCTTGGCCGTACGGACCGACCACTGCAGCTGCCAGCCGGCCGCCAGCCGGCCACGTTTGCCCAGCGCCTCCGCCGGCACGGTGACGGCCACGGGCAGGGTGTCGCGACGGCCGTCAGCATTGGGGGAGAAGGCCGCTGCACCGACCCCGGCACCGATGCGCGCGCTGGCCACGGCGAGGACCGCCGGCGGCGTCGGACCTGCGCCCGGTGCGACCGCCGCCACGGCGGCCGCGGCGTCCACGAGTCCCGCCCCGAGGTGCTGGCCGGGCCGAGGGGAGGCGGTCGACTGCAGCGTCGACGCGACGACCGCGGGGGGCAGCGACGGGGCGACGGCTCGCATCATCCCGGCGGTGCCGGACACGACCGCGGTGGCGAACGAGGCGCCGTGGTCGGTGGCGTAGCCAGCCGGGTAGCGGGTCGACCCGGCCGTCGGCGTCGTACTCCACAGCTGGTCGCCGGGCGCGCCCAGCGTGATCCAGTTGCCGTACGACGAGAAGCCGGCGCGCGCTACTCCGTCCACGGTGGTGGCCGCCACGGCGACGACGCCGGGCGACGACGCCGGGTAGAAGGCGGGGACCGACTGCCCCAGGTTGCCGGCCGCGGCCACGACGACGACGCCGCGCCCGATCGCGTAGGCCACCGCGGCGGCGACGGCCGGGTCGAAGGTCGTGCTGCCGAGCGACGCGTTGATCACGTCGGCCCCGTGGTCGGCTGCCCACCGGATCCCCGCGGCCACCGCGGCCGGGGTCTCCATGCCCTGCGCGTCGCTCACCTTCACTGCCAGCAGGCTGACGCCGGTCGCGACGCCGGCGATACCGATGCCGTTGCCAGCCCGGGCGGCGATGACGCCGGCGACGAAGGTGCCGTGCCCGTCGTGGTCGGTGACATCGCTGCCACCCGTCGTCGCGTCGTACTGGCCGACGACGGCGCCGCTGAGGTCGGGATGACCGGTGTCGACGCCCGTGTCGAGGACGGCGACCACGGCGCGCGCCGCCGCCGGAACCAGCGGCCAGGCATCGGGCACCCGGGCCGCCTGCCACGGCAGCGCCTGACTCGGCCACAGCGGGTCGAGGGCAGCGACCGCCACGGCGCCGTCCGCGGACCGCACGACAGCCGACGTGCCGACGTCCGACGTGCCGGGGACCGACGTGCCGACCGCCGCTGCTCCGGCCGTTGCGGGCGCTGCCACGAGCACCAGGCAGGCCAGCGGCGGCAGCACCGCCAGGCGGCCCCAAGACGCGCCGGACGAGGACGGGACAGGACGGGCAGCACGCACGCGGGATCCGATCGCAGACGGGGTTTCGGCGCGCCACGGTAGGGCGCCGGAACCGCCGGCAGCGCGATCGACAGCGCCCGGTCGGGCGCCGCAGCGGGGGCGTTAGGAAGGACTTAGTGCTGGCATGGGCGGCCGTTGCGCGATCGACGTCGGTGCCGTCCGACCTCAGGTGCCCGCGTCAGGCGCCGTACGACCTCTGGTGCTGTACGGCGTCACGCGCCGTCCGGCCCGCGGCGGCGCAGGTAGCGCTCGAACTCGCGGGCGATCGCCTCGCCACTGGCCTCCGGCAGGTCGGCGGTGTCCCGCGCCTCCTCCAGCTGCCGGACGTATTCGGCGACCTCCTCGTCCTCGGCCGCGAGCTCGTCGACGCCGACCTCCCAGGCGCGCGCCTCCTCGACCAGGTCACCGACCGGGATCGTGACGTCCAGCAGGTCCTCGAGCCGCCGTACCAGCGCGAGCACGGCCTTGGGGCACGGCGGCTGGGCGACGTAGTGCGGCACCGCGGCCCACAACGACACCGCCGGCATGCCCGCGGTGGTGCAGGCTTCGACGAGCACACCGACGATGCCGGTCGGCCCCTCGTAGCGGGACGGCTCCAAGTTCAGCGTCGTCGCGAGGCCCGCGTCGCTGGACGATCCGCTGACCGGCACCGGGCGGGTGTGCGGCGTGTCGGCGAGCAACGCGCCCAGCGTCACGACCCGGGTGACGCCCAACTCGGCGGCGAGGCCGACCAGTTCGGCGCTGAACTGACGCCAGCGCATGTTCGGTTCGATACCGCGGACGATGACCAGGTCGCGGGCCGGCTCGGGAACCCGGATCACGAACAACCGCGTGGTCGGCCAGGTCACGTGCCGCTTTCCCTTGTCGTCGAAGCCGACGAGGGGCCGGTTCACCTGGTAGTCGTAGTAGTCCTCGGGGTCGAACTCGGCGATGGGCCGGCCGCCCCAGACCTCCTGCAGATGTTCCAGGGTGCCGCTGGCAGCGTCGCCGGCGTCGTTCCAGCCTTCGAACGCCGCCACGAGGACCGGATCGACGAGCTCCGGCAGCGACTCGATCTCGATCACCGACACCTCCGCCGACCGGCCGGACCCTCCGAACCCGGTCAGCCTACGTCGTACGACCGGGCCGTAATCCGACGAAGCCCTCGCAGCGGCGCGGCTAGGCTGGCCCGCCTATGAGCGCACCCGGGCAGCCGCCCCCTCGACCGTCCCTGCTGGCAGCGCTCGCGCAGCGCGTGGTCGTGGCGGACGGCGCGATGGGCACGATGCTGCAGGCGGCCGATCTCACCCTCGACGACTACCACGGCCTCGAGGGGTGCAGCGAGATCCTCAACGTGACGCGGCCCGATGTCGTCGCCGGGGTTCATGACGCGTACTTCGCCGTCGGCGTCGATTGCGTGGAGACCAACACCTTCGGCGCCAACCTGGCCAACCTCGGCGAGTACGACATCGCCGATCGCATCTACGAACTGGCCGAGGCGGGAGCGCGGATCGCCCGCGAGGTCGCCGACGGCTGGTCGACTCCCGACCGCCCGCGCTGGGTGCTCGGGTCGGTCGGGCCGGGGACGAAGCTGCCGACCCTCGGGCACGTGACGTACGCCGAACTCCGCGACGCCTACCAGCAGCAGACGGCCGGCCTGCTGGCCGGCGGTACCGACGCGGTGCTGGTCGAGACCTGCCAGGACCTGCTGCAGGTCAAGGCCGCAGTGGTCGGTACCCGGCGGGCGATCGCGGCTGCCGGGCGCGCCGTGCCGCTGCTGGTCAACGTCACCGTCGAGACCACCGGGACCATGCTGCTGGGATCGGAGATCGGCGCGGCGCTCACCGTGCTCGAACCGCTCGGGGTCGACCTGATCGGCCTGAACTGCGCGACCGGGCCGGCCGAGATGAGCGAGCATCTGCGCCACCTGTCCCGCCACGCCCGGGTCGGACTGTCGTGTATGCCCAACGCCGGTCTGCCGATTCTCACCTCCGACGGCGCTCACTACCCGTTGACGCCGGTCGAGTTGGCCGACGCCCACGACCACTTCACCGCCGAGTACGGCCTGGCCCTGGTCGGCGGGTGCTGCGGCACCACGCCGGAACACCTGCGACACGTGGTGGAGCGCGTCCGGGGCCGGGAGGTCGTCGCGCGCCGGCCGCGGCACGAGGCCAGCGCGGCGTCGCTGTACCAGAGCGTGAGTTTCCGACAGGACACGACGTACCTCACCATCGGGGAGCGGACGAACGCCAACGGCTCCAAGGTGTTTCGGGAGGCGATGCTCGAGCAGCGCTGGGAGGACTGCCTGGAGATCGCACGCGAGCAGATCCGCGACGGCGCCCATCTGCTCGACCTGTGCGTCGACTACGTCGGCCGCGACGGCGTGGCAGACATGCGA
Source organism: Actinomycetota bacterium (assembly GCA_004297305.1). Classification (NCBI taxonomy): domain Bacteria; kingdom Bacillati; phylum Actinomycetota; species Actinomycetota bacterium. The sequence goes on from SCTR01000007.1 coordinate 338,391, forward strand.
GAACTCGCCTCCCGGCTCGCAACGGCCTCGACGCTGCCGGTCGTGGTCGACTCCACCGAACCGGCGGTGATCGAAGCCGGTCTGGAACTGCTGGGCGGCCGCGCCGTGGTCAACTCCGTCAACTACGAGGACGGTGACGGCCCCGGGTCACGCTTCGACCGGGTGATGCGGCTGGTGCGTGAGCACGGCGCGGCGGTGATGGCGCTGACGATCGACGAAACCGGCCAGGCGCGCACCACCGAATGGAAGGTCCGCATCGCCGACCGCCTCATCGCCGCGCTGTGCGACGACTGGGGGATGGACATCGGCGACATCATCATCGACTGCCTGACCTTCCCGATCGCGACCGGTCAGGAGGAGACCCGTCGCGACGGCGTGGCGACGATCGAGGCGATCCGCGAGGTGAAACGGCGGCATCCGCAGGTACAGACCACTCTGGGACTGTCCAACGTGTCGTTCGGGTTGAACCCGGCCGCCCGGCAGGTCCTCAATTCGGTGTTCCTGCACGAATGCGTCGCAGCCGGCCTGGACTCCGCGATCGTGCACGCCTCGAAGATCCTGCCGATGGCGCGGATCCCCGAGCAGCAACGCGACGTCGCGCTGGATCTGGTCTACGACCGCCGCCGCTTCGACGACGAGGGGGTCTGCAGTTACGACCCGCTGCAGCGCTTCCTGGAACTGTTCGAAGGCGTCGAGGCGACCGCACTGCGGGCCGGCCGGGCCGACCAGTTGGCTGCCATGCCGCTGTTCGAGCGACTGGAACGGCGGATCGTCGACGGCGAGCGGACAGGACTCGAGGCAGATCTGGATCTCGCCATGGCCGAACGCAGCCCGCTGCAGATCGTCAACGAGACCCTGCTGGCCGGGATGCGCGAAGTCGGCGAACTGTTCGGCCGCGGCGAGATGCAGTTGCCGTTCGTGTTGCAGAGCGCCGAGGTGATGAAAGCGGCGGTCGCCCATCTCGAGCCGCACATGGAACGTACTGACGAGAGCGGCAAGGGGACCATCGTGCTCGCCACGGTCAAGGGCGACGTGCACGACATCGGCAAGAATCTCGTCGACATCATCCTGACCAACAACGGCTACAACGTGGTGAACATCGGCATCAAGCAGCCGGTGACGGCGATCCTCGATGCCGCGCAGGACACCGACGCCGACGTCATCGGGATGTCCGGGCTGCTGGTGAAGAGCACCGTGGTCATGAAGGAGAACCTCGAGGAGATGAACTCCCGAGGCGTCTCGACGCGTTGGCCGGTGCTGTTGGGCGGTGCGGCCTTGACGCGGGCCTTCGTCGAGCAGGACCTGGCCGAGGTGTACGAGGGCGAGGTCCGCTACGCCCGCGACGCATTCGAGGGTCTGCGCCTCATGGACGCGGTCATGGCGGTGAAGCGAGGCGAGCCGGGCGCGGCGCTTCCGCAGCGGCGCGAGCGCCGGGTGCGCGCCGTACGCCGGGATCCGGAGCCCGAGGTCGCGCTGCCGGCGCGCTCGGACGTCGCCACCGACAATCCCGTTCCGGTGCCGCCGTTCTGGGGCGACCGGGTGGTGAAGGGCATGGCGCTGGCCGAGTACGCCGCCTACCTCGACGAGCGCGCCACCTTCCTCGGCCAGTGGGGTCTCAAACCCTCCCGCGGCGACGGACCCTCCTACGAGGAACTCGTGGAGACCCAGGGCCGTCCCCGACTGCGGATGTGGCTGGACCGCATCCATACCGACGGGCTGCTGGAGCCTGCCGTGGTCTACGGCTACTACCCGTGCTGGTCGGAGGGCAACGACCTCGTCGTCGGGTGGCACGAAGGCGACCGGTTCGGTCAGGAACGGTTGCGTTTCACGTTCCCCCGGCAACGGCGTGACCGTCACCTGTGCCTGGCAGACTTCTTCCGGCCCAAGGAGTCCGGCGAGCTCGACGTGGTCGCGTTCCATATCGTCACCATGGGCGAGAGGGCATCGCAGTCCACGGCGAAACTGCTGGCCGCCGACGCCTACCGGGACTATCTGGAGTTGCACGGCCTCACCGTGCAGCTCACCGAGGCCCTCGCCGAGCTCTGGCACGCCCGGGTCCGCGCCGAGTTCGGGTTCGCCGGCGAGGACGACAGCGACCGGGATCGGCTCATCGCCAAGCAGGGCTACCGCGGGTCGCGATACTCGTTCGGCTATCCCGCCTGTCCCGACGTCGAGCAGCAGGCCGGCCTGGTCACCTTGCTGCAGCCCGAGCGCATCGGTGTGTCGCTGTCCGAGGAGTTCCAGCTCCATCCGGAACAGTCGACCAGCGCGCTGATCGTTCACCACCCCGAGGCGAAGTACTTTGCCGCAACCTGATCGACATGCGGGCCGACCGATGCGGCCAGATCGACGCCTCCGACCGATGCGATCAGGTCGACGCCTCCGACCGCCGCGGCTCGATCCGGGCACCCCATACGTCGTCTCGCGCCCATTGACGTCCATCCGGGACTTGGCAGCCTGAGTCGATTCTCAGCATCGGGTGAGCCGAGTCATACGCGCCACGCCGAGCCGCGGGAATATGACGCTCGCCTCGACTCTTGTCGGCCTCGTGATCACCGTCCGGGCGGTGAGCCACAGGCGGGGTGACGAGATGCGCCGGCGGGCCGGCCATCCCGAACGAACGCGAGTCGTACGGCGGCCAACCGCTGGAACATGGGCGTACGGCGGGGCGACCGCCGATACAGCCGACGGGTCACGGCGACCGGGAAGGCGGCCGCGGCCGCCTGGATGGCGGCCACCGAGGCCGAGAGCACGAACGGCCGGAAGGCCGAAACGGGACGACCGGCGGGCAACCGCCGTGGCAGGACGAACGGCGGGCGACCGCCGGGCAAACCGTCGCCGGATTGTCGGGGGTTCCCAGTAGCCTCCGGCCAGTTCCGGCAGCGGACACCCACGCACGACGTACCACCGAAGGAGATCCACATGGCTACGACGGGCGCCAGCGATACCGGCAGTTCTGCCGGCACTGCCGCTGCTCCGCACGACCACGGACACAGTCACCTCGGCCTCGCGCTCGTCGTCATTGCGACGGCGCAGCTCATGGTCATCCTCGACGCGTCGATCGTGAACGTCGCGTTGCCCAGCATCCAGCAGGCGCTCGACTTCAACTACGAGAATCTGACCTGGGTCATCAACGGTTACACCCTGGCGTTCGGCGGACTGCTGCTGCTCGGTGGCCGCGCCGGCGACCTCTTCGGGCGCAGGCGGGTCTTCATCGTCGGCGTCCTGCTGTTCAGCTTCGCCTCGCTGCTATGCGGCCTGGCGTGGAACGACACCTCGCTCATCGCCTTCCGCGCTGCAGGGCGCCGGTGCGGCCATCGCGTCACCCACCGCACTGGCTCTCATCACCACGACGTTCCCCGAGGGTCCGCCGCGCAACCGTGCCTTCGCGGTGTACGCCGCGATGTCCGGTGCCGGCGCCGCGATCGGCCTGGTCGCCGGTGGTCTGCTCACCGACTACCTGAACTGGCGCTGGGTGTTCTTCGTGAACGTCCCCATCGGCCTGTTCATCGCCCTTGTCGCACCTCGCGTCCTCGGCGAATCCCAACCACAGCCGGGCAAGATCGACTACGGCGGCGCCATCGCCGGCACGGCGAGCCTCACGATCCTCGTGTACGGCATCACTCGGGCCAGCAACCCCGATCAGGGTTGGAGCAACAGCGGGACCATCGCCTGCTTCGTGATCGCTGCGGTGCTGATGGCGGTGTTCATCTGGATCGAGGCCGTTCATCCGCACCCGATCATGCCGCTGCACATCTTCGCCAACCGCAACCGTTCAGGCTCCTACGCGGTCATGCTGATCGTGGTCGCGGCGATGTTCGCGATGTTCTACTTCCTCACGCTGTTCGTGCAAGGCATCCTCGGCTACAGCCCGGTCAAGGCCGGTCTGGCGTTCCTGCCGTTCACGGTCGGGATCGTGATCGGCGCGGGGCTGGCAAGCAACCTGACGCCGAAGGCGCCGCCGCGGGTCATCGCCGGCGTCGGCATCGTGTTGGCGATCATCGGGCTGGTCTGGTTCTCCCAGCTCAAGGTCGACTCCGGCTACGTCACCGGTCTGCTGCTGCCGATGCTGTGCATGTCGATCGGCATGGGGCTGATCTTCGTGTCGCTGACCCTCGCCGGTGTTGCCGGTGTGCGGCACGAAGAGTCCGGTATCGCCTCGGCCGTCCTGAATACCATGCAGCAGGTCGGCGGGTCGCTCGGTCTGGCCATCCTGGCGACGATCGCGGCCAACGCCACGCTCTCGCAGTTCGCCCAGGCAGAAGCGATCGCCCAGGACGCCCGGGACAGTGCCCGCGGCGTTCCCGGCGTTCCGATGCCGTCCGGCGATCTGCTGAGCAAGGCGTTCGACGCCCTCACCCACGGCTACACGACAGCGTTCGCCGTCGGGGCGGCGATGTTCGTGGTGGCCTTGATCATCCTGGTCGTCGCCGTCAACGAGCCCCGGCAGGCGCACGACCCGAGCACGCCGGTGCACGCCGGCTGAGTGCACGTCCCCGGACCGCGATCCGCGATCAGCGATCCATGCAGCATCCGTACGGCCCCGAGCCACTGGCGTCCGCCACCCGGCCCGGGGCCGTACGGCGTCCCGTAGCGTGCCGCAGGTGATCGCGCCGCCCCGTCGTCCTGCCGCAGTGCTGTGGGACATGGACGGGCTGCTGGTGGAGACCGAATCGCTGTGGCTGGCCGGGGAGACCCGGACGATGGCGGCGTACGGCCTCCCGTGGACGCCAGCGGACCAGGCCCGCTGCCTCGGGGGACCGCTGCACCGCGTCGGCGCGTACATGGCCGACCGGATCGGCGGGGCTGCCGCGGCGACCGACCTCGTCGCCGACCTCGTCGGCCACATGACCGCTCTGCTGTCCGACAGGCCCGTCCAGTGGCAACCCGGGGCCCGCCGGTTGCTGGAAGAACTGCAGGACGCCGGCGTGCCGTGCGCGCTGGCCTCGGCGTCACCCCGGGTGCTCGTCGACGCGGTACTGGCCGATCTCGGCACGGGGTGGTTCGGCGCGACTGTGTCGTCCGACGACGTCGAACGGACCAAGCCGCACCCGGAGCCCTACCAGCGGGCCGCCACAGAACTGGGGGTCGAGCCGGCCGACTGCGTGGTTCTCGAAGACTCCCCGACGGGTGTCGCCGCCGGCCTCGCCGCCGGGGCGTACGTCGTCGCGGTGCCACACCTGGTCGCGATCCCGGCCGGCCCACGGACCCGCGTCGTCGCGTCGCTGCGCGACGTCACGCTCGACCAGCTCAGCGCCTGGGCGCTGGCCGCCGCCGCCTGAAGCAGCGCGCTGCTGCTGAATCCGGGCCGAGACGGCCGGACGAAGCCTGCGCAACGCCACCCGCAGCGCCCTGCATCTCAGCCACCCCAACGTGGCGGGGCCTGCATTGGGCCGCCGCGACATAACGCGCCCTGCATTGAGCCGCAACATGACGCGTTCTGCATTGAGCCGCAACATGACGCGCCCGACCGCGAACTACTCGACGGCGATGGCCCGCAGCACGTCCAGCCGCGCCGCTCTGATCGCCGGCCAAACCGAGGCGATGACACCGCCGATCGCCCCGACCAGGACGAACCCGACGAGCTGGCCGACCGGCACCGCCAGTTCCGTGATGCCCTGCGGCGCCAGGACACGCTGCAGCAGCACGCCGTACGCCAGACCGGTGCCGACGCCGAGCACGGCGCCGAAGACCCCCAGCAGCACGGACTCCTCCGTGATCATCAGGGCCACCTGCCGCCGACTGGTACCGACCGCCCGCAGCAGTCCCAGCTCACGGGTGCGCTCGACGACGCTGAGCAGCAGCGTGTTCACGATGCCAAGTACGGCGATGACGACGGCGAGCGCCAGCAGGGCCAGCACGAAGTTGAGCACCGCGTCGACCGAGCCGCGGATGTCCTCTTTGACCTGCGCCTGGTCCTGGACCTGGACCGCCGGGAAGTCCGTCAGCCGTCGCTGTAGCTCGGCGCGCAGTGCTGCCACGTCCGCTCCCGGCGCCGCACGCACGTACACCGCGGAGTCCTCCTCAAGCGTTCCCACCGCGGTGATCGTCGGCACCGAGGTGATGAAACCGCGGAAGGGCCCGGCGGGCTCGTAGACCGCCTGCAGCCGTAGCTGTCCGGCGCCGTTGGGGAAGGTGAGCGGGACCACCTGCCCGACCCGGTACCCGTTGTTGGCGGCCGTCGTACTGTCGACCGCGGCGCCGCCAAGCCCCAGCCCCTCCAGCCTCCCGGTCGTGAAGTCCAGATCGATGACGGCGGCGAGCTGCGCCGGGTCCGACCCGGTGACCGGCACCCGGTCGCCGCTGCCGGTCCGGGCCACCGTCTGCCGCGCGAACGCGACCGCGCGAGTATTCGGACTGTCCCGGATCGCCTCGAACACGTTGTGGGAGAACGGCCGGAAGCCCGGCCCGAAGACGACGAAGTCGGCGCCGATCGTGTCGTCGATGACCCGGTCGGTCGACGCCGAGGTCGACGCCGCGATCACCCCGATCGCAGTCATCAGCCCGAGCCCGATCATCAGGGCGCTCGCCGTGGCGGCGGTACGGCGCGGGTTGCGGCGGCCGTTCTCGCGAGCCAGCCGACCTACGATGCCGCCGAACACGGCGCCCAGCACCCGCAGCGCCGGCCGTGCCAGCACCGGGGCAAGCACCACCAGGCCGAGGACGCCGAAGAATGCCGACAGCCCGGCGACACCGGCGGCGCGCTCCGGATCGTCGAGCACGCCCAGCGAGCGCCACGCGACGACAACGGCGGTCAGCACGAGGACGGTGCCGGCCACGGCCCGAACCCGCAACGAGCGCACCGGCAACGCGACGTCGTCCCGCAACGCGGCCACCGGCGGGATCGTGCCGGCTCGCCGTGACGGCAGCCACGCCGCGACCAAGGTCACCCCGACGCCGACCAGGTACACCACGACGACGGTGCGCGGCAGCAGCTGCAGGCCGCCGGGCGGCAGATCGACGCCGACCGCGTCGAACAGCCGCCGCAGCAGCAACGCCAGTCCGAGCCCGGCGGCCAACCCGGCGGTCGACGCCAGCACGGCCATCACGGCCGCCTCCAGCAGGACCGAGGTGCGGACCTGCCGGCGCGAGGCGCCGAGGGCACGCAGCAGAGCCAGTTCCCTGGTGCGCGCGGCCACCAGCATGGAGAACGTGTTGAAGATGAGGAAACCGGCGACGAACAGGGCGATCAGCGCGAACACGAGCAGGAACGTCGTCACGAAGCCCAACGCGGTCCCGAGCCGTTCGGCGACGTCATCGGTGAGTTGCTGACCGGTGGTGGTCCGGATCTGCGGACCGACGACTGCGTCGATCCGCCGTTCCAATTCCGGCTGGCTGACGCCGGGCGCGGCGACCGCCAGCACCTGGCTGAGCCGGCCCGGCGCGAGCAACTGCGCCTGTGCGCCGGCCAGGCTGAACACCACGGTCGTGCCGCCGCCGAAACTGGCCGAGACCGCTTCCTGACCGATCCCGACGACCGTGACGTCGACCGCGCGGCCACCGCTGCGTGGGGTGACCAGCTGCAACCGCTCACCGACGCCGACCCCGGCCCGCTGCGCGGTCGACACTCCGAGGACCACCTCGTCCGGCGTCACCGGCTCGCGGCCGTCGACCAGCGTCAGGGCTCGCAGGGCGGGATCGGCGATCCAGGAACTGCCGCGGGTGGACGGGTCCGGTCCGGTGACCGGCCGCCCGCTGCGATCCAGTACGACCGCGCCGTCGGCGGACACCACGCCGGTCGCGGCGGCCACACCGGGCACCGCGGCCACCGTCGCCAGGATCGACTCGTCGAGTGCCTGGCTCGGGTCGCTGTCGGTACGGCGGGTTTCCAGGGGTTGCTCCCGGCTGACCACGACGTCGGCGCTGCGGACCACGAACAGCTGGTCGAACGCGTGCTGCAGAGAATCGGTGAAGACGTATGTGCCCGCGACGAATCCGACGCCCAGCACGACGGCCAGGCCGGTGAGCATCAGCCGGAGTTTGTGGGCGACAAGGGTTCGCAGTGAGGTACGGAACATCGGCGGCCTCAGGCCGGGGCGGGTGAATCGAAACCGCGCATCCGTTCCAGGACCCGCTCAGCAGTCGGGGCGGCCAGGGTGTCGACCACCTGACCGTCGGCGAGGAACACCACGAGATCGGCGTACGACGCTGCGCCCGGGTCGTGCGTCACCATCACGATGGTCTGGCCGAACTGATCCACACTGGCCCGGAGGAACCGCAATACCTCGGCGCCGGACCGGCTGTCGAGATTGCCGGTGGGCTCGTCGGCGAACACGATCTGTGGTCGGCTCGCCAGCGCGCGGGCGCAGGCCACGCGTTGCTGCTGGCCGCCGGACAGCTCGCTGGGTCGGTGACGGAGTCGGTCTCGCAGTCCCACGGTGTCGATGACCGTGTCCAACCACGCCGGGTCGGCGGAACGGCCGGCGATGTCGAGCGGCAGCGTGATGTTCTCCAGCGCCGAGAGCGTCGGCACGAGATTGAATGACTGGAAGACGAAGCCGATGCGGTCGCGTCGCAGCGTGGTGAGCGCGCGATCCGACAGCCCGCGCAGGGCCACGTCGCCGATGTGGACCTCGCCGGCGGTGATCGAATCGAGCCCGGCCAGGCAATGCATCAGCGTCGACTTGCCCGAACCGGACGGCCCCATGATCGCCGTGTAGCGACCCGCCGCCACGTCGAGGTCGACGTTGTCGAGTGCGACGACCCGGGTCTCACCGCGGCCGTAGACCTTCGTCAGTCCTCGCGCCCGGGCCGCTGGCAGGACAGGGTCGAGCGCGGCAGACTCGACAGCGGCGGGCACCGCCCCACGCTAACCCGGCAATCGCCGCTCTAACCCGGCCAACCTCCGACGCCGCCCCTGCTCGACGCGCCCTACCCGACCCTTCCTACCCGACGCCGCGCCTACTCGACGCGCCCGCCACCTGACGGCGCCCTACTCGACGCGCCCGCTACTCGACGCGCCCGCTACCCGACGCCGCCCGATGCCCGTTCCACAGCACGCAACGTCAGTACGTCGTCGGCAGACAGCACGTCCGTCGTCGTCACCGACGGCAGATCCGGGGGAGTACCGCCGAACGCCGGACAGTGCGCCTGGTGGTCGCACCACGAACACAGTCGCGACGGGCTCGGGCGCCAATCGCCGGTCCGCATGGACCGTTCGATCGCGGCCCAGATCGCGTCGAGCTTGCGTTCGGTCGCTCGAAGCTCCGCTTCGTCGGGGGCGTATCGCAACACCTCGCCGCTGCCCAGGTACAGCAGCTGCAGCATCCGGGGCACCCGGCCGGTCGTCCGCCACAGCGCCAAGCCGTAGACACGCATCTGGAACATGGCCTTGGCCTCGAAGCCCTGCCCCGGCGCGCGTCCGGTCTTGTAGTCCACGACCCGCAGCTCACCGGACGGCGCCACGTCGAGCCGGTCGACGAAACCGCGCAGGACCAGGCCGGATTCCAGCTCGATCTCGACCCGCATCTCCCGTTCGGCCGGCTCCAGCCTGGTCGGGTCCTCCAGCTCGAAGTACGTCGTCAGCAGCGGGGCCATGGAGTCCAGCCAGTCCCGCAACTCCGCTGCGCCCCCGGCAGACTCGCCCCCGGCAGAGTCGCCACCGCCCGCATCGCCGGCGGCGCGCTCGCCACCGGCAGGACCGCCCCCGCCCGCGTCACTCCCGCCCGACTCATCGTCGGCGGCGACCGGCGTACGGCGCACCGCGGGGTCGGCGAACAACAGTTCGGCGAGATCGGGCTGCTCGGCGGCGACCCGCTCCCAGGCCTGGGGCACCAGGTCGATCGCCCGTTGCAGGGTCCGGTCGGCCGGCGGCAGGTCGAACAGCGACTCGAGCACGGCGTGCACCACCGTGCCCCGGACCGCGGCCGGACTGGGCCGCTCCGGCAGCCGGTCGACGACCCGAAACCGGTACAGCAGTGGGCAGGTCATGAAGTCACTGGCCCGCGACGGCGACAACGACTGGGCCGGCGATGGGCTGGCCCACTGCGTCGGACTCGGCGACTGCACTGGCACGCGGCCAGCGTAGGACGGCGGTACGACACCCACGCCCTACGACACCCACGCCCTACGACACCCATGCACCACGAGACCACGACCCGCACGACAGCAGCGCCGTACGACACCAACGCCGGTGCCCGCCGCGGCCCGTAGCCTGGCGGGATGAGTGAGGGGTACGCCGGCGGGCGCGGCCCGTTGCTGCGGTTGTGGGGAGTACCCGTCCACGTTCCCGCCAGCGGTGTGGTCGGCGTCGCCCTGATCGCCGTGCTGTGGGCGCCGAACTTCGTGCTCAGCGGCGCACCGGCCAGCCAGCAGTACGCGCTGGCCGTGATTTTCGCCGTCCTGCTGTACCTGTCGATCCTGCTGCACGAAGCCGCTCACGCCTTCGCTGCTCGTGCGTTCGGCTACCCCGTCACCAAGATCGTGCTGTGGGTCCTCGGCGGCTTCACCCAGTACGAACGGGCTCGTCCCGCACCGGGCAAGGAGGCGGCGATCGCCGCAGCCGGCCCCCTGACGACCCTCGCCGTGGCCGGGCTGGCCTATCTGGCACTGGCCGCGACCGGCGATTCCCTAGACGTCCGAGCCGTCGTCGTCCTGGAGGCTCTGGCCTGGGGCAACGCGTTCATGGGCCTGTACAACCTGCTGCCTGGCCTCCCGCTCGACGGCGGGGCGGTGCTCCGCAGCGCTGTGTGGGCGCTGACGGGCTCGGAGAACCGGGGCGCCGTCGTGGCCGGCTGGGCCGGCCGCGGTCTGGCGGTACTGATGATCGTCACGCCGTTCGCTCTCGCGTTCGCTCGCGATGTGCGACCCTCACTCGGCCTCGTCGTCGTCGCCGCGATCTTCGCGGCGTTCCTGTGGACCGGGGCGTCGGACGCCCTGCGGCGGGCGCGCGTCAACCGCCACATTCCGGGCCTGTCGGCACGGCGGCTCGCGCGCCGCGCAGTCAACGTCGATGCTGACCTGCCGCTGGCCGAGGCGATACGCCGGATGACCGCAGCGGGCGCGAGGTCGATCGTCGTCGTCGACCGGGATGGGCGCCCGATCGGCGTGGGGGAGGACGCCGCGATCGCCGCGGTACCGCCGGCCCGGCAGCCCTGGCTGGCGGTCTCGGCAGTCGCCCGTACGTTGCACCCCACCGCCGTCCTGCCCGCGTCGCTGACCGGCTACGACCTGGTCGAGGCCGTCACCGCCCATCCGGCCACCGAGTACCTCGTCGTCGACGACGAAGCGGAACAGGCCGCGGTCGCCGGCTCGCGCCAGGTCGTCGGCGTACTCACCACGGCCGACGTCGAGAACGAACTGCGCACCGGTCCGCACGACGAGTGACGGCGGTCCGCCCGCAGCCCGGCGACACCGGTCCAACGGCCGGTCCGCGCGGCGAGTGACGGCTGTCCACTGGCGGCGCACGCTGTGGTCCGACGTCCCGCCGATTCGCCGGCAGGAACGCCGTATGAACCGCACTAGCCTCTGCGGTCGTGACGACCCCCTTGGCGCAGCATGGCCGCGGACCCTTCCGGCCCGGTGACCTCGTCCAGCTCACCGATCCGAAGGGCCGGATGCACACGATCACGCTGGAGGCGGGCCGGACGTTCCACACCCACCGGGGCGCGCTGGATCACGACGAGCTGATCGGATCCGACGAAGGCGTCGTGGTGGTGTCCACCGGGGCGACGCCGTACCTCGCGCTTCGCCCGCTGCTGCAGGACTTCGTCCTGTCGATGCCGCGCGGTGCGACGGTGGTCTATCCCAAGGACGCCGCCCGCATCGTCGGCCTCGCCGATCTGTTCCCCGGCGCCCGCGTGGTCGAGGCCGGTGCCGGCTCCGGCGCGCTGACGTGTTCGCTGCTGCGCGCCGTCGGCGACGAGGGCTCGGTGACCTCGTACGAGCGCCGCCCCGAGTTCGCGGCAGTCGCCCGCCGCAACGTCGCGCGATGGTTCGGCGGCGACCCTGCCTCGTGGGAGTTGCGGGAGGACGACCTGCAGGCCGCACAGCCGCCGGCGGCCGACGCGGTGATCCTGGACATGCTCGCGCCGTGGGAGTGCCTGGACGCGGCGGCCGCGGCACTGGTGCCCGGGGGAGTCCTGGTCGTGTACGTCGCGACCACCACGCAGCTGTCGCGAACCGCCGAGGCCGTCCGTTCCGATGGTCGCTGGACCGAGTGCCGGGCGGAGGAGAGCCTGGTGCGGACCTGGCACCTGGAAGGGCTTGCCGTACGGCCGGATCACCGGATGATCGGGCACACCGGCTTCCTGCTCACTACTCGCCGGCTGGCCCCCGGCACCGTGCTGCCGGCCCGCCGGACGCGCCCGGCGAAGGGGGCCTACCCGGATGCGGACCCGGTGGCCGGGACTTCCTAGGTAGGGTCGTCGAAAGCCCCGGGAGGTGAGCCCGTGCCCTACGACGACGAGATCCGCGCTCGCACAGTCGACGAACGCCTCAACGCCCTGCACACCGAACTGGCTGCGGTGACCGCGCAGAACCAGCGCCTCGTCGCCACGCTGCGAGAGGCCCGTGAGCAGATCGTCACGCTCAAGCAGGAGGTCGACCGGCTCGCGGAACCGCCCAGCGGCTACGGGGTGTTCCTGGAGGCCTTCGACGACGGCACCGTGGACGTGTTCACCGGCAATCGGAAGATGCGGGTGGTCGTCAGTCCCGACGTCGACGCCGCCGAACTGCGGCCCGGCCAGGAGGTCGTGCTCAACGAGGCGCTGAATGTCGTGGCGGCACGCCACTTCGAGCGCGTCGGCGAGATCGTCATGCTCAAGGAGCTGCTCGACGACGGCGAGCGCGCGTTGGTGATCGGACACACCGACGACGAGCGCGTGGTGCGGCTGGCCGAACCGCTGCGCTCGGCGAACATCCGCGCCGGCGACTCGTTGCTGCTGGAGCCTCGCTCGGCGTACGTCTACGAGCGGATCCCGAAGTCCGAGGTCGAGGAACTCGTCCTCGAAGAGGTCCCCGACATCCGGTACGAGGACATCGGGGGCCTGGGTCCGCAGATCGGTCAGATCAAGGACGCCGTCGAGCTGCCCTTCCTGCACCCGGACCTGTTCCGTGAGCACCAGCTGGCCCCGCCGAAGGGCATCCTGCTGTACGGCCCGCCCGGCTGCGGCAAGACGCTCATCGCCAAGGCCGTCGCGAACTCGTTGGCCCGCAAGGTCGCCGAGCAGACCGGAGTCGAACAGGGCCGTTCCTGGTTCCTCAACATCAAGGGCCCGGAACTGCTCAACAAGTACGTCGGCGAGACCGAGCGGCACATCAGGCTGATCTTCCAGCGGGCCCGGGAGAAGGCCAGCGAAGGTATGCCGGTCATCGTCTTCTTCGACGAGATGGATTCCCTGTTCCGCACCCGCGGCTCCGGGGTGTCCAGCGACGTGGAGAACACGATCGTTCCGCAGTTGCTCAGCGAGATCGACGGCGTCGAAGGCCTGGAAAACGTCATCGTCATCGGTGCCTCCAACCGCGAGGACATGATCGACCCGGCGATCCTGCGCCCCGGCCGGCTCGACGTGAAGATCAAGATCGAGCGGCCCGACGCGCAGGCGGCCAGCGACATCTTCTCCAAGTACCTCCTGGTGGACCTGCCGCTGCATGCCGACGACCTTGCCGAGCACAGCGGCTCTCGCGCCGCCACGGTCGCCGCGATGATCCAGCGCACCGTCGAGCGCATGTACACCGAGATCGAGGACAACCGATTCCTCGAGGTGACGTACGCCAACGGCGACAAGGAGACCTTGTACTTCAAGGACTTCAACTCCGGCGCGATGATCGAGAACATCGTGGCGCGCGCGAAGAAGATGGCCATCAAGGACTTCCTCGACCACGGTCAGCGCGGCATCCGGGTCCAGCACATGCTGGCGGCGTGCGTCGACGAGTTCCGCGAGAACGAGGACCTGCCGAACACCACAAACCCGGACGACTGGGCTCGCATCTCCGGCAAGAAGGGCGAGCGCATCGTGTTCATCCGGACCCTCGTGCAGGGCAAGCAGGGGACCGAAGCGGGACGGTCCATCGACACCGTCGCCAACACCGGTCAGTACCTGTAGTCCGCACTGCTCTGTAGTTCGCACCGCTGAGCCGTACCCTCGAAGCGTGAGCGTCCGCCGGGTCATGGGCATCGAGACCGAGTACGGCATCTCCGTGCCCGGCCATCCGCACGTCAACGCCATGCTCACCTCCTCGCAGCTGGTCAACGCCTATGGCGCGGCCATGCTTGGCGAGCGCCGCGGCAAGCCGCGCTGGGACTACGACGAGGAGACGCCGCTACGCGACGCGCGCGGCTTCGACATGTCCCGGGCTGACGCCGACCCGACGCAGCTCACCGACGAAGACCTCGGCCTGGCCAACCTCATCCTCACCAACGGCGCGCGGCTGTACGTCGACCACGCCCATCCGGAGTACTCCAGCCCGGAAGTGACCAACCCACGCGACGGGGTGCTGTGGGACAAGGCCGGCGAACGCATCATGGAACGCGCGGCCGCGCTGGCCGCCGCCGTGCCGGGAACCCGTCCGATCCAGCTGTACAAGAACAACACCGACAACAAGGGCGCGTCGTACGGCACGCACGAGAACTACCTCATGCGCCGCGAGACGCCGTTCGCCGACATCGTGCGGCATCTCACGCCGTTCTTCGTCAGCCGCCAGGTGATCACCGGCGCCGGGCGCGTCGGGCTCGGGCAGGACGGCCGCCGAGACGGCTTCCAGCTGTCGCAGCGGGCCGACTTCTTCGAGGTCGAGGTCGGGCTGGAGACCACGCTCAAGCGCCCGATCATCAACACCCGGGACGAACCGCACGCCGATCCCGACCGGTACCGCCGGCTGCACGTCATCGTCGGCGACGCCAACCTCAGCGAGATCTCGACGTACCTCAAACTCGGCACCACCTCACTGGTCCTGGCGATGATCGAAGACGGTGTCCTCGACCTCCAGCTGATGCCGGACCGGCCGGTCGCGGCGATGCACGCGGTGTCGCACGACGTCGGCCTACGGCAGTTGATCCCGCTGCGGTCCGGCCGGAAGCTGACGGCGGTGCAACTGCAGCTGGAGTACTGCGAGCAGGCGCGCAAGTACGTCGACGACCGGTACGGCGAGGACGTGGACGAGCAGACCGCCGACGTACTGGCACGCTGGGAGTCGGTCCTGACCCGGCTGGACAGCGACCCGATGTCGCTGTCGCGCGAACTGGACTGGGTCGCCAAGCTCGCCATCCTCGAGGGCTACCGCAGCCGGGACGGGCTGGACTGGGACTCACCGCGCCTGCACCTGGTGGATCTGCAGTACTCCGACGTCCGGCGCGGCCGCGGCCTCGCGGCACGGTTGGAGGACCGCGGACACCTGCTGCGGCTGACCACCGACGCCGAAGTCGACCACGCGGTGAGCCGGCCCCCGGAGGACACCCGCGCCTGGTTCCGGGGTGAGTGTCTGCGCCGCTACGGCGATTCCGTCACCGCGGCGTCCTGGGACTCGGTGATCTTCGACATTCCCGGGCGTGACGCCCTGCAGCGGGTCCCGACGCTGGAACCGCTGCGGGGGACCAGATCCCACGTCGGCGACCTGCTCGACTCCTGCCCGACCGCCGTCGACCTCGTACGTGCGCTGACCGACCGCCGCTGACCTGCGCCAGCTTCCCTTCCCGGGCTGCACCGCCACCTTCCAGTCCCGGGCCACCGCCTGCTTCCCTTCCCGGGCCACCGCCTGCCCAAGCCGGTCGCCTGACCCGAGCCGCCGCTGTGCCAGCGCCATCACGGACCTGCCGCGCGATGCCTTGCCCAAGCCGTGGAACGTCTGCGCCGGCCGCGGCCGGGCAGCACGGCGGTGGTCGGTCCGGGATGACGCGGCCGAGAGCACGGCATGGGGCGGTCCGGGACGTCGTACGCCGGGAACAGCCGGGCTCCGGACTTGGTTCGGTTTCGTTGCACCACGATGGGTAGGGTCGCCGTGTTCGTCCGTGGTACGTCGGGTGCCGACGGCGTTGCCGACCAGGTGCCCGGACCGGAGTGCCTTCCCGATGCCGGGACGGCGCAGCAGCACGAGGAGGCGCTATGGCGACCCAGGACAACAGCGAGCAGCGCCGCTCGGCGACGACCGAGGACGAGGTCGCCGAGGTCGACGAGCGGGCAGCCGATGCTGCGGCCCGCAAGGCGGACCTCGATGCGGACGTCGACTCGATCCTTGACGAGATCGACGAAGTGCTCGAGGAGAACGCCGAGGACTTCGTCCGCTCCTTCGTCCAGAAGGGCGGGGAATGAGCCCGATGGACCCGTCCCGGACGCCGGGTGGGCTGCCCACGGCGTTCCTGACACCCGGAGGTTCGTCGTTCAGCGAGTTCCTCCGCGACCACGCCCCGACGCTGCTGCCTGACGGCCGGCCGGGCTTCGGCACGGGAAGCACGCCGGCGGTACCGCACGGGACGACGATCGTCGCGGTGACGTACCCCGGCGGGGTCGTCCTGGCCGGCGACCGGCGCGCGACGATGGGCAACATCATCGCTCAGCGCGACATCGAGAAGGTGTTCCCCGCCGACGAGCACTCCGCGGTCGGCATCGCCGGGACAGCCGGGCTCGCCGTCGAACTGGTCCGCCTCTTCCAGGTCGAACTGGAGCACTACGAGAAGATCGAGGGCGCGCAACTTTCGTTGGACGGCAAGGCGAATCGCTTGTCGACGCTGCTGCGCGGCAACCTCGGAATGGCGATGCAGGGCCTGGCGGTCGTACCCCTGTTCGCGGGGTACGACCTGTTCAGCGGCGACGGCCGGATCTTCTCGTACGACGTGACCGGCGGCCGCTACGAAGAGCATTCCTACTACTCGGTCGGGTCCGGTTCGCTGTTCGCCCGGGGCGCCTTGAAGAAGCTGTACCAGCGCGACCTCACCGAGACCGACGCGGTCCGGGTCGTGGTCGAGGCGCTGTACGACGCTGCCGACGACGACTCGGCGACCGGGGGACCGGATCTGACCCGCCGGATCTACCCGGTGATCACCATCGTGGACGTCGACGGCTTCCGGCGGCTTCCCGACGCCACGGTCGAGCCGCTGGTGCGCTCGGTCCTTGAAGCGCGGCTCGCGTCACCTGACGGACCTCACGCACCCCTGCCGCGGTCCTGACATGCCCGCCATTCCGAACGCGGTCGGCACAGTCCACACGCGAGCCGTTGCCGCCGGGGTCGGCACAGGCCGCACGCGAGCCGTCGCCGCCGAGGTCGGCACAGTCCACACGCGAGCCGTCGCTGACGTGCCGCGCCTACTCGACCCCGCCCGCTGAGACGAACCCACCCGCTGACAAGAACCGCCCGCCGAGACGAACCCACCGCCGGCCCACGACCGGTCCCGCTGCCTACCTGCCGCGACCTGCCTGAGGAGAGACCACTGTGAGCGTGCCCTTCTACGTCTCGCCCGAGCAGATCATGAAGGACAAGGCCGACTACGCGCGCAAGGGGATCGCGCGCGGCCGCAGCGTCGTGGTCGTGCAGTACGACGGCGGCATCCTGTTCGTCGCGGAGAACCCGTCCCGCGCGCTGCACAAGGTCTCGGAGATCTACGACCGGCTGGCCTTCGCCGCGGTGGGCAAGTACAACGAGTTCGAGAATCTCCGCGTCGCCGGCGTTCGACTGGCTGACCTGCGCGGGTATTCGTACGACCGACGCGACGTCACCGTCCGGAGCCTGGCCAATGCCTATGCCCAGACGCTGGGGACGATCTTCACGGAGACGCCGAAGCCGTACGAGGTCGAGATCGTCGTCGCCGAAGTCGGCGACACCCCCGACGGCGACCAGCTCTACCGGCTGACCTTCGACGGCTCGGTGGCCGACGAACACGGATTCGTCGCCATGGGCGGGCAGGCTGAGCAACTGACCGCCGCGCTGACCGAGCGCTGGGCGCCAGGGCTCAGCCTCGACCAGGCATTGCGGTTGTCGGTCGACCAGCTCGCCCTCGCCGGGCCGTCCGGCAACGGCGAGCCTCGTACGCTCACGCCGTCACAGCTGGAGGCCGCGATCCTCGACCGTGCGCGGCCGGGCCGGAAGTTCCGACGTCTGGCCGGGGCGCGCCTCGCCAGCCTCCTGGGAGTCGAGGACGACACCCCCGCCGGCCCCGCCGGCCCCACTGAGACCGGCCCAGTGGGCGACCCCGGCATCATCTAGCTAGCCGGGTTCGCCGGGGCGCCGGAAGTACGGGGCAGCCGCCGATCCACTGAGCCGCCAACCGCCTTCGTGGACGGCATGGTGGTGCCGCAGGCAGAGTCCGAGCAGATTCGCCAGGTCCGTCTTGCCGCCGCGAGACCACTCGACGATGTGGTGGACCTCAGCAATCCCACGGTCGCACCCGGGGAATCGGCAGTGCTGATCCCGCAACCAGACCGCCTTACGCTGGCCGCCGCTGACAGTTCGGGTAGCCCGGCCCAGGTCGAGCGGCACGCCAGCGGAACCGAGCACGACCGGCACGATCCCAGCATCACAAGCCAGCCGGCGCGCCATTGCTGCGGTGATGAGAGTCGTCTGCGGCGCCGGACCGCTGTCCGAACCGGGCGCCACGAGATGGAGCACGGCCGGTCGCTCGCCGGGCGGGGCGCCGGAACGGATAACGAGCGCACGCCGACCAACGCGGCCCCCTGCTGGGCCGCCGACCACCTGCCGGAACTCCCGTGCCGTGGTCTCCCGCCACCGCCCCGGCTCGGGTCCGGGCTCATGCACCCGCACCAGCTCTGGCCCTTGCCCTTGCCCTTGCCCTTGCGCCGGTTCCGGCTCTGACTTTTGCCCTTGCCCTTGCGCCGGTTCCGGCTCTGGCCCTTGCCCCTGCTCCGACAGCATCACGTGCCGTTGCCCCTGCGCCGGTTCCGGCTCTTGCCCTTGGCCCTGCGCTCGTCCCGGCTGTTGCTCCCGGTCCTGCTTGTCCTCATGGACGGGCTGATCCCAGATCGCCCGAGCGTGGGCATCCGTCTGTCCTCGTCGCGGGCAAGCCGTCGCTGTCGCGGGATCGGGGGGCTCGTGCTGGCCGGGCACGCCTCGCAGGCCACCTGCCTCTGGCAGGCCGGCCACATTTCGACTCTGACGCATCAAGGTCTCGACGTCCATCGTCACGAACACGGTGGGCCGCAGTCCGTCGACGAGTCCCAGGCGGTCGGTACCCATCGTGGCGACGGCGCTGTCGGCGAGCAGCCGGACGGCAGCGACGTTCCGTCGCGACAACGGTTCGCGGATCCACTCGGCGCGCTTCGACCCGTCGCTGTCGGCGTACAGACGCTCGCGTGCGGCCGCCAGCGCGGCAAGCAGGACGGCACCGCTCTCCGGGTCCAGCATGCCGTCGACCGCGACCATCCCGCCGTACGTCGCCGAGACGTGCAGGTAGGCCCGCTCGCGCACGCGCAGCTCGTCGGCCACCATGCCGGCTGCATCGACGGTGTGCACCCATCGGGCGACCACCCGAGCGAATTCCTTGGGAGGCAGAGCTTTTGCCTCCTCGACCAGAATCGGCTCAAGGTCAGGCAACGATGCCCGGCGGGCCTCGTTGCCGTCGCACACGCGAGCCAGCACCCGGACGTGCGCCGAACCGATCTGCCCGGCCGCGAACGCCGCTGCGAACCGGGGAAGGGATCGCAGACCCTCGCCGAGCCGAAGCCGAGCGGCCGCCGGACTGTGATCGAGGCGGGTCGCCCGCCGGACCCAGCCGGCCGGCGTTAAGCCGGCGGCGGCAGGGACGCCGGTGTCCGCCAGTCTCGCCAGGACCGTTGCCTCCGCCGCCTCGATCCGATGGCGAGCGCGCACGATGTCGGCCGCCAGAGCGGTGACGCCGGCCGGCGCCGACGCCGCCACCTCGCCTGCGATGTCAGCGGCGTTGAGCTCATCGAGCAGCGAGTGCAACTCCGCCAGCAGCGCGCCGACGGGCCTTCGGAGTACGACGTCGACCGACATACGCCATCCCCCTCGGCGCCGGAGCGGCCCCGCACCACACGGAGTCGCCGAACCAATCTGACGGCACCACCGTAGACCGCCCCTCCGACAGTCCTTCGGTCGTTCCGGTTCCACAGACTGGTTGCGGCACAGTCGATCCGATCCACAGATCGGCGCAGGGACTTGACAGCGACATCTACGAATGCCCCGACCTGAACAACGGTCGCAGACGGACCGCGGATCCGATGAGAGCGGCACAGTGAGAGCGGCTCAGTCGCGGCCGGGTCCGCGTCGTCGCGAGGAGCAGTGCACATCCGCGCACGCCCGACCGATGCCCAAGCGGCGCCACGAGCAGGTCACACATCACGCCCCGCCGGCCGAGGTCGGGGCGGCGCCACACGGACAGCGACGGCGGACAGCCGGGCAATGCTCGGCCACTCCGGTGCGGCGGCACGCGCAGGACGTGCATCGACACTCCGCCGCGGTACGGCGGGTGGCCGGTGGCCCTCGACGGTTCGGCGTGCGAAGTGCGTGGTGGCGAGCCGCGGCGTGCCACCGAATGGCTCGGCGTACTCGGCGCGTCGTGCGGTGTGGGGTGGCTCGACCGGGGCGCGTGATGGGGCGAGGCTCGGCCACCGCTCGGCCTACTCAGCCATCGGCTCAACCGGTCCAGCCACGGGCCATCACGACATTTCGCTCGGGATGCGGGTGTGGCCCGTCGCAGTCCCGCCACCATCCGGATGCCGTGCTCCGCCCGGGTGCGGCCCGGCCTCGGCCTCGTCAGCCGCGCCTATCCCGCGCGCCCATCGGTACGCGCCCGTCCCACCTCCATCGCCCCGGGCCCGCACCCAGCCCCGCCCGTCCCACCGCGGCCCCGCGCCGGTCCGACCCAGCCACGTCCGTCGCCTGCCCCCCGGCCCGGTCCCACCGCGCCACCTCAGCCCCCGGCCCCGTCCCACCGCGCCACCTCCGTCGCCTCGGCCCCGGGCCCGGTCCCACCGCGCCACCTCCCCCGCCTCGGCCCGCGCCCATCGCCCGGCGCATCGCCCAACCGGCCGCGCCGCGATCAGGCCGTAACGTCCCTACCTCGTCGCGCCTCGCCTTGCGGGTCACGCCGTACCGCACGCCGTGCCGCTGCCGCTGCCGCTGCGTCACGCCACCGGCGGCACGGTGGCGAACTAGGGTGGGCGCGTGGACCGGCGGATCTTCGGGCTCGAGACGGAGTACGGCGTCACGTGCACGTTCCGCGGTCAGCGGCGGCTCTCGCCGGACGAGGTAGCCCGCTACCTGTTCCGGCGGGTCGTGTCCTGGGGGCGCAGCAGCAACGTCTTCCTGTCCAACGGTGCGCGGCTCTATCTCGACGTCGGCAGTCATCCGGAGTACGCGACGCCGGAGTGCGACGACATCGCCGGACTCGTCACACACGACAAGGCGGGAGAGCGGATCCTGGAGAGCCTGCTCGTCGACGCCGAGAAGCGACTGGCCGAAGAGGGCATCGCGGGCGAGGTCTACCTGTTCAAGAACAACACCGACTCCGCCGGCAACTCCTACGGCTGCCACGAGAACTACCTGGTCGCCCGGCACGGCGAGTTCGGCCGGCTCGCCGACGCGCTCATCCCGTTCCTGGTGTCCCGCCAGATCGTCGTCGGCGCCGGCAAGGTGTTGCAGACCCCGCGCGGGGCCGTCTACTGCGTCAGCCAGCGTGCCGAACACATCTGGGAAGGCGTGTCCAGCGCCACGACGCGTTCGCGGCCGATCATCAATACCCGCGACGAGCCGCACGCGGACGCCGAGCGGTACCGCCGGCTGCACGTCATCGTCGGGGACTCGTCGATGAGCGAGACGACCACGATGCTCAAGGTGGGCGCCACCGACCTGGTACTGCGCATGCTGGAATCCGGGACCGTGTTGCGGGACATGACCCTGGAGAACCCGATCCGGGCCATTCGCGAGATCAGTCACGATCCGACGGGCCGCCGGCTCGTCCGGCTGGCCAACGGCCGGGAACTGTCGGCGTTGCAGATCCAGGGCGAGTATTACGAGCGCGCAGTGGACTTCTGCACCCGCCGTGGCCTGACCGACGATCCGACGTCGATCCCCGCCCGGGTGCTGGAACTGTGGGGACGGACGCTGAAGGCCGTCGACACCGGCGATCTGACCCTCGTGGACCGCGAGATCGACTGGGTCATCAAGCTTTCGCTGCTGCAGCGCTATATGGACCGGCACGATCTGACGTTGTCCAGCGCGCGGATCGCCCAACTCGACCTGGCCTACCACGACATCACCCGCACCCGGGGCCTGTACTACCTGTTGCAGCGCCGGGACGAGGTCGAACGCGTCACCGCCGACGTCGCCACGTTCGAGGCCAAGTCGGTACCGCCGCAGACCACCCGGGCCCGGCTGCGCGGCGAGTTCATCAAGCGGGCACAGGAACGCCGCCGCGACTTCACCGTCGACTGGGTGCATTTGAAACTGAACGACCAGGCACAGCGCACGGTGCTGTGCAAGGACCCGTTCCGCGCGGTCGACGAACGGGTCGACAAACTGATCGCCAGCATGTAACACGGCTTCATCCGACCGTGCCAGATTCGTCAGCCAGCACCACATTCGAAGGAGAGGCACGTTGACCAGCAAGCCGGAGATCGACTTCATCGAGGGTCCCGCCCCGGAGGAACTCGTCGTCACCGACCTCGTCATCGGCGACGGCGAGACCGCGTTGCCGGGCGCCAAGGTGCTCGTGCACTACGTCGGCGTGGATTTCGAGTCCGGCGAAGAATTCGACTCCTCCTACAATCGCGGCGAGCCCATCGACTTCCCGCTGCGTAGCCTCATTCCCGGCTGGCAGGAAGGCATTCCGGGCATGCAGATCGGCGGCCGGCGACAGCTGATCGTGCCGCCGCGGCTGGCGTACGGCGAATCCGGCGGGCACCGGCTCTCGGGGCGCACGCTCGTCTTCGTGATCGACCTCCTCGGCGTCTCCTGAACCATGTCCGCGCCCCGCACCGAACGTCTCCTCAACCTGCTGTTCTGCCTGATGGCCTCGTCCCAACCGATGTCGCGGGCCGAGGTGCGCGCCTCCCTGGTGGACTACCGCGAAAGTCCGTCGGCAGAGGCGTTCGAGCGGATGTTCGAGCGGGACAAGGACGAGCTGCGGTCGATGGGCGTGCCGGTCGAGACGGTGACGACCTCGGCCGGCGAGGTCGAGGGGTACCGGATCGCGCGGGACGACTACGCCCTGCCCGACCTGACGGTGACCCCGGCTGAGTACTCCGTACTCGGGCTGGCCGCCCAGGTGTGGGAACAGGCCAGCCTGGGGCCCGCGGCCACCAGTGCATTGCGCAAACTCGAAGCAGCCGGCGGCGGCGTCGCCACCGTCGGCGAGCTCGGGGTTCGGTCCCGGGTCGCCGCGCCCGACCCGGCCTTTCTCCCGCTGCTGGACGCGGTCCGGCGCCGTACGCCGGTGACGTTCGAGTACCGCCGACCGGACCAGAGCGCCGGCGAGCGGCGACGGGTGCAGCCGTGGGGGGTGGCGTCCCGGCGAGGGCGGTGGTACGTCGTTGGCCACGACCTGGCGCGCGACGCGACCCGGGCGTTCCGGCTGTCCCGGGTGTACGGCGAGGTGACCGTGGACGGACCCGCCGGCAGCTACGAGATCCCGGCCGACATCGACGTGCCGGCGCTGCTGACGCGCTCCTTCGAGCCGGACGCCCCCGTCGCTGGACAGGCCCGGATCCAATTGCGGCACAGCGCCGGACACGCCTTGCGGATTCGGGCCGCAGCGCTGGAGACCGGGCCGGAGCACGACGTGGTCACCGTCGACTACCGCGACGAGGAGCAGATCGCCGCAGCGGTCGCCGAAGTGGGGGCGGCAGCGATCGTGCTGGACCCGCCCGAGGTTCGCGCGGCCGTCCTCCGGCGGCTGCGAGCGGTGGCGGGCGCATGAGCCCCGCGAAGGCCAAGCCGGTCAAGGCCAGACAGGTCGACGCGGGGGCGGCCAACCGCAGCGCAGCGCGGTTGTCACGGCTGCTGGATCTGGTTCCGTGGCTGGTCGCTCACGACGGCGTGACGATCGCCGAGGCCGCAGCCCATTTCGGGGTGTCGGAGAAGCAGTTGCAGGACGACTTGTGGCTGCTCATCGTGACGGGGTTGCCGGGCCACCAACCCGACCAACTCGTCGATATCCAGTTCTGGGACGAGACCGGTCACGTGCACGTGCTCGATCCGCAGACCATCGGCCGGCCGATGCGGCTGTCACCGGACGAGGCCATGGCGCTGCTGGTCGCGCTGCGGTACCTCGCGCAGGTCCCCGGCGACCACGATCGGGCAGCGTTGCAATCGGTCATGGCCAAACTCGAAGCGGCAGCGGGGGAGGCCGCGGCCGGTGCCGCGCAGGTGACCGTGGCACTCGACGTGCCCGAGGGCGTGGCGGACACCGTCGAGCGCGCCGTACGCGAGAACCGGGTGGTGCGACTGCGCTACCTGTCGCCGGCACGCGACGAGGTCACCGACCGTGACGTGGACCCGATCGCCGTGCTCGCGGTGGAGGGCCGGACCTACCTGCAGGGCTGGTGCCGCCTCGCGGAGGAACGGCGTACCTTCCGCCTCGACCGGGTGCTGAGCGCGGAGGTCCTCGACGAAGCCGCGGCGCTGCCGGCCGGCGCGCAGCCGTCGCTGGACTCCGATCGTGGGCTGCGTCCCGACGGGCCGCCGGCGGTGCTGGAGGTCGAACCGGCCGCGCAGTGGGTGGTCGACCAGATGGCCGTGGACTCCGTCGAGGAGTTGCCGGACGGCCGGCTACGGATCACCGCACCGGTCAGCGATCCGCGCTGGGCAGTCCGGCTGGCGCTGCGGCTGGGCGGCGCGCTGCGGGTCGTCGAGCCGCCCGAGTTGGCCGAGGCGGTACGCGCCGCTGCCGCTGAGGCACTCGCGGGTTACGGCGAACCACTGCCCGGCCGCGACTGAGACGAGCGGGAGTACGGCCGCGACTGGGGCGGGCGGGAGTACGGCCGCCGGGCGACCCCGCCGCGCCCGGAACTGAGCCGAAGCTCAGCGCGATCAGCGGCCCTACTGGCGCGGCAGCGCGTCGCCCGGCATGATCGCCGCGCAACGTGACCGGCGTCACGTATTGTCCCGCGTGTCGCGGGCCAGGACGCCTCGTCAATGGTCCGAATGGTGGAGAGTCGGGCTCAAGCCCTCCCGCTGCCGTGCCGATGGGCACGTCAACACCGCCGGAAGGGGAGCACAGATGACCACGATCAAGGCCACGTGCCCCACGTGCGGGGATGTCGACCTCACCGCCGACGACCTGCAGGTCACCAATGCCCCGGCCGCCGGTTGGGCGACGTACGCGTTCGGGTGCCCCGAATGCCAGGACCGGGTGACCAAGCCGGCCGACGCCGAGGTGGTCCGGCTGCTGCGGGGAGCGGGTGTCACGATCGTGACGATCACGGTGCCCGCCGAGGCCCTCGAAAGCCACCATGGAGCACCGATCGGGTACGACGACCTGCTCGACTTCACGCTGTGGCTCGGCGCCAGCGACACGCTCGTGGACGTCCTGCTGGCCGAAGGCAGCCGGCAGCGCTCCTGACGGTCCTGCCGGCCCGCCCCTTCGTGAACCTTCGCCGTGGGCCCGGTGAACCTTTGACCCCGCCGGACGACGGCTGTCGTCGGTCCACGGGCCACGAAGTACGCTGACGGTGGCACGGGCGTTCGCCCGGTCACCTGTGCGGAAGGTCGATCACCCATGGACACCCTGGCCGTCGAGATTCCCCGAGGCTGGCCGCTGATCGTGCTCGTCGTCGTCGTGGTCCTGCTCTTCGGCGCGAAGCGCTTGCCGGACGCCGCGCGCAGCATCGGCCGGTCGCTGCGGATCTTCAAGGCCGAGACGAAGGGCCTCGTCGACGACGACAAGGACGCCGCGGCGCAGCCGTCGACCCCGGTCCTGCCGCCCGTCCAGGCCGCACCGGCGCCTACGGCGGCCCCGAGCCAGCCCGCCCCTCCGCACGCAGCACCGACGCAGGCGGCACCAGCACCGACAGTGCAGGCTCCGGTCGTCCAGGCGCCGCCGCCGGCACCCGTGACGCCGGCGGCCGAACCGCGCCCGTCCGACAGCTGACCGCCGCCAGCCGGGCCGGGTGACCGTGGCCGACACCGAGCAACGAACCCGCTTCCGCACGCCGTTCCGTCGCCGTAACGATCCGGCGGCAGCGACTGCAGCGAAGCGCTCCACCCGGCAGCCGAAGCCGGCGAAGGTGACCGACCCGGCGGCCGCCGCGGGGTCGATGACGCTGGTGGAACACCTGCGGGAGCTGCGTAATCGAGTCTTCTGGTCGGTCCTGGCGATCCTCGCCGCGGCCGTCGTCGGGTGGATCTACTACCAGCCGATCTTCGATTGGATCACTGCGCCGTTCACCCAGGTGATCGATGACGCGAAAGCCCGCGGGCAGACCGTCGAACTCATCCTCACCGGCATCGCCGACCCGTTCACGCTGAAGGTCCAGATCGCGCTGGTGTCAGGGGTTCTCATCGCTGCACCGATCTGGCTGTACCAGCTGTGGCGCTTCATCACCCCGGGCCTGCATCGGCACGAACGTCGCTGGGCGGTCGGCTTCGTCGTCGCGGCGACGCCGTTCTTCGTGGGCGGGATGGCCCTGGCCTACCTGACCATGCCGCACGCCTACGCGTTCTTCCTGGACTTCACCCCGACCGGGGTGTCCAACCTCCTGGACGTCTCGACGTACCTGAACTTCTTCATCCGCACCGAGTTGGCCTTCGGTGTCGCCTTCCTCGCGCCCTTGGTCGCCGTCGTGCTGAACCTCGCGTCGATCCTGCCGGGCCGCAAGATGGTCCAGTGGTGGCGCGCGATCGTGGTCGGCATCGTCGGGTTCGCCGCCGTCGCCACCCCGACGACGGACCCCGGCCCGATGGCGCTGCTCGTGCTGCCCATGCTCGCGTTCACCGCGCTCGCCACCGGGATCATGCTGCTCAACGACCGCCGCCGGGCCCGGCGACGGCGGCCGCAGGACGAGTGGTCGGACGACGAGGCGTCTCCGTTGGACCTGCCGGAGCACTGAGCCCCGTTGGACCTCCGCGAGCACCAGTCCCGTTGGACCTCCCCGAGCGGTGAGCCGTCGGATGCGTAGCCTCTAGGGCATGAGCTCGCCCGCCGAGCGGTACGCCGCCTCCCGGGTACGCGCCGCAGACGCCCGAACCCAGCTCGCCGCTTTCCGGGGGATGTTCGACTTCGGCCTGGACCCGTTCCAGGAGCAGGCCTGCCGCGCGTTGGAGGCCGGTCACGGCGTCCTGGTGGCCGCGCCGACCGGGGCCGGCAAGACCGTGGTCGGCGAGTTCGCGGTCCACCTCGCGCTGGCCGAGGGGCGCAAGTGCTTCTACACCACACCGATCAAGGCGCTGTCGAACCAGAAGTACCACGACCTCGTCGAGCGGTACGGCGCCGCCGCGGTCGGGCTGCTCACCGGTGACAACGCCATCAACGGGGAAGCGCCCGTCGTGGTGATGACGACCGAGGTCCTGCGCAACATGCTCTACGCGGG
This sequence comes from Actinomycetota bacterium, assembly GCA_004297305.1. Taxonomy (NCBI): domain Bacteria; kingdom Bacillati; phylum Actinomycetota; species Actinomycetota bacterium. The sequence goes on from SCTR01000007.1 coordinate 365,825, forward strand.
CTCGGCGACCCTGGACCACCTGTCGTACGTGGTCATGGACGAGGTGCACTACCTGGCCGACCGGTCCCGCGGTGCGGTGTGGGAAGAGGTGATCATTCACCTCCCCGAACGAGTGACGGTCGTCGCGCTGTCCGCGACGGTGAGCAACGCCGAGGAGTTCGGCGAATGGCTCGGGACCGTACGCGGCGACACCACGGTGGTGGTGGAGGAGCATCGCCCGGTCCCGTTGTGGCAGCACGTCATCGCCGGGCAGCGCCTGCTCGACCTGTTCGTCGACGACGACCAGGAGCACGTCAATCCCGAACTCGTCCGGATCGCCCGGGAAGCCCAGCGCGACGAGCGGTTACGGGACACCCGCAGCCGCCACGGCCGCCGTGGTGGCCGTCGGCACCACGGCCCGAGCCGGGCCGACGTCATCACCCGGCTCGATCGGGAAGGACTGCTGCCGGCGATCACCTTCATCTTCAGCAGGGCCGGCTGCGACGCCGCAGTGAGTCAGTGCCTGGCCGCCGGCATCCGTCTGACCACGCCGGCCGAACGGATCGAGATCCGCGACCTCGTCGAGCAGCGGTGCGCCGACATCCCCGACGAGGACCTGGCAGTGCTCGGGTACGGCGAGTGGCTGACCGGGCTGGAGCGGGGGATCGCCGCCCACCACGCCGGGATGCTGCCGACCTTCAAGGAAGTGGTCGAGGAACTGTTCCAGCGCGGCTGGGTCAAGGCTGTGTTCGCCACCGAGACGCTGGCGCTCGGCATCAACATGCCGGCCCGGTCCGTGGTGCTGGAACGGCTGGTCAAGTGGAACGGCGAGGCGCACGTCGACGTGACGCCGGGGGAGTACACCCAGTTGACCGGCCGCGCCGGCCGGCGGGGCATCGACGTCGAGGGTCACGCGGTCGTGCTGTGGGCCCCGCAGCTGGACCCCCGGACGGTGGCCGGCCTGGCCTCGGCGCGGACGTATCCGCTGCGGTCGAGTTTCCGGCCGTCGTACAACATGGCGGTCAACCTCGTCTCCCGGCTGGGCCGGCACGCCTCCCGGGAGGTCCTGGAGACCTCGTTCGCGCAGTTCCAGGCCGACCGTGCGGTCGTCGGGCTCGCCGCCCAGGTACGGCGGAACACCGAGGCGCTCGACGGTTACCGCGCGGCGATGACGTGTCACCTGGGCGATTTCGCGGCGTACGCCGACCTGCGGCACGAACTGACCCGCCGAGAACGCGAACTGGCCCGCCACGGCGCTGCCCGCCGGCGGACCGCGACCACCGAGGCACTCGCCCGGCTGCGGCCCGGCGACGTGATCTTCGTCCCGAGCGGCCGCCGGGCCGGGCCGGCCGTGGTGCTCGACCCCGGTCTCGACGCCGCCGACGGCGACCCACGGCCCTTCGTGCTCACCGCGGACCGACAGACCAAACGGCTGTCGGTGGTCGACTTCCCGATCCCGGTGGAACCGGTCGACCGGCTACGGATCCCGCGGTCGTTCAACGCCCGGTCCGCCACGGCACGTAAGGATCTGGCCGCGGCGCTGCGGGCCCGGGTGGCCGACGTACCGCCACCGCGCCGGACCCGTTCCCGCTCCGACGCCGGCGACGACGCCGCCATCGCCGACCTGCGCAGCCGGATCCGGCAGCACCCGTGCCACGGCTGCGACGAGCGGGAACACCACGCGCGCTGGGCGGAGCGCTACTACCGGCTACGGCGAGAGACCGACGACCTGCAACGACGGGTCGAGGGCCGGACGAATTCGATTGCGCGACAGTTCGATCGGGTCTGTCAGGTGCTGGAGGCCCTCGGCTACCTGCACGGCGAGGGCGACCAGCTACAGGTGACCGCCGACGGCCTGGTGCTGGCGCGGCTGTACTCCGAGAGCGACCTGCTGGCCGCACAGTGCCTGCGGGACGGGGCGTGGGACGGGCTGACCCCGCCGGAGCTGGCAGCGGCGTGCTCCGCGCTGGTGTACGAGAGCCGCCAGGCCGACGACGCCGCGCCGCCCCGGTTGCCCGGAGGGCGGGCCCGCGAGGCGGTCACCGCACTTCAGCGCACCTGGGCGGAGCTCGAGGCCGTCGAGGCCGAGCACGGCCTGGCGTTCGTCCGCGAGCCCGACCTGGGTTTCTGCTGGGCGGCCTACCGCTGGGCCAGCGGCCACCGGCTGGACGCCGTCCTCGCCGACGCCGACCTCACCCCCGGCGACTTCGTCCGGTGGGCCAAGCAGGTGGTGGACCTGCTCGGCCAGATCGCGGTAGCGGCCGGCCCGCACAGCCCGACCGGTGCCGCGGCCCGCACCGCCGGTGACGCGATGGTGCGCGGGGTGGTAGCCCGCAGCTCCGTCGGCTGAGCCGCCACGGCATACTCCGTGGCCAGCCGTCACACAGCAGCTGCGTCACGCATAGCCGACTCAGTACAGCCGATCCACCACTGCCCATTCACGACGTGGCGAGGGGTCCGTCCTTGTTCCGCAGTCTGATCCCGCGACCGACCCGGCCGCGCCCGCTGGCGCTGCTGGTCGGGCCGTCCTTCGTCGCCGCCATCGCCTACGTCGACCCGGGGAACTTCGCCACGAACTACGTGGCGGGCTCGACGTTGGGCTACACCCTGGTCTGGGTGGTGCTGGCCGCCAACATCATGGCGATGTTCGTGCAGTCGTTGACGGCAAAACTCGGCCTGGCCACCGGACGCAGCCTGCCGGAACTGTGCCGGGAACACCTGCCCCGGCCGCTCACCCGCTTCCTGTGGGCGCAGGGCGAACTGGTCGCCATGGCCACCGACATCGCCGAGGTCATCGGTGGCGCTATCGCGCTGAATCTGTTGTTCGGCATCCCGTTGGTCGCCGGCGGCGTCATCACCGGCGTCATCGCCATGGTGCTGCTGTCGTTGACCGCGGCGGGCTACCGGCCGTTCGAGATCGTCATCGGACTGCTCCTGCTGGTCATCGTCGCGGCGGTGGCGATGCAGGTCCTCCAGGTCGGCGTGGACGGGCCCGGCTTCGCCGCCGGGCTGGTGCCGGGCTTCGGTGACGACACCGGCGTCCTGCTGGCCTGCGGCATCCTCGGCGCCACGGTGATGCCGCACGTGATCTACCTGCACTCGGGGCTCACCTCACGGCGCAACCCCGGAGATGCGGTGTCCCGCAACCGGCAGCTGCGGACCCAGCGGACCGACATCGTCGTCGCCCTGGGCATCGCCGGCTTCGTGAACCTCGGCATGCTGCTGACCGCTGCCGGGGCGCTGGACGGTGTGCTGCCCGACGACTCGCTGGAAGCGGTGCATGCCGCGCTGAGCACGTACGTCGGGCCGTTCGCGGCGTTGCTGTTCGCCGTAGCGCTGCTGATCTCGGGCCTGGCAGCGTCCGGAGTCGGGACCTACGCCGGCGACATGATCATGAAAGGCTTTCTGCAGCGCCAGATCCCGCTGCTGCTGCGGCGGCTGATCACGCTGGCGCCGGCGTTGCTGGTCCTGCTCGTCGGGACCGACCCGACAAACGCCCTGGTCATCTCCCAGGTCGTGCTGTCCATCGCAATCCCGTTCGCGCTGATCCCGTTGATCTGGTTCACGTCCCGCTCCAGCGTGATGGGCCGCTACGTCAACCGCACGCGCACCACGGTGTTCGCGGCGATCGGCGCGGGCCTGATCACCGCCATCAACGTGTTCCTGCTGGCCCAGCTCGCCTCCTCCTGAGCCGCGGCAGCACCCAAGACGTCGAACTCGGGTACGTCGAACGCCGGGTACGTCGAACGCCGGGTACGTCGAACGTCGGGTACGTCGAACGTCGGCGCGACCCGGCGTCGACGTCAGCACGTGGCGGCGGACAACGCGGTGAGCACCCGAGTCACGCTGCCGTGCAGGCCGTAGCGCTCGGCCAGTGCGAGCAGGGCGTCGGGGTCGGCCGGCGACCGCGGCAGCAGGTCGGGGAGTTCCGGCAGGTCGACATCGGTGGCCACGGCGACCACCGTCGGTGCCACCGCGAGGTAGTCGGCGGCGGCCAGCAGGCGGGCACGGACCGCCGGGCGCATCGCCTTGTCCGGCACCGGCCGGTCCGCCGCGGCGAGGATGCCCGCCAGGTCGCCGTACGCGGTCAGCAGCGCCGCCGCGGTCTTGTCCCCGATGCCGGGGACGCCGGGCAGCCCGTCGGACGGGTCGCCGCGCAGCGCCGCGAAGTCGGCGTATCGACGCGAGGGGATGCCGTACTTGGCGGCCACGACCGCTTCGGTCACCACCTCGTGGTTGCCGACACCGCGGGCGGTGTAGAGCACCCGGACGCCCCGCTCGTCGTCCACCAGCTGGAACAGGTCGCGGTCACCGGTGACCACGTCGACCGGGCACCGGGCCCGGGCCGCCAGCGTGCCGATGACGTCGTCGGCCTCGTACCCGAGGGCACCGACCCGCGCGATGCCCAGCGCGGCGAGCACGGCGGCGATCACGGGGACCTGCGCGGACAGCGGATCGGGCACCTCCTCCGCGAACGCCGCATCGAACGCCACGGGATCGGACGCCACGGGGTCGGACGCCACTGGATCGGAGGCCACGAGCGCCGCCGGGGCGACCACCGGTTCGTCGGCGGCGACCCGGTGCGCCTTGTACGACGGGATCAGGTCGACCCGCCACTGCGGGCGCCAGTCGTCGTCCCAGCAGGCGACCAGCCGAGTCGGGCGACGGTCGGTGACCAGCCGGGCCACGAAGTCGAGCAGGCCGCGTACGGCGTTGACCGGCATCCCGTCGGGGGCGGTCACCGAGTCCGGGACGCCGTAGTAGGCACGGAAGTACAACGAGGCGGAGTCCAGCAGCATGAGCCGGTCAGGGCGGTCGGTCACGCCCGGCATCCTCGCGTACGGTGACGCGCGTGACCGCCCCGCCGCACCCGCCGTCGGCCGACCTGCACGCCCGGCTGGCTGCGGCCGCCGCCTCGGTGGCGCAGCAGGGCCTCGCGGCGCTGCTGGTCACGCCGGGGCCTGACCTGCGCTACCTCACCGGCTACGACGCCAAGGCGTTGGAGCGGCTGACCTGCCTGGTGGTGCCGGCCGCCGGTGAGCCGGTCCTGGTCGCCCCCGCGCTGGAGCGGGCCGCGGCCGAGGCGAGCCCGGTGTCCGCCCTCGGCCTGCCGGTGCGCACCTGGGAGGAGACCGACGACCCCTACGCCCTGGTCGCCGCGGCGGTGGGTTCCGCCGCCGTCGACGGCGTGGTGGCCGTGGACAACCGGATGTGGGCGGAGAAGGTGCTCCGGCTGCAGGCCGCGATGCCGCGGGCCCGCCAGGTGCCCGGTTCGGTGGTCCTGCGGGAGTTGCGGATGCGCAAGACCGAGGACGAGGTCGCGGCACTCGAGCGGGCCGGTGTGGCGATCGACCGGGTGCACGAGCTGGTCCCGACGCTGCTGCGCGCCGGCCGGACCGAACGCGAGGTGGGACGCGACATCGCCGACGCGATCCTCGCCGCCGGGCACGTCCAGGTGGACTTCGTCATCGTGGGCAGCGGCCCCAACGGCGCCAGCCCACATCACGAGGTGAGCGACCGGGTGATCCAGCCGGGGGACCCGGTCGTCGTGGACATCGGCGGCACCATGCCCGACGGCTACTGCAGCGACGAGACCCGGACGTACTGCGTCGGCGACCCGCCCGCGGACTTCCTGGCCTACTACGGCGCCCTGCAGGAGGCGCAGCAGGCGGCAGTCGCGGTGGTACGGCCGGGCGTGACCTGCGAGCAGGTCGACGCGGCGGCCCGTGACGTGCTCACCGCGGCCGGTTTCGGCGCGGCGTTCATCCACCGCACCGGGCACGGCATCGGACTGGAGACGCATGAGGAGCCGTACATCGTGGCCGGCAACACCGAGCCGCTCGCGGTCGGTATGGCGTTCTCCGTGGAGCCCGGCGTCTACCTGCCCGGCCGGCACGGCGCCCGGATCGAGGACATCGTCGTGTGCGGCGCCGACGGCGCGATCCGGTTGAACCACCGGCCGCACGCGCTGCAGGTGGTCTAGCAGCACCACGCCCCCGAATCCGGTCGACGACGCCCGGTCCCGCCCCACGGCCGCTGACCGGGCGCGGCTGCCGCGGCCGGCCGACGACCGCCTACGGTGTGGGGGTGACGGCGAGGGTGTGGGCGCGCTCGGCCCGGGCGGCGGCAGCCGTCGGGCTCGCGGTCGCCACCACGGTCGCGCTGCTGCCGGCGCCCGCCAGCGCCGACCCGGCCACTGCACCGGTGCCGGCCGGCTACGAGCGTTCGACCGCCCGGCAACGGGACTGCACGTCGTGGAGCAAGATCGACCTGCAGCCGCTGTTCTGCTTCACCCGCGGAGACGTCGCCCTCGACGTCGCGACGAATCCCGCCGAGCCCGGCCGGGTCCTGGTCTACAACGCCGGGACCGACGCCTGGGTGGACAACGGGGGACTGGTGTACGACGCGAAGCTCGCCGGCTACGTGACGCGGCCCGGGTTCACCGATCCGCCGCTGGGCGTGTCGTCGTCGTACACCTTCCTGTCGCAGCAGAACGGCCTGCGGCCGGCCCGGTGGAACTCCTGCCGGCCCATCCGCTGGGCGATCGACCTCAGCCAGCTGGCCCGCTACGGAGTGAATCCCGCCGAGGAACTGGTGCGCTGGACCCAGGTCGTCGACACCGTCGCCGCGGTCACCGGCTACCGGTTCGTGTACGTCGGACAGGGCGGCATCCGCAAGGGCACCCACGGGTCGCTGTCAATGTCCAAGAGCCTGCGCAAGGCCAAGGCGCGCATGCTCATCACGTACGGCGCGGCCGGCGGTCCCGCGGCGTACCGATGGCGCGACCTGTCCGGTGCGGTGCTCGGCGTCGGGGGAGCGAACCCGGTGGTCGACCGCGACCGCAGCGGGAAGCTCGGCGAGCGGATCACCAGTGGCGTGATCCGGGTGGACGCGAGCGACGTCGACGAGTTCGCGCGGCTGCAGGCCGACCCGGTGAGCATCTCCGGGACGGCGACGCCGGTGGACCCGGTCGGGGCCATCTACCTGCACGAGTTCCTGCACGCGATGGGGCTCGGCCACACCAGATCGTCGCGGCAGATCATGTACTGGGCATTGCAGCCGGAGCGCCCGACGCTGCTGGGCCGGGGCGACGTGCGCGGGCTGCGGGTGCTGCACTCGCTGCCCTGCTTCTAGGGGCGCGTCGTCATGGGACGCCGGGTGTTGTTCCGCGGTGGGCATGTCTACTCGCCGGCCGATCCGTTCGCTACCGCGCTGCTGCTCGACGGCGACGCGGTGGCCTGGGTGGGTTCCGACGGGGCCGCGCTGGCGCATGCCGACGGGGTCGACGAGGTCGTCGAGCTCGACGGTGCGCTGGTCGCTCCGGCGTTCGTCGACGCCCACGTCCACGCCACCGCGACCGGGCTGGCGCTGACCGGGCTCGACCTGCGCTCCGCCGGCTCGCCCGGCGAACTGCTCGACGCCGTGGCGGCAGCGGCCGCCGCCAGCCCGGGGGAGACCGTGTTCGGGGCCGGCTGGGACGGCACGGCGTGGGGCGTCCCCGTGCCGACACCGGCCGAACTCGACCGGGCCACCGGCGGCGGCTGGTGCTACCTGGCCCACGCCGACGGCCACAGCGCGCTGGTGTCGACCCCGCTGCTGGCTGCCGTACGGAAGTCCGCTGAGGCTGCCGGCGACCGGACCGGAGGCCTGGCCGCCGGCCGAGGCTCGGCTGACGGGGCAGCGGTGGTCACCGGCGCGGCGCACGACGTGGCACGTCGGCTGGCGCTCGACTCGATCAGCCCCGCCGCCCGAGCCGCCGCGCAGCGCGCCACCCGGGCCCGTGCCGCGGCGGTCGGCATCGGCTGCCTGCACGAGCTGGCCGGTCCCCACCTGGCCGGACAGGATGATCTGGTTGCGCTGCAACGACTTGCGGCGCAGGAGCCGGGGCCGGCGGTCATCGCGTACTGGGCGCAGCTGCACGCGGTCGACACCGCGCGCCAGCTCGGCGCGGTCGGCGCCGGCGGCGAGCTGGTGGTGGACGGCTCGCTCGACTCCGGTACGGCGTGGCTACGGGCACCGTACGCCGACCGACCGGGGTCGGGGCTCCCGCGGCTCGACGCCCCGGAGCTCGCCGCACACCTGGTGGCGTGCACCCGCGCCGGCCTGCAGGGCGGCGCGAGCGCCGTCGGCGACGCCGCGGTCGACCTGGTCGTGGCGGCGCTGCAGCTGGCGGCGGCCGAAGTCGGTACAGCCGCCATCCGGGCCGCCCGGCACCGGCTGGAGCACGCCGACCTGATCAGGCCCGAGCAGCTGGCCACGCTGGTCGACCTCGGCGTGATGGTCTGCGTACAGCCGGCGGCGGACGCCCGGTGGGGCGGGCCCGGCGGCATGTACGAGCAGCGGCTGGGCGCCGACCGGGCCGCGGCCACCCACCCGCTGGCGCTGCTGTCCGCACGCGGCACCGGCCTCGCGCTGTCGTCGGCGGCACCGGTCACGCCGTTGGACCCGTGGGCCGCGGTGCGGGCCGCCGCGTTCCACCACAACCCGGCCCACCGGATCTCGGTACGGGCCGCCTTCGCCGCCCACACCCGCGGCGGCTGGCGGGCCGCCCGGCGCGACGACGCCGGGGTCCTCGTCCCCGGCGCGGCGGCGACGCTCGCGGTGTGGGCGGTCGAGGATCTCGTCGTCCAGGCACCGGACGAGCGGATCGCGACGTGGTCCACCGACGCGCGGTCGGGCACCCCCGGCCTGCCCGACCTCACGCCGGGCGCGCCGGAACCGCAGTGCCTGCTGACCGTCGTGGACGGCGACGTCGCGTACGTCGATCCTCGGCTGCGCCGCGGTCCCGGAGTTCATGAGGACCGCACGAGGCCGTGACGGCAGCGTGATCGCGGGCCTGCTGCTGGCGCCGTACGGCGGGTTACGGTCGTGGCATGGTGCTGCGGGCCGTCGTCGCGACGCTCGCGGGCGCGTTGTTGGCCGCCGCGTTCCCGCCGGCCGGGATCGGCCTGGCGGCGATCCTCGCGGTCGCCCTGCTCACCGTCGCCATCCGCGGCTGCGGCCCGGGCCGTGGCGCCCTGCTCGGGCTGCTGGCCGGGCTGGCCTGCCTGCTGCCGTCGCTGCACTGGCTGGTCGTCGTGGACACCGCGGCATGGCTGGGGCTGGCCCTGGCGGCCGCGGCGTACGTCGCCGGCCTCGGCGCGCTGACCGCGCTGCTGGTCCGGGTGCCCGGCTGGCCGGTATGGGTCGCGGGCGCCTGGGTCGTGGCGGAGGCCGCGCGCTCCCGGTGGCCGCTGGGCGGGCTGTCGTGGGCCCGATTGGGCTTCGCACAGTCCGATACCGCGCTCGGGCACCTGGCCGCCCTGGGCGGCGTCCCGCTGGTGACCTTCGCTGTGGCGCTGGCCGGGACGCTGCTCGCCGCGGCGTACGGCGTCCTGCGGACCCGCACGAGCCGGTCGCCGCAGCGCACCACCGGCCTGGTCGTAGCAGCCCTGGCCGCCACCGTCGCGGTCGTGCTCGCCGGCGCGCTGATCCGGCTGCCGGTCGCGGGGGAGTCCGCCGGCGGGCTCCCCACCGTCCGGGTCGCGCTGGTGCAGGGCAACGTGCCGGGGACCGGTCTGGACGCGCTCGGGCAACGCCGGGCCGTGCTGGACAACCACGTCCGGGCCACGATCGACCTGGCCCGGGGAGTCCAGGCCGGCACGGTGGCGAAGCCGGACATGGTGCTGTGGCCGGAGAACGCCAGCGACCTCGACCCGTTCCACGACGCCCAGGCGTACGCCGCGATCGACGCGGCAACCCGGGCGATCGGCGTCCCGATCCTGGTGGGCGCGATCGCCAGCAACGCCGCCGGCCAGCTGCAGAACGTCGCGATCGTGTGGGATCCGGTCACCGGTCCCGGCGCGACGTACGCCAAGCAGCACCTCGTCCCGTTCGGCGAGTTCATCCCGGCCCGCGGGCTCATCGGCGGCCTGGTGCCGGACTTCTCCCGCGTCCAGGCCGACATGGTCCCCGGCACCGAGCCGGGCCGGCTGCAGCTGGGGCCGGTCAGCGTCGCCGACATGCTCTGCTTCGAAGTCGCCGACGACGGGTTGGTCCGCGACGCCGTGACCGGCGGCGGCCGGCTGCTGGTCGTGCAGACCAACAACGCGACGTACGCCGGAACCGCCCAGCCCGACCAGCAGCTGCAGATCACCCGGCTGCGGGCCATCGAGCACGGCCGGACGACCGTCGCGGTGTCCACGAACGGGATCACCGCGGTCGTCGCGGCCGACGGGACCGTCGAGCAGCAGTGGGAGCCGGGTACCGCGCGCACCGGGGTGGTCACCGTCGCCCTGCGCGACAGCCCGACACCGGCCGACCGGGTGGGTGCGTGGCCGGAGGCGATCATCGTCGCGCTCACCGGCGGCGCGGTCGCGGTGGCGATTGCGGCCGCGCTGCGCCGGCGCCGGTCGTCACCGGGCGTAAAGTCGACAGGCACCTCGCCGACACCTGCCGGTCCCTCGCCGGACGCGTCGCAGGGAGCACCTGCCCCGACCGTGCCGGCCGCCGCTGTGGCGCCCGCCCCGACCGGATCTGCGGAGGACCCGCCACGATGACCGCCCCCGGCTCCGATGAGGACGGCCCAGACACCGTCGATTCACCACCTGCCGCGCCGGCCGATCTCGGCCGGGTGCTCGTGGTGATTCCGACGTACGACGAACGCGACAGCCTCGACCCGATCCTCGACCGCGTCCGCGACGCGCTCCCGGACGGCGACGTGCTGGTGGTCGACGACAACTCGCCAGATGGGACCGGGGCGCTGGCCGACCAGCGGGCGGCCAGCGACGAGCGGATCCATGTGCTGCACCGGCCCAGCAAGCAGGGGCTGGGGGCGGCGTACCTCGACGGCTTCGGCTGGGCGCTCGACCACGGGTACGACGTGATCGTCGAGATGGATGCCGACGGTTCGCACCCGGCCGACCGGCTGCCCGCCCTGGTCGACGCGCTGCGCACCGCCGACCTGGCGTTGGGCTCCCGCTACGTACCAGGCGGCCGCGTCGAGAACTGGTCGAAGGTCCGCGAGGTGATCTCGCGCGGCGGCAACCTCTACACCCGGGTCGCGCTGGGCCTGCCGCTGCAGGACGCGACCGGCGGCTTCCGTGCGTTTCGCGCCAGCACCCTGAAGGCACTCGACCTCGGCACGGTCGCCTCGCAGGGCTACTGCTTCCAGGTGGACCTCGCCCGTCGCGCATTGGCGCGTGGACTGACCGTGGTCGAGGTCCCGATCACCTTCGTCGAGCGGGCGGCCGGCACGAGCAAGATGAGCCGGCAAATCCTGGTCGAGGCGCTGTGGCGGGTGACCGTCTGGGGCGCACAGGAGCGCCTCGAGTCCTGGCGTCGACGATCCTCAGCCCGGCAGGACTGACCGTGGCACGGGTAGGCCGTGGCTGGACTGACGATCCTGGTCGGACTGACGGCGGTCGCCTTGGCCGGACTGGCCGCCTTGGCCGCACTGACGGCGGTCGCCCGGGTCCGAACCGTGTCCCGGGGCTGGCTCGTGTAGGGGTCGACGAAGTGGACAGGACCTGAGTCGTGGGCGCCGTCATCGCTGTGCTGTTCATCGCGTGGCCGGTCATCGAGATCCTGGTCGCGGTGTGGGTCGCCAGCGCCATCGGCTGGTTGTGGATGTTCGCGCTGCTGGTCCTCGGCTTCGTGCTCGGGATTCTGGTGATGCGGTGGGCCGGCTCGTCGGCGATGCAGTCGCTCCGGCAGGCGGCCACCACCGGCGGCCGGATGCCGGCGGGCCGGGTCGGCGACAGTGGGCTGGTCTTCCTCGGCGGCCTGCTGCTGGCGTTCCCGGGCTTCCTCACCGATGTGATCGGGCTGCTGCTGATCCTGCCGCCGACCCGGGCACTGATCCGGCTCACCGGGGGACTGTGGATCGGGCGCCGGCTGGCGGCCCGGGGCCTGTCGATCATCCGGGTCACCGGGACCGACGGCGCCGCCCAGACCCGCGTGGTGCGCGGCGACGTCATCCCGGGCCAGGTCGTCGACGACCAGCCGCCGCCGGGATCGCCCTCGTCGCGGCCGCCCCAACGGCCCGACGACGGTACGCCGCCGTCGCTCGGACGCTGAGCCGCCCCGGGCAGCTGCCGGCCCGGCCTACGACCCCGCGTAACGGCCTAGGACCCCCGTAATGCCGTCACGGCCCCGTCCGGGGTGGACGAGGCCGTGGCGTCGGGGAAGCTCAGGCTGACTTGCGCCCGTGAGTGTGACCACGCTGCGCGTGCAGGACGTCGAGCCGTTCGGCGAGAAGGACTTCCAGGTCCTCGACCGAGCGTCGCTCCAACAGCATGTCCCAATGGGTACGGACCGCCCGGGCTGGCTTGGCTGCTGGCTGTTCACCGTTGCGGAGCACGGCTTGGGCGCCACACCGACATTCCCACACCGGCGGGATCTCAGCCTCGAGGGAGAACGGGAGCGAGATGCTGTGGCCGTGCGGGCAGTCGTACGTCACGAGCTGGCGCGACGCCAACTCGACGTGGTCGTCGTTCTCGTAGCTGGTCGCGCCGAGGCGCGTGCCACGCAGAGCACCCTCACCCATGGTCACCAGACCCCTTCGTCACGCCACGTCCTCGAACCGTGCGGTCGAGCCCTGCCGTCGCGGCCGGTGCCGACCGGCGATGCCGACCCCTTGCCGATGCCGACCGGCGCGTGAACGCCGGCTGGTTCGACGTTGTGTTCAACGGCTCCGACGCGCCTGGTGTTCCCCAGGTTCCCGGCCAGTAACAAGCCGGAGACAGCGCCGTAGCGCGCCGATCGCCGGGCGGGATCCGGCACCGGTCTCGCCGCGCCGGAGATCGACCTGCCGTCAGCTACTTTTCGCCGCATGGAGTTGGCACGCCGGATCACGGCCCGGGGGAGCGAGCTGCTGCTGTTCGCCGTGACGCCGCCTCGGGCCACGGTCACCGCCGAGCGGGCTCGGCAGATCGCCGAGGCGACCCTGCAGCGGCTGGCCCCGCTGAGCCTGGACGGGCTGGTCCTGTACGACATCGACGACGAGAGCACTCGCAATCCGACGCAGCGACCGTTTCCCTTCCTGCCGACGATCGACCCGGCGACGTTCCAGGCCGAGTACCTGGCGGACTGGGACACGCCGGTCGTGGTGTACCGGGCCGTTGGCAAGTACGACGAAGACCAGCTGCGGGCCTGGTTGGCAGCCCAGGACGCCGACCGCGTCCTGACGGTGTTCGTGGGCGCCTCGTCCCGGCATACCCGGCCGGCGACCTCGCTCGCGCGCGCTCAGCAGCTGTGGGCGCAGACCCGACCCGACCTGCGGCTCGGCGGGGTCGCGATCCCCGAGCGGCACACCCGCCGAGGCGAGGAACATCGGCGCCTCATCGCCAAGCAGGAGGCCGGGTGCTCGTTCTTCGTCACGCAGGTCGTCTACGACGTCAACGCGGCGAAGAACCTCGTCTCGGATTACCGCGAGGAATGCACGGCGCGAGGCCTCGAACCCGTACCGATCGTGTTCACCTTCTCGGTGTGCGGATCACTGAAGACGCTGGAGTTCCTCGGCTGGCTCGGTGTCGACGTACCCCGCTGGATCGCCAACGACCTGCGCCATGCCGACGACACGCTGCAGGAGTCGTACGCACACGCGCTCAGTGCGGCTCGTGACCTGATCGGATACTGCCGCCGGATGGCTGTCCCGTTCGGGATCAACGTGGAGAGCGTGTCGATCCGCCGGGCCGAGATCGAGGCCTCCGTGGACCTCGCACACCAGCTCAGCCAGGAACTGCACCGATAGCATCCGCAGGTCGGCTCGGCAACTGGAGACCATTGCGCTGCAATGGATATCGAGCCGAGGATCGCGCGCGATCAGGCCGGACTCGGCTCCGATTCATCGGCGCGACCGGGAGCCAGGGCGAGTCCGACGACGAGTGCGAGAGCCGCGAGCCCCAGAACCACGCTGAGCGCGGTCGGCGATGTGGGCAACGTGATGAGAAGCCAGCCGAAAGCAGCGGAGCCGATGGACCCGCCGAGTTGGCGGACGAAGGTGAGCGTGGCCATCGCGGAACCCAGATGTGTGCGTGGAGCGGTGGTCAGCCCCAAGAGGGTGAACGCCTGCATGGACAGGGCGAGCGCAGCGCCGGATAGGGCGAGGCCCACGAGCGTGAGCGCCACGACAACTGCGGGGGAGCGTTCGGACAGGAGCGGCACCACGGCCATCAGCCCGAGGCCGACTACGCCGATAGCCAGGCCGAGGCGTCCCCACGGCACCATGCGCGGATAGCGGCGCGCGACGACCGAGAACGTCGCAGTGACAGCGAGTTGTCCGCCCGTGAGGGCAATGAGCATGGCACTGACGGCGGCCGTGCCGTACCCCGTGCCGGCGATGACGGCCAGTGGGATGAACGCGAACGTACCGAACAGCGCGATGCCACTGAGTCCGGTGGCCGTGATCGCCTTCGTCAGGACCGCGGAGGCGAACAGCTCCGGCGGGATCAGCGGATCGGAGGCGTGACGCTCGCGAGCGACGAACGCCACGGTCCCCGCCACGGCAAGGGTGACCAGGCCCGGTGCCCAGACCGGCGAGGATCCCAAACCGTCGAAGGAGCCCAGCACGACGATGGCCGAGGCGACAACGGCGATCAGTGCCGTGCCCGCCACGTCGAAATTTCGCAGGCTGGATCGAGCAGCCGTGGCGGGCAGGCCCCGGGCGCCGATCGCGAGTGCAACGACGCAGACGGGAAGGTTGATGAAAAAGATGGCCGGCCAACCCCAGACCGTCGCGACGAACCCACCCAACGGGGGACCCGCCAAGGCGGAGATGGCCATGATGGCTGTGAGCCAGATCTGCCGACGAACCAATTCGCTCTTGTCGAACAGTTCGCCCAGCGAGCTGATCGCAGTGACGACCAGCCCCGATCCACCGATGCCCTGCACCGCCCTGGCCAGGATCAGCGCAAGCATGGAGTCGGACAACGCACACGCCAACGACCCTGTGGCGAAGACCAGAATGGACCCAACGAACACCAGCCGCCGTCCCACCACATCGCCGAGCTTGCCGGCCACGGGTGTCGTCACAGTCACCGTGAGGAGGTACGCGGCCAGCACGCCCGCGACCGTCGTTCCGGCGTTCACGTCGGCGGCGATGGACGGAAGTGCTGCGACCACAATGTTGCCATCGAGTTGGGCGAGCAACATCCCGAGGAGCAGCGCGACGAAGGCCAATTCGCGTCGGGCGGGCGACTGACCCGACGCGCTGGGCGACAAACCGGGCGGTTGCCTGGCGGGCTGCCTTGGCCTGTCGACGGTCATCAGGTCACCGCTCTCGTGCTAGTTCTATGCGCTTCGCATGCATCATACATGCGCATCGCATATGATGGAGCCATGGGCGGAAGTACAACGTCAGCGCACGACGGACCGGGCCAGGCGTTGTTTCGCTTCGTGCGCTACTGGTCCAGACGATCGATCGTTGCCGGCCACGTCGTTGATCCCGAACGCTTGGCACACGGCCGTGACGTGATGGTGACCGAAGCTGTCCAAGCCCTTCGGGACCGAGGCAGACCGACCGTCAACGGCGTTGCTGAGCAGCTCGGAATCGACCAGTCCGGCGCGAGCCGGTTCGTCACGCAAGCCGTCGAACGTGGGTATCTCCGCAAGATCTCCTCACCGAGCGACTCCCGGCAGAAGCTGCTCGACGTCACTCCCGATGGCGCAGCACTGGTCCAGGCGGCACACGAATGGCAGGAGGCGATCTTCGCTGAACTCGCCTCAGACTTCTCGGAGGCCGAGATCCAGCAGTTTCATCGCTTCATGGAGCGACTCGTCGCCGCCGGTGAGACGTCCAGCGAGGCCAACGCGGATCGGTCGCGGCCGTAACCGACGGTCGGCTCAGCCATTGGCGCCGTGCAACCGCCGGACGGCGCGGCAATTCCTCCTTGCGGACCCCTCGGAGCACAGCTTTACCTGTTCGCCGATAATAGATATTATGTCAGGTGCCGCCTGGAGCGGTCCTCTCCTGGGGTCTAGGCAGCGTCCTTCGGGTGGTAGCGCAGGGCGACGGCACCGGAACCCAGTTCCAGCCGCTCGACGAGTCTCAGATCCACGTACTGCGACAGGCCCGCGAACGGCGTCGGCCCGTGACCGACCACCCGGGGGTGCACGATGAACTCGTACTCGTCGATCAGCTGAAGCTCGGCCAGCGCCAGTGGCAGCGTGATGCCGGAAACGAAAAGTCCTTGGCCCGGCTCCTGTTTCAGTCGCCTGACCGCGTCGCCCAGATCCCCCCGCACTAGTTCGGCGTTCCAGTCGACGTGGTCCAGCGTGGTCGATACGACGTGCTTCTTGGTCGCGCTGATCGCGCGGGCGAACGGCTCCATCCACTCGGGGCGGCCGACCTCGGCTGCCGGCGGGCGCCACGCCTCTTCCATCATCTGGTAAATCACGCGGCCGAACAGCAGCGCGTCCGCGCGCTGCAGGCTATCGGCGGCGTAGCGATGCAGGGCCTCGTCCGCCGGAATGGCCCGGTGGTCGCAACAGCCGTCCACGCTCACGTTGATCGAGTACACCAGCGGTCGCATCCGGCGAGGCTACTGCCGCCTGCACCCGTGGCGGCGGGCCCGTGCGCTCCGGCCCCCGGCACGGTGGTGGCAGCCCGTCAATCCGACCGCCGCGCCCGTGGCGGCGGTCCGTGCAGTCCGGCCGCTGGCACGGCATCCGGGTCAGCGAGTGGCCGCCTGCACGGCAGCCAGAATCGCCGCTGCGGTGGCTGCGGCGGGAATCGCTGCGGGGTCCGTGCCGTGGTACGGCGTCCCGTAGACGGGCGTCTGCGGTTCCTGCCGCCAACTGTCGGCCAGCCCGCCGTAGCGCACGGCGTCGTAGCCGATGGTGTCGAGGAAGTCGGCTACCTGCTGGGCGGCGCGGTCGTCGTCGGCAGCGATCGGCAGCGCCGCCCGCTGCGGCGCCGACGCGATGCTGGACTGCGACGCCGCGGTGCCGGACTGCGACGCCGCGGTGCCGGACTGCGACGCCGCGGTGCCGGACTGCGACGCCGCGGTGCCGGACTGCGGCGCTGTCGCGGAGCCGGGCTGCGGCGTACCCGGGCGGGCAAGGTCTCGCAGCCGTTCGAACTGGATGTTGTTGAAGGCCTTGACCACCGCCGAGGCCGCCAGCTGCTGCTGAACCAGGGCGCTGGACGTCGTGCTCCCGTCGTCGAGAGCCGCGATCTGCCCGTCGCGCTGCGGGTAATAGTTGCCGGTGTCGATCACGACGCGGCCGGCCAGCGCGTCCGGCGGTGCGGCTCGATATGCCTTGAGCGGCACGGACAAAAGGACGAGGTCGCCGGCGCTGGCGGCCTCCGCGACCGTCCCCGCCCGCGCCGCGGGCCCCAGTCGACCGACCAGCTCCTCCAGGGTCTGCGGACCCCGCGAGTTGCTCAGGACGACGTCGTAGCCGGCGGCCACCGCCAGTGCCGCTACCGTCCCGCCGATCTTGCCGCTGCCGATGAAGCCGATGGTCGCCATGCGCTGGGCAACAGGCGGTCCCCCGCTGGCATTCCGCCGATATGGCCGCCCAGGCGGCAGCCCGACCGCCGCGTGCCGCCGCACCGTGGCCCGGCCCCGGCGCGCCGGGGCACCGTGGCCCGGCCCCGGCCTGACATCGCACCACACGGCCCGACCTCGGCCGTGCGGTCGCCCTGTCGTGCACCCCGGCTGGCAGGGTGGTGCTCTTCGCCGTCAGCCGTCAGCCGTCAGCCGGGAGGCGCCGTGCCCGACCTCGAGATCGACCCAGCCAGCAGCGCGCTGGTGCTGCTGGACCTGCAGGGCCTGACCACCCGCCTGCCGCTGACCCCACGGACCGCGGACGACGTGCTGGCCACGGCCGGGACCCTGACGACGGCGGCGCGCGGCAAGGGTCTCCCGGTGATCTGGGTCCGTACCCGGTTCGCCGACGACCGCGGCGACTGGCAACCGGTGGTGGCCGACCGCCCCGGGTCACTCCCCCGCGAACTGCCCGCCGGCTGGGACGAGGTGCCCGCGGACCTGCGCCGGGACACCGACATCGTCGTCACGAAACGCCAATGGAGCGCCTTCTACGGCTCCGACCTCGAACTCCAACTCCGCCGGCGCGGCATCACCACGATGATCACCGGGGGGATCGCCACGAACTACGTGGTCGAGTCGACCGTCCGTGTGGCATGGGAACTCGGGCTGCGGGTGGTCGTCGTGACCGACCTGTGCACTGGCCTCGACGCCACCGATCACGAGTTCGCCATGACGCGGATCTTCCCGCAGATCAGCCAGGTCGCCCCCAGCAAAGATGTGCTCTCTGCCTTGGGCACCAACGCTTTCCTCGCGGGACTTCAATAGTCGTGGAGTACCGGCCCGATCCCCCGCAGCCACCCGGCGACCTCTCGACCAGCACCCGCCGCGCCGGCAACCAGGACGACAACGCCGGCGATCTCGGCAGCATCCTCGTCACCGCCGGCGACGACGCGGGTCCGGCGTATGCCGTGCTCGATATCGACGGAGTTCTCGCCGACGTGAGCCACCGCGTCCACCATGTCGCCGGGCGCCCCAAGGACTGGGCGGCGTTCTTCGCCGCGGCCCCGGATGACCCGTTGCTGCCCGAAGGTGCCGAACTCGCGGGGCTGCTGGCGGCGGCCGGCCGCACCGTGGTGTACCTGACCGGACGACCGGAGAACTGCCGTACCGACACCGAGGCGTGGCTGGCCCGTCACGGTTTGCCGCCCGGTCCGGTGCACATGCGGCGCAGCGACGACCGGCGGCCGGCCCGCGTGACGAAGGTGGAACGGCTGCGCTCGCTCGCCCGCCACGGCCGGGTCACCGTGGTGGTGGACGACGACAGTGCGGTGATCCGGGCCGTGCGGGCCGCAGGCTTCACCGCGGTGCACGCGACCTGGCTGGACGGCGGTACCGACGGCGTCGACGGCTCCCCCGTCCAGCCCGCCCTCTTCGAGGCGCAGGAACTCGACGGCCGGACCTGACGGTCGCCCGGTGTCCACCCTCGCGGGTGCAGTGGTCGGCGAGCCCCGGCAGAGTGGCGCCGGCTCACTGCCGGGACAGCAGCTCCTCCTCCAGGTCCAGGTCGCGCCAGACGTCGCGGAGCATGTCGTCGTCGATGGTGCCGTCGTCCCGCAACTGCCGCACCGCATCCCGTTCTGCGGCAATCATGTCGCGGCGCAACGACCGGTACGCGGCCGCGGGCACCAGCCCCGGCGCGTCCACGTCGACCATCTCCCACGTCGTCGCCGCACGACTCTCCGCGTCCCCCCGCAACCGGGCCACCACGTCGGGAACCGCGGCAGGCTCACCCCGCGCGACCAGCTCGTCGAGCCGGGCCAGTCCGGCCCGGACGCCGGTCTCCACCGCTGCGGCCTGCAGCCTGCGCCGGGCGGCGGTGTCCGACCGGCCGAGCCCGAGCCGGCGGATCAGCAGCGGCAGCGTGAGGCCCTGCAGCGCCAAGGTGCCGATGACCACGAAGAAAGTGAGCACGGTCACCAACTCCCGATAGGGCAGCCGGACACCATCGGCCATCAGCTGCGGCAGCCCGAACGCGGCCGCCAGCGACACCACGCCGCGCATCCCGGCCCACGACACCACCGTCAGCTGCCGCGGCCCGTCGAACTGCGAGCGGCGGCGCCCGACCAGCCGGCTCAGCCAGGCCCAGCCGAACACGTAGCCGATCCGTACCACGATGACGGTGCCGAGCATCGCCGCACACAGCGCGAAGGCGTGCCCGACGTCGACCTCCGCCATCTCGGCCAGCGTCGTCTGGAACTGCAGTCCGATGAGCAGGAAGACCAGGCACTCCAGGACGAACGCGATGAGCCGCCACATGCTCTCCAGCTGCAACCGGCCGGAGAACGAGATGTCGCGGTAGCCACGATGCGCGACGTACAACCCGCAGACCACCACGGCCAGCACGCCGGAGGTGTGCAGCTCCTCGCCCAGGCTGTACGCCACGAACGGCACGACAAGCGCCGTCGCGCTCTCCAGCAACGGGTCGTCGATGCGTCGCAGCACACCGTGCATGAAGAAGCCCAGCAGCAGTCCGAGCGCGACTCCCCCGACCGAGGCCGCGACGAAGATGCCGATGTCCTGGGCAACGGAGGCGGCCGAACCGATCGCGACACCGACGGCGACCTTGTACAAGGTGAGCGCCGTCGCATCGTTGAGCAGGCTCTCCCCCTCCAGGATCGTCAAGGTACGGCGCGGCAGGCCGAGGCTGCGCCCGACCGCGGTCGCCGCGACCGCGTCCGTCGGCGCCACGATCGCGCCGAACGCGAACGCCACCGGCAATGGGATGCCGGGCACCAGCAGGTGCAGCACCGCACCCACCACGACGCAGCCGACCACCACCAGGCCCACCGACAGCGACAGGATCGGGCGGAGGTCGGCACGCAGCGAGACGTAGGAGGAACTCAGCGCCGCGGAGAACAGCAGCGGCGGCAACACCAGGAACAGGACGAGGTCCGGCTCCAGCGGCACCTCAGGTACGGCGGGAACCAGCGTGACGACCAGGCCGGTGCCCACGAGCACCAACGGAGCGGGCAGCCCGTACCGCCGCGACAGCCCGCCGACCAGCACTGCCGCGGCCAGGACCACGACCGCCAGCGTGATGCTCACGCGGCGATCCTGACCGGCCCTCGGACCATTGCCGGCACGACCCGCCGCAGCGGGCTCAGCCCGACCCGCTGCGGCTGCCGACCCCGGCCGGCTCGGCGAACGCCTCCGGCGGCGGGCAGGCGCACACCAGGTTCCGGTCGCCGTACGCGCCGTCGATCCGCCGTACCGGCGGCCAGTACTTGCTGTCGCGCATCCCCGGCGAGGGGTACGCCGCCAGCTCGCGGGAGTACGACCGCTGCCACGGGCCGGCGAGGCAGCCGGCGGTGTGCGGTGCGTGCCGCAGCGGGCTGTCCTCGACCGCCCACTGGCCGGCCTCGACCTGCCGGATCTCCTCGCGGATCGCGATCATCGCGTCGCAGAAGCGATCCAACTCGGCCAGATCCTCGCTCTCGGTGGGTTCGATCATGAGGGTGCCGGCCACCGGGAACGACACGGTCGGAGCGTGGAAGCCGTAGTCGATGAGGCGCTTGGCCACGTCGTCCACCGTCACTCCGGTCGCCTTGGTGAGCGGCCGCAGATCCACGATGCACTCGTGGGCGACCAGCCCGTTGGCACCGGCGAACAGCATCGGATAGTGCTCGGCCAACCGGTGCGCGATGTAGTTCGCCGACAGGATGGCGACCTGCGTGGCCCGGGTCAGCCCGGCGGCTCCCATCAGCCGCACGTACGCCCACGGGATCGGCAGGATCCCGGCGCTGCCCCACGGGGCACCACTCACCGGGCCCACCCCTCCTTCGGCGTACCCGCGGCCGGCAGGTCCCGCCTCGGGCCGCATCGGATGACTGGGCAAGTACGGCCCGAGGTGCGCGCGCACGGCGACCGGTCCGACGCCGGGCCCCCCGCCACCGTGCGGGATACAGAACGTCTTGTGCAGGTTCAGGTGGCTGACGTCCGCGCCGAACCGGCCGGGCTTGGCCAACCCGACCAGGGCGTTGAGGTTCGCGCCGTCGACGTACACCTGGCCGCCTGCGTCGTGCACGAGGGCACAGACGTCGGTGATGTCCTCCTCGAACACGCCATGAGTGGACGGGTAGGTGACCATCAGAGCGGCCACGTCGTCGCGATGGGCGGCCAACTGCCGGCGCAGGTCGGCGATATCGACGTCGCCGTTGGGCAGGCAGGCGACCACGACGACGCGCATCCCGGCCATGACCGCGCTCGCGGCGTTCGTGCCGTGCGCACTGCTGGGGATCAGGCAGACGTCGCGATGGCCCTGCCCCTGGTCCCGCAGGTACCCGCGGATCGCCAGCAGCCCGGCGAACTCCCCCTGCGAGCCGGCGTTGGGCGCCACGCTGACCGCGTCGTACCCGGTTACCTCGGCCAGCCAGTTCTCCAGGTCGCCGATGAGTTCGACGTAGCCGGCGGCCTGCTCGATCGGCACGAACGGGTGGATCCCGGCGAAGCCGGGCCACGACACCGGCTCCATCTCCGTGGTCGCGTTCAGCTTCATCGTGCACGACCCGAGCGGGATCATGGCGCGGTCGAGCGCGACGTCCCGATCCGCCAGCCGACGCAGGTAGCGCAACATGGCCGTCTCGCTGTGGTGCGTACCGAACACCGGGTGGGCCAGGTACGGCGTCGAGCGCAGCAGCGCCGCCGGCAGGGCGTCCGCGGTGCTCGCGTCCAGCGCGTCCACGTCGGGCACGCTGCCGCCGACCACCTCGGCGAACGCCGACCACACCGCCACGAGGTGGTCCGGCGAGGTCACCTCGTCGCAGCTGATGCCCACCGTGCTGTCGTCGACCAGGCGGAGGTTTACGCCCCGGCGGTCGGCGGCCGCCACGACCTGCGCGGCCTGCTGCGGGACGCCGGCGTGCACGGTGTCGAAGTAGCCGGTCGCCGGCACGCGCACCCCGATCCCGGCCAGGCCCGCGGCGAGGACCGCGGCGCTGCGGTGCACCCGGGTCGCGATGCGGGCCAGTCCGGCAGGCCCGTGGTAGACGGCGTACGACGAGGCCAGCACCGCCAGCAGGACCTGCGCGGTGCAGATGTTGCTGGTCGCCTTCTCCCGGCGGATGTGCTGCTCGCGGGTCTGCAGCGCCAGCCGGTACGCCGGGCGCCCGTCGGCGTCCAGGCTCACCCCGACCAGCCGGCCGGGCAGCGACCGCTCCAGTCCAGCGCGCACCGACATGAACCCGGCGTGCGGCCCACCGAAGCCCAGCGGTACGCCGAGCCGCTGCGACGAGCCCACCGCGACGTCGGCGCCGAGCTCTCCGGGCGGGGTGAGCAGGGTCAGCGCCAGCAGGTCGGTCGCCACGGCCACCAGGGCGCCCCGCTCATGGGCGGCCTGCACCACCGGCCGCAGGTCGCGCACCACGCCGGACGACCCCGGGTACGACAGCAGCACCCCGAACGCATCGACGTCGGCGGACAGGCCGGCGCTCAGGTCGGCCACGACGACGTCGATACCGACCGGCTCGGCCCGGGTCCGCAGCACCGCGATCGTCTGCGGGTGGGTGTCGGCGTCGACCAGGAACGCCGAACCGCCGCCGCGGACCGACCGGCGCAGCAGCGCCATGGCCTCGGCGGCAGCGGTCGGCTCGTCGAGCAGGCTGGCCCCGGCGACCGGGAGTCCGGTGAGGTCCTCGACGAGGGTCTGGAAGTTCAGCAGCGCCTCGAGCCGACCCTGCGAGATCTCCGGCTGGTACGGCGTGTACGCGGTGTACCAGGCCGGGTTCTCCAGCACCCCGCGCCGGATCACCGGCGGCGTCACCGTGTCGTGGTAACCCAGGCCGATCATCTGCACCCGGACCGCGTTGCGGTCGGCCAGGGCGCGCAGTTCGGCGAGCACGACCGGCTCGCTGCCGGCCGGCGGGAGCGCCAGGTCGCCCGGCCACCGGATGGTGTCCGGTACGGCCTGGGCGACCAGGGCCGGCAAGTCGTCGTACCCCAGCCGGGCCAGCATCGCCGCGACGGCGTCGTCGTCGGGGCCGATGTGCCGGTCGACGAAGCGGCCGTCATCGCCGAGGTCACGCAGCCGGCGCCCGGCGCCGCCGCCGGGGACGTGATCCGGGTTGCCCGGCGCGCGTCCGGTGGACGGCGTGACTGCCTCGGCGGGGACGGCTGGATTGCTGCTCACGAGGCGCTCCGGGCAGGGTCGAGGGAGGAGGCAGCCGGCGACCCGGCAGTGCCTACTCCCCCTCTGTGGCCCGCGACGCGGTCGCGACCTGAGAGCTTCACCGGGTACGTCGTACCCCGGCTTGCACCGGCGGTGGGGTCGGTCGACCCGCTTTCCAGAGGTGCCTCGCCCGCGCGGTCCTTTCGCCTGAGAGGTTCCGGGGAGTGGTTGCTCCTTCGGCGCCCGGCCGTGGCTCGGCCGGGTCTCTCCCGCGCGGGTTCAGTCAGCGGGACGACCGTAACGCACTCCGGCAGCCGCCGGTCAGCCTGTTCAGCTGGTTCCAGTTCGGCTGGTTCCAGTTCGGCTGGTTCCAGCTCCGCTGGGACGGCGCGACGAACCTCAGCCTGTTCGGCTGGTCAGCCGGTACGGCGGCGGGCCCGGCGCGCGGCGAGCTCGTCGGCACCGTCTGCCTCGGGGCGGCCGCCGTCGGCCCGCTCCCCCGGTAGCGTCGCCAGCGTCCCTTCGACCTCACGCCAGACGCTGCCCACCGCGATGCCGAAGACACCCTGACCGCCGCGAACCAGGTCGATGACCTCGTCGGACGAGCGGCACTCGTAGATGGTGGCGCCGTCGCTCATCAACGTCATCCGCGCCAGGTCGTCGCCGGCGCGAGCCTCGAGGTGGGTGACCGCGGCCCGGATGTTGGCCAGCGACACCCCGGTGTCGATGAGCCGCTTGACGATGCGCAGCACGAGGATGTCGCGGAAGCCGTACAGCCGCTGCGTACCCGAGCCCGAAGCCGGCCGGACGGTCGGTTCGACCAGTCCGGTGCGGGCCCAGTAGTCCAGCTGGCGGTACGAGATCCCCGCCGCCTTGCAGGCCACCGGCCCGCGGTAACCGATGTCGCGCGGCAGCGGCCGCACCACGTCGTCCGGAAAGAGCAGCCCCTGCTCGGCCGCCCGGGTCACCGCCTCCGGGTCGATCCCGGGTGCGCCTTCACCCGGGTCCTGGATCCCGTTGGTGCCCGTCACGACCGCCTCCGATCGAACTCGCCGACGCGGCCACCCGGGGAAGGGGGCTGGCCGAAGTTACACCGGCGACGTTTCGTTCCGGACGCTAGGCCGTGCCCCTACGGGCGTCAACGCTGTGCGCTCCGACACGCCGGTCGTCGTTGCGTACGGCGACGGTCCTGGCTCCGGTCGATCTTCAGGCGAGGTCGAGGTTGATCGTTTCGGAACGAGCGCCCGGTCAGCTGCCGGGCGGGCCTTCTTCGGCGGGTCCACCAGCAGCCGGCGGCGCGGTGGGCGGCTCGGTGTCGAAGTCGTCCGGCGAGATCTGGTCGAGGAACTCCCGGAAGCGTTCGACCTCGTCCTCCTGCTCGTCCGGGATCTCGATGCCGGCCTCCGACAGCACGCTGTCGGCGCCGTAGATCGGCGTACCGGTCCGCAACGCGATAGCGATCGCGTCCGAGGGCCGCGCGCTCACCTCGACCCCGGAGTCGAAGACCAGCAGGGCATAGAACACCGCATCCTTCAGCTCGGTGATCCGGACTTCCCGCAACGACTGGTGCAGCGCCTCGAGCAGGTCGCGGACGAGGTCGTGGGTCAGCGGCCGGGCCGGGACGACGCCCTGCTGGGCGAAGGCGATCGCGGTCGCCTCGACCGCACCGATCCAGATGGGCAGATAGCGCTCGCCGTCGACCTCCCGCAGGAGCACGATCGGCTGATTGTTCGGCATCTCTACGCGGACGCCCACCACGTCGAGCTGATGCACGAGCCCACCCTACCGACCACGCTCCGGCTTGGCAGGCGCGTGCGACGGGCAGTCTCCCGGCTGCCGCGGCGCGTCGACTCGCGCCGCTCAGCCGGTCGGTTCGCGGCGTAACGCGCCGCTCAGCTGGTCAGTTCGCGGCGCAGCGCGACGCGGACCAGCGCCGCGTGCAGCCGGACCGACAGCGCCGCCAGCTCCCGCGCCACCTCGTCAGCGCGAGAGCGCTGCTCGGCGGTGCGCGAGCGCAGCAGCGGCGAGACGACCTGCTCGACCAGGCCCGCCTCCCGCTCCGCGGCCAGCCGGAACGACCGTAGGTGACGCGGCTCGAACCCGAAACCGGTCATCGCCGCGACGGTGTTCGCCACGCTGAGGGCGTCGGCGTCGAACTGGCCACCGGAGCCGGCGGCCAGCAGGCCGTACGACTCCAGCTGGGCGAGCACGTCCTCGGCCAGGCCCGACGACGCCAGCAGCTGCTCGCGGGTCAGCCGGGTCCGGGACGCCGCGGTCACCCGGAAGTCGTCGGCGCGTGGCAGTCCGTCGACGTCGGCGAGCGACCCGTCGGCCCGGCCGGACGGGCCGGCCAGCTCCGCCGGGGTCTGCCCGCGGTCCATCGCGTCCAGTTGGTCCCGGATCACCTTCAGCGGCAGGTAGCGCTCCTGCTGCATCCGCAGCACGTACCGGAGCCGGTCGACGTCACCGGGGCTGAACTTGCGGTAGCCGCTGGGAGTACGGGCCGGCTCGATGAGGCCTTCGGCCTCGAGGAAACGGATCTTGGAGATGCTGACGTCGGCGAACTCCTCCTGCAGCACGGCCAGCACCTCCCCGATGCCCAGCAGGCCGCCGGCCCGGTCGACGGTGCTCACGCGCGGCTCATCCCGTCGGCCCGTCGGCATCGAGCCGGACCCGATCCGGGGCCTGCGGCTCGAGGAACAGGAAGCGGTACTTGCCGATCTGCACCTCGTCGCCCAGCGCCAGCCGCTGCTGCTCGATCCGCGCCCGGTTCACGTAGGTGCCGTTGAGGCTGCCGACGTCGTGCACCGACCAGCCCAGGTCGTCGTGCCGGAACTCGGCGTGCCGACGGCTGACGGTGATGTCGTCGAGGAAGACGTCGGCGTCCGGCGCGCGGCCCACCGAGACCAGGTCGCCGGCCAGCGAGAACTGCGTGCCTTCGCCGGGCCCCCGGCGTACGACGAGCGCCGCGGCCTGGTCACCGACCGCCAGCCCCGCGGCGTCGGCCAGCGACAACGGCCCCGAGTCGGGGCCGCCGAGCATCCCGGTGCTCTCCGCGGCGGATTCCGGCTCGGACGGGGCGGGCAGGACCGCGCCACAATTGCTGCAGTACCGGTCGTCGTCTGCCGCGACCGTCCCGCAGGTCAGGCATTCGCGGGCCATCAGTCGGGTGCTCCTCGGCTGGGAAAGGCTCACTGGGCGGCTGAGGGTCGCGGTCGATCACCGGCCCCAGCGACTCGGCATGCGACGACTCTCGCCGTCACGTCAAGGGAGAGGGTAGCGGCCAGGCCCGCGCCGCGTCAGCCTTCGCCGATGCTCAACCGGTACGACAGGGCGTCGAGCAACTCGTCGACGACCGCGACGTCGTCCACTGCGAGTTCGACCATCCAGCCGGCGCCGTACGGATCGGCGTTGACGGTCTCGGGCGCCGCGTCCAGCACCGGGTTGCACGCGAGCACCGTCCCGGTCACCGGTGCGTAGATGTCGCTGACGCTCTTGGTGGACTCCACCTCGCCGCACGGCTCGCCGGCCTGGACCGTGGTCCCCACCGTCGGAAGCGTCACGAAGACGACGTCGCCCAGCGCGCTCTGCGCATGGTCGGTGATCCCGAATCGCACCGTCCCGGCGGCGCCGACGGCGACCCATTCGTGCTCGGTGGTGTAGCGCAGGTCATCCGGTACGGCCGTCTCGGTCATGTCGCCTCCATACGCCGCGCGGACTGGCCGGCGGGCCTGTGCCGGGGACGCGAGGGTACCGGCCGGGCCCGACCGCCGACGTCGCGACCGTGACCGTTCCGATCATGACCGGCCCGCGCGCTCCACGATCGCGACCCAGCCGGCCAGCAGGTCCTGCGCGGCCGGCCCGTCGCCGGCTTCGGCCCACAGCCGGATCACGGCCTCGGCGGGATCGGGCAGCACCAGCGCCCAGCTGCCGTCCGGTTCGACCACGCGCACGCCGTCGGTCAGGTCGATCTGGCGGTCGGCCCCCGCTTCGGTCACCGACCGCATCGCCTGGCCACGTCGTGCCCACGGGGTGGCGACCGTGGCCCGCCGGACGTGCGCCCGCGGGATCCGGGCGTCGACCGCGCTGAGCGGCAGCCGGGTCCGGGCCAGCAGGCCGAGGAGCCGGACGAACATGGCCAGCGCATCCACGTGCGGCCCCATCGCAGGAACGACGTAGCCGCCCCGGCCGTCGCCGCCGAACACCAGGCCGGGCTCGGCTGCCACGACCCGGGCGAGGTCGGCCTCGGTGGTCGCGGTCCACCGGACGTCCACGTGATGGAAGCGGGTGACCTGCTCGGCGACCCGCGTGGTCGTCACCGGAAGGGCGACCAGCCCGCCGGGCTGCTCGGCGGCGACCAGGTCGAGCAGGACGAGCAGCGCGCGCTCGTCGTCGACCACGGCGCCCTGGTCGTCCACGACCGACATCCGCTCCCCGGTGGCGTCGATGCGGATCCCGAAGTGGGCGCGCGAGGACGCCACGAGCGCGCCCAGTCGCTCAAGTGCCACCGCCCGCGCGGCCTCGGTCGGCGTCGGCGCGGACTCGTCCAGCCGGCCGTTGACCGTCAGCACGTCGACGCCGACCCGGGCCAGCAACGTCGGCAGGACCAGCGACGCCGTGCCTCCGGCGACGTCGACGACGACCTTGAGCCCGGCCTCGGCGATCCCCGACGTGTCGACGCAGCGCAGGACGTCCGCGGCGTAGTCGTCCACCACCCGGCGCGGCGTCGTAATGTCGCCGATCTCGCCCGGGAAGGGGCGCCGCAACTCCTGCCGGGACAGCAGCCGTTCGACGCGGTGGGCGGCGGCGGCGCCCAGGTCGGCACCGCGTTCGTCGAGCAGCACGATGTCCAGGCTCTCCGGCGAACCGGGCGTCGTACTGATGAGGATGCCGCCGGCGGCGAGCTGGGCGGTATCCGCCCGGGCGATCGGCAGCGGCATCGTCCGCAGGTCACGGACCTCGACCGCGGCAGCGGTCAGCGCGCCGGCGATGGTGCGCGCGAACGCTCGCGCCGGCCGGGAGTGGTCTCGCGCGACCGTGACCGTGGCGCCCTTCGGCAGGCTCGTCGCGAACGCCGAGGCCAGTCGTACGGCGGTCTCCGGGGTGATCTCCACGTTGACGATCCCGGAGACTCCGCGGGGACCGACGAGCTGGCCGTGCCCACGCGACTCCCAGATCACCGAGTCGTTGACGACGGCGCCCGCGTCGACTGCCTTGCCCGGGTACACCCGTACGCCGTCGGAGACGATCGCCTCCTCCCCCAGCGTGCAGTGGTCGCCGATCACCGCCCCGGCGTGCACTCGTACGCCGCGCATCACGTCGCTGGACCGTCCCACCACGCAGCCGCGCAGGTCGGCACCGGAACCGACGAAGACGTTGTCGTGCAGCACGGACCGGGCGATCCGCGCGCCGGACCGGACCACGACGTTGGTCCCGATGACCGCGTGCTCGTCGACCTCGACGCCGGCCTCGACCTTGGCGTAGGGGCCGATGTACGCCGGTCCGCTGACCGCGGCGTCGGGGTCGACCTCGGCGCCTTCGGCCACGAAGACCCGCGGTGCGACCTCGAACCCCTGGACCTGCGCCTGCACCAGCCCGCCGAGCACGTCGGCCTGCACCGCGAGGTAGGCCTGCAGCGTGCCGACGTCCTCCCAGTAGCCACCCAGCACGTGGCCGTTCACCGGCGCCCCGGCGGCGATCAGGGCGGGCAGGACGTCGTGCGACCAGTCGGAGGCGACGTCGAGCGGCACGTGGTCGAGGACCTCGGGCTCCATGACGTAGATGCCGGCGTTGACGGTGTCGGTGAAGACCTGACCCCAGCCCGGCTTCTCCAGGAACCGTTCCACCCGGCCGTCCTCGGCGAGGGCCACCAACCCGAAGTCGACCGGGTCAGTCCGCCGGGTCAGCCCGACCGTGACGAGCGACCCGCGCTCGCGGTGCACCGCGACGAGTTCGGTGAGGTCGACGTCGGTGAGCGCGTCCCCGGAGATCACCAGGAAGGTGTCCGATCGCAACGCGCGTTCGGCGTTGCGGATGCTGCCGGCGGTCCCGAGCGGCCGGTCCTCCGTGGCGTACGTCAGGTTGACGCCGAGTTCACTGCCGTCGCCGAAATACGTGCGGATCAGCGAGGCCAGGTACTGGACGGTGACCACCGTCTCGGCGAGCCCGTGCTGCCGCAGCAACAGCAGCACGTGTTCCATGATCGGCCGGCCGACGACCGGCAGCAGCGGCTTGGGGGTGCCGGTGGTCAACGGGCGCAGCCGGGTGCCCTCTCCCCCGGCCATCACCACCGCGCGCACGGCCCGGCCTCACTCAGGTCCGGGCAGCCACGGTGGCGAACAACCGCCGGGCCTGGACGACATACAGGATCCCGGCGTACCAGTACAGCGCCGTCCCCCACAGCAGCAGTGCCCATCCGAAGGCTCGGGCCACGACGGCCAGGCTACCGTCGGGGCCGCCGCCGAGGCCCCAGGTCGCGAACAACAGCAGCGGCAACGCGGCGAGGATGAGGAACGTCGCCAGCTTGCCCAGGAAGTGCACCGGCAGGGCGTTCAGGCCGCGGCGGCGTAGGGCCGGAAGCAGGGTCAGCAGGACGAGGTCTCGCCCGAGCAGCGCCACCACGACCCACCACGGCACGATCTGCCGCAAGGCCAGGCCGACGAGGGTCGCGGCGATCCACAGCCGGTCGACCAACGGGTCCAGCACCTGCCCGAGCGCGGAGATCTGGTGCAGCCGGCGCGCCAGTACGCCGTCCAGCCAGTCGGTGGCGGCGCTGAGGACCAGCACCGCCAAGGCCACCCCGTCGGCCTGCCGCGCCAGCAAGACGAGGAACAGCGGGATCGCCAGCAGCCGCAGCAGGCTGAGCAGGTTGGGAACCGTCAGCACCCGGGTCGTCTGCACCGCGGTCGGCTGTACCCGCACCGTGGTCCTACGGCCGGCGGGCAGCCGGGCCCGCTGTCCGGTGCGGCGGGAACTGCGTCGGCTGGAACGGGGGCCGTGCCGGGTGTACCGCCCGGGCGGCGTTGGTCGGGGCGGCGTTGGTCATGGCGGCGACCGGCGCGATCGCTTCGGTGGGCGCGGCATCGACCGGCTCCGGGGCCACTGGCGCGTCCGGCCCGCTCGGAGGGGTCGGCGGGACGGCCACGGCGAGAGACCCGGCGACAGACCCCGCGAGGGGCGCGGCGACAGACCCCGCGAGGGGCGCTGGCCCGGGCGCTGGGTACGCCGCAGCTGCCGCGTGCCGCTGACCACGCCGGGCCACAGCCGCGCGGGCCAGCAGGACGGCGGCGACGACCAGCATCGCGCCGAGGACGACCGCCACGATGGCGACCGGGAAGATCCATCCTGCGGTCAGACCGACCTGCAGCTCGACCGCGACCGCCGGCGAGCCATCGGCATTCATCACCACCAAGGTGCGGCCGCGACCGTGCAGCGCCAGCTCGACCCGGGCCGTGGTGCCCACCGCGGAGGCCTGCCAGAACCGCTGCTCGGTCGGGTCGTCGGGTGTTCCGGTCCCGGGGACCGGGACGAGACGTTGCCCGGTCGAGCCCGGCTCCCGCAGCACGTCGTACGGCCGGCCTCGCAGGTATGCGTCCACGTCGTCCGCCGGGGCGAGCCCGACGAAGATCGGGCGGCCGTCCAGCGAGCGCGCGCCCACGATCACTGTCGCCAGGTCGGAACTGACCGGCGATCCGTCGACCGCGACGACGTCGGCGATCACGGCGGCCGCGGGACCGCTGCTGCGGACCGCGCCGATGCTGCTGCTGTAGGTGCCGTCAGGGCCGAAGACGACGAGCAGGATCACGCCGGCGGCCACGGCCAGGCAACCAACCAGAGCGGCAATCGCGGCGATCAGCCAGAGCCAGACCGGTCTCAACCGTCGGTCGCCACCTCTCGTCCTACGTTCCTACCGGCCGCGTTGCGGCTCCCGTCCTACGTTCTTGCCGCTCACGTCCCCATCGGTTCGCCGCGCACGAGCCCCGTCGGATGCGGCGCCCGGCCGGCGGTGGTCAGGCTAACCGGACGCCCGGCCGGATTGATCCACGCATCGCTGCGGCGTCCCGCCACGACATCGCGCGGCGGCAGCGCCCACCCGGACGGGCGGGTGCAGCGGCAACGGTCAGCGCGGCCTGCTATACCCGACGGGCACTCGTGTCCTGCGAGTGGCAACGGGGAGGATCACGATGCCGACGTCACAACGTTCACTGCCGGGCTCAGAGCCGGCCCACACCCAGCCGGTGGACTCACAGCCGGCCGACTCACAGCCGGTGGACCCACAGCTTGTGGGATTGCTGCCCGGATCACTGCTGCCGTCACGCCGGAGGATGCGCCGAGGCGGACGGTGGGCGGCCATGGCTTGCGCCGCTGTGACGGGCGTCGTCGGCTTCGTCGGCTGTGCGCAGGTCAACGCCAAGGCGGCGACCGATGCCGCGCTGGCGAACCTGCAGGCCGCGACGGCGGCGACGTTCACCATCCGGCTGGACGACCCGAACGACAACCTGGTCAGCCACGCACGCGAGGCGGATCGTCGGTCGACCGCCGCGCTGGCCGACTCGACGGTCACCGTCACGGTTACGGCACCGGCGGGGTCCACCCTCGGCCAGGCTGCGGGTCCGGCGTCGGCGGGCACCGATCCGTCCCGGACGGTCGGGGTCTCCTTCGCCTATGCCTATCGCGGCACCACGCTCGTGCAGCTGCGTCTGGTGGCGGGCGTGCTCTACGCGAAGCTCGATCTGCCGGGCCTGGCTGCCATGACGGGGACGCCGGGCAGCAAGCCATGGCGGAAGGGGGTCGACTCGGATCCGATCTTCGGCGCCGCACTGGGCTCCGTGTTGACCAAACTCGAAGCCGGCAAGTGGCTCAGCCTCGATCTCGACACCTACCAGCAGGTCACCGATGCGCTGTCGAAGTCCGGGTTGCCCGGACAGCCGACGCCCAGCCAACCCGACCCGGCCCAGATCAGTGGCTGGTTGCAGACCGTTGCCGAGGGGGTAAGCGCCAATCTCACCTCGATCCCCCGGGTCGACGGGGCCACGACGTACGTCGACGTCAAGGTCAACGCCCGGGCCGCCGCCGCGGCGATCGTCGACCGGCTGGCCGGGGCCAACGTCCCCGGGCTGGACGCCGCTGCCGTTCCCAGCGCCAAGGCCGACGTGGCCAAGATTGCTGACGGCACAGTCGACGGCACGTTGACGATCACCGACGGGCACCTGACCCGGATCGCCGTCGACCTGCACAGCCTGGCGCTGCTGGGGGACGACCGCGATGCCGTCGCGGCCACCGACGGCGTTCGGCTGCTCGTGGACGTCGACGACTCGGCCGCCGCCGTCAGCGCGCCGGCACGCGGCGAGGTCGCCCCGATCGACAGCATCGTCACCGGCATTGCCCGGTCGTGGCAGGCCGCCCTCCGCGACCTTCCGCGGAGCGTGACGTCGCTGGAGCCACCTCGCGCCGCGCTGCGCAGCTGATAGGAGCGAGGGCAGGAAGGGCGCGGCTGCGGGCACCAATGGCCGTCCGCCGGGCGACGGCACCGCCAGCCGACAGGGCCGGCCGAGTTGGGCCCGGCCGAACGAGGGCCAAACGACTTGGCGCCGACGGCGTTAGCGGCCGACTGGGGTGAGCGGCCGACCGGGTCAGGGCCGGACGCCGACGTGGACGTGGTCCTGGTGCACCGGATCGGTGTAGTACGGCGCTGACCGCGGGCCGAGGTCGCGCGGACCGCCGACCTGGTAGGCGCCGAGGGCTGCTGCGGCCCGCATCAGCTGATCCACCTTCGGACCCTGCTCCACGACCGCGGCACCGTCCACCCGCCAGATGTCGACGGCTCGCCCGCGGCTGTGATCACTGACCGCCGGCTTGTCGAAGATGCGGTACGGGTGCCCGGCGCCCAGCACGCTGACGGCCAGCGGCCACCGAGCGGCCAGGCCGAGCAGCACGTGGAGCAACGGGTCGCCGACGAAGCCCGCCGCGACGTCTGCTCGAGCCACGGCCGGCAACTGCAACCGGTCGCTGGCGAGCACCTCGCGGGCAGCGTTGGACAGGCCGGCTGCCGCCGGACGAGGCGTCGCCGGCAGCACCGCCGTTACGCGCATCGGATCACCGGCCAGCCGCACGTCCCACGTCGCGTCCCGGGTACGGAGTTCACCGGCATCCGCGATCGTCTGACGGACGACGACGATCACGCTCGCCGAGCGGGCCAGCAGGCCGCCGTACTGCGCGACCACCACCTGCGCGACCGCCGCCGCCCGCGGTCCCGCACGGGGCGGCCGGTCCAGGGCCCACACGGTCGCCGGGTCAAGCCCATCGAAGCCCGCGGCGCGCAGCCGGCCAACCAGCTGCGGTGACCCGGGGCCCCAGGTTCCGGCGGCCGTGACCAGCGCGACTGCCGCAGCCTTCAGCGTCGGCCGCACGTCGTACGGCCCTGGCCGCCACGGCTCCACGACCGGCAGCGTCGGCTCCCCGAGCGCCGTCGCCGGTTCGTCGGCCGGGAGCTGCTCCGCCCCGGCCGACAGGCCCGACGAGTCCGACGAGCCCGGTACGCCGCCCGAAGCCGCCGGGGTGGCCCGCGGCGACGGCGACGAGCCCTGGGCGAGCGCCCGGTCAGGCCCGGGGTCGGTAGCCGAGGACCCTCGCGACCGGGCGCACCCGCCCGTCGCGACGCCGGCCGCTATGGCCAGGCTCGCGACAAGGAAGCCGCGGCGGTCCAGCACCGACTCAGCGTAGGTCGGGCCCCCACGATCGGCTGGCCACTGTCGGGCGACGGCGTCACGCACCCGGCGGTGTCAGTCCCGGCTGAGTCGCAGCGATCGCGAGGCCCCCGGGTCGGCTATCCGCTCGGCCGGAACGCCGTCAGTCCGTCGGCTATCCGCCGGGGCGCCGTCAGCCCGGCTGCGTCCCGGTGATGCCGAGGTCGGCCAGTTCGGCGATCCGCTCGGCCGGCAAACCGAGGAGCCCGCCGAGGATCTGGTCGTTGTGTTCGCCCAGCATCGGGGCGCGATCCCGGAACCACGGCTGGGCGCCGCGCGAGCCGTACCGGAAGGGCAGTGACGGCACCTCGTGCACACCGACGAGGGGATGGCTGATCTTCTCCGCGAAGCCCCTGCCGCGGAACTGCTCGGAACCGAACGCCTCGGTCGCGGTGAGCAGCCGCTCCGCGGGGACACCGGCATCGCGCAGACGCTGGGCCACGGCGGCGGCGTCGGCCGCGGCGAATGCCGCGCCCAACGCCTCGTCGATGTCGTCCTGCCGACGGCGGCGGCCGGCTGCGGTCGCGAGGTCCGCGGCCGCCGCCCACTCCGGATCGCCGAGTTCCCGCCGCAGTGACGCCCATTGCGCGTCGTCGGTGACCGCGATGGCGAGCCACTCCTCCTCGCCGGCGCACTCGTAGATCCCCTGCGGAGCGGCCGCCGGACCGCGGTTGCCCTGCCGGGGCGGCTCCTGCCCGGTCGTCTCGAACTGCAGCAGGCCCCAGGCCAGGACGTTGACCGCGACGTCGGACATCGCCGACTCCACGAGGTGGCCGACGCCGGACGTCCGGGTCTCCTCCAGGGCAGCGATCGCGGCGAACGCGGCGTGCGCACCGGCGTTGTCGTCGCAGAACCCGCGCGGTCCGACGGGCGGGCCGCCCGCGTACCCGGTCAACGACGCCAGACCTGTCGCCTGCGCGGCGGTCGGGTCGAAAGCGCGCATGTCCCGCCACGGCCCGGACAACCCGAAGCCAGGCATCCGTACGACGGTCAGCCGCGGGTTCGCCTCGTGGATGGCCTCCCACTCCACCCCCACCTTGGCCAGCACGCCCGGGGTGCCGTTCTCGATGAGGAGGTCGGCGTCGAGCAGCAACTGCTGCAGCAACTCCTTCCCCTCCGGCCGCGACAGGTCCAGGGTCAGATCGGCCTTGTCGGTGTTGACGGCCTGGTAGAGCGGCGCCCACTCCCACCAGCCGTGCCGCGACCGCTCAGCCACCGTCACGTTGCGGACCAGGTCGTAGCGCCGGTGCGACTCGATCTTGATCACCTCAGCGCCCAGCGCCGCCAGCAGCTGGCTGGCCGCCGGGCCGGCCCAGAACGTGGTCATGTCGATGACGCGCAGTCCGGCCAGTGGCAAGGGTCGAGTGCCGGACGCTGCCGCACCAGCCCCGGCGCCAGCGGCACCGGTCGCTCCAGCAGCGCCCGTCGCGGCGGCACTGGCCGCGGGGTCCGCCGAATCCGGGGCGGGACGGACCGAGGCGAGCCGCTCGCCGTCGATGATGAAGGGCGGCCGGGGTACCAGGTGCCCGTCCGGCCCGTCCTGGAAGAGTTCGCGAGCGCGGAAATGGGGAACCTCGGTCAAGGTCGACATGGAATTGACCGGTGCGACCGGAACCTTCTTCGCCGCGAAGGTCTCCACGACTTCCGCGGTCGTCCGCTCAGCAAGCCACGGGTGAGCGGCCGCATCCAGCTGCGAGCGGTACGGCTGACGTGCCTGCGGGTTCGCGATCCCGGGCAGGTCCGCGAGTTCCGGGTGGCCGATGGTCTCGACGTACGTCCGGAACTGGTCGGGAGTGCTGACCGACAGACCGACCCAGCCGTCGGCGGTCGCCTCGATCGACGGAATGGGCACACCGCGTTGCGGCGCGGGGGCACCCTGCCCGGCCATGCTCACCGCCACGTTCTCGAACATGGTGAAGCAGATGAGTTCGGCCTCCGCGGCGGACATGTCGACGTGGTCACCTTGGCCGGTCATCCGCGCGACACGCAGCGCTCCCAGGGCACCGACGGCCGCATAGGCACCGGTAACCCACTCCCCTACCCGGCCACCGGCGTACAGCGGCCCGCGGTCGACGTAGCCGCGATGGATCGACGAGCCGCCCAGCGCCTGCAGCGTGAACTCGGTCGCCGGGCGCGTCACCCACGGACCGGCGACGCCGAACGGCCGCACCGAGACCACGACCAGCGACGGCTTGGCCGCCTGCAGTGCGGCGAGGTCATCCGCGCTCAGTTCCCCGCTTTCGACCACGGCGTCGACATCGGCGGCGAACGCCACAACGTCGGCGGCGCCGGCGAACTCGACCGGGGTGTGGCCCAGGTGGAGGAATCGGCGAACCGGATCGTCCGGGTCGAGGTCGAACGTCTCGTGACCCGGCGCGCGGGACGCCGGCAGCGACGCCCAGCTCACCTCCGCGCCGACGTCACCGAGCAGCTTCGCGCAGTACGCGCCGGCCAGCGTCCTGGCGACGACGAGAACTCGTAGGCCTTCGATCGCGAACATCACCAAGCGCCTCTGCTTCCGGACAGGCCGAGCGGTGCTCGGCAGACGTGGCCACGGCCGTCACCGGCCGGGCCGGGGCCGTGCGCGGGGTCAGGCATCAGGCCACCGCGCCCGCGGCGCGCAGCGCCGCGATCTGCTCCGGCGTACGGCCCAGCTCGTCCAGCAGCGCGTCGGAGTCCGCACCAGCCTTGGCCGGCGGGCGGACGATCTCGCCTGGCGTACGACTCAGCCGCGGGGCGACGGACCCTTGCAGCAGCCCGCCCACCTCGGTGAACGTGCCCCGCGCCGCGTTGTGGGGGTGCTGCGGCGCCTCGGCCATCGACAGGACGGGCGCGAAGCAGGCATCGGCGCCTTCCAGCAGGCGGACCCATTCGTCGCGAGGCTTGGTGGCGAACAGTTCGGTCAGCCGTTCGCGGACCGCCGGGTCCTGCGACAGGTCGTGCTGGTCGGCGGGGTCGATGTCGTCCAGCCCGAGCGCCGCCAGCAGGCGGGCATAGAACACCGGCTCGATGGACCCGACGGACACGTACTCGCCGTCCGAGCAGCGGTACACGTCGTAGAAGTGACGTCCGGAGTCGACCAGGTTCGTGCCGCGCGTCAGCGACCAGCGGCCGAGGCTGTAGTTACTGGTGAACGTCGTCATCAGCAGGGCGACACCGTCGACGATGGCCGCGTCGACAACCTGGCCGGTCCCGGATCGCGCCGATTCGAACAGCGCCGCGAGCATGCCGAACGCGAGCATCATGCCGCCGCCGCCGAAGTCGCCGACGAACGCCAGCGGGATCTCCGGCGGCCCGTCCTTGCGACCGATGGCGGCCAACGCTCCGGTCAGCGCGATGTAGTTCAGGTCGTGCCCGGCGGACTTGGCGTAGGGCCCGGTCTGTCCCCACCCGGTCATTCGGCCGTACACCAGCCGGGGGTTGCGTTCCAGGCACACGTCGGGACCCAGGCCCAATCGCTCCATGGCGCCGGGACGGAATCCCTCCAGCAGCCCATCGGCCGACGCGACCAGCTCCAGCGCGACCTCCGTGGCCTCCGGTTTCTTCAAGTCAAGGGCGATTGACCGTCGGTTGCGGCCGAGGACGTCGGGCTGCCCCGGGCCCACCGCCTCGGCCCGGTCGATCCGGATCACCTCGGCACCCATGTCACTCAGCAGCATCCCCGCGAAGGGCACGGGGCCCAGTCCCCGGAACTCCACGATGCGCAGACCTTCCAGCGGCCCCGGCATGACTCCCCTTTCAGCGTCCGGCAGCCTCGGCTGCTTCCGGCAGCGAGCGGACCGCGCGGTCCGCTCGCTCGGTCGAAATCCACCTGTCGCCGTGGCGATCCCGGGCGATCAACCAGGTCGATCGTGCGGCGTCGTGGTGACCCGCGGCCGGCCGGCCGGTGTGCCGGCCATACCGCCGGAAACCGGTCGGAGAGCGTCAACATAGGGCACCGTCGGTGGCCTGGGAAGGCTTCGAAAGTTCAAAGTCCTCAGCTGTAGACTTTGCTGCCGAAGCCACGTAGGATCCGCTCCACGAGCCATGCGCGTCCCGGCTCGCCGCGCCTCTTCGCCGATCCGTTCCGTGCTCGGATCACACATTCGATATCAGGGTCCACCACTCGACTTTCCTCAGCCGGCTCCGTCCCCGAGGGGTTCACATGTCTGGTTCGGTCACATCGCAGGTCGTCGCTATCCCCCACGTGGTCAAGGGCCAAGTCCAGCTCGACGCGACAGTCGAGTACGGCGCCGCCGATGGCGAGCGTTTCGCGACGCCGGCCATCGACCTGGACAGCCTGGTCTGGTCGCGGACCGAGCCGCTGCCGCTGTCCGAGGTACCGGTCGCCGAGATCATCGACCTGCTGGTGGCCACCGGCGAGCAGCTGCAGAAGGACCCCAACGGCCACGTGGCCGAGGCGCTGGAGAACCTGGTCCGGACCAGCCCGTACGAGCGTCGGATCCTCGAGAACGCCTACGAGGACCTGCACCTGCTGATGACCGGTGACCGCCTCTGGGCGCAACTCAACGGAGAGCTCGGCGGCGCGGACATCGTCGACGGCTGGCGCCGACTGGAAGGCGCCGGGCTCTCCGGTGCGATCCGGGCATACCCGACGCGGATCGTCCACGTGCTGGCGGGCAACGCGCCGCCGGTGGCGGCCATGACGGTGATCCGCGGCGCCCTGGTCAAGGGCGTGCACCTGCTGAAGATGCCGTCCAACGACCTGCTGACCGCGACCGCGATCCTGCGGGCGATGGGCGAGGTCGCGCCGGATCACCCGATCGTGCAGTCGTTCTCGGCGGTGTACTGGCGTGGTGGCGACACCAGCGTCGAAAGCGTGCTGTTCCGGCCGCAGTTCTTCGACAAGCTCGTCGCCTGGGGCGGCGACTCGGCGATCCGCAACGCCGCGAAGTTCCTCGGCCCAGGTCTGGAACTGATCTCCTTCGACCCGAAGAACTCGATCTCGCTGATCGGTCGCGAAGCGCTCGAGTCGCCGGAGACGATGGCCGACGCCGCCGAACGCGCCGCCATCGCCGCGACGCCGTGGAACCAGGAGGCGTGCGCCTCCAGCCGCTACCAGTTCATCGAAGGCGACGTCGAGGATGTCGACCGGTTCTGCGAGTTGCTGCAGGTGGCGCTCGGCAAGGACCGCCGGTACACCTCGGCCGTCGTACCTCCGCTGCCGTCCAACGTCAACGAAGAGGTCGAGGCACTGCGGTCCCTCGAACCGCTGTACCGGGTCTTCGGCTCGGGCAACGGTCGCGGCCTGGTCGTGCGGTCCGACGAGCCGGTCGAGTTCTTCCCCTCGAACAAGACCGTCAACGTCGTGATGGTGCCGAAGCTCGAGGACGCGGTGAAGTACGTCGGTGTCGCCACCCAGACGGTGGGCATCTACCCGATCGAGCGCAAGGAAGGGCTGCGCAACATCCTCGCGTCGGCCGGGGTGCAGCGGACCAACCCGCTCGGCACCACGGCCGGGATGATCCCTGGCGGTCCCCACGACGGCTTCAACCCGCTGCAGCGCTTCGTCAAGTGGGTGGCCGACGAAGACGAGAACGGCTAGCCGACCGCACGGGGCCGTCGGCCCGGTTTGCCGCCCGCACACGCCATTCCACCGGTAGGGAGTTGATCAAGATTTCTGCTCTGGACTCGCTTCTCGAGCTGGTCGACCGCGACGATCCGTTCGCCGAGAACGGCGAGGAGATCGCGCAACTGCGGCTGCAGGCGATTTCCGACCGGTTCGAGGAGCACCGGGAGAAGATCCCGGTGCTGGCCCGTCGCGCGGCCGACGGCGGTGTCGACGCCATCCGCAGCCGCGCCGACGTCGTCCCGCTGCTGTTCTCCCACACGACGTACAAGAGCTACCCGGAGACCTTCGTCCGACAGGGCCGCTGGGACCGGATGACGACCTGGCTGAAGACCTTGTCGGCCGTCGACGGCGACGAGGTGAACGTCGAGGGCGTGAAGGACGTCGACGACTGGCTCGACCGGCTCGCCGACGCCGGCCACTTCATCGTGGCGTCGAGCGGGACGACCGGGAAGAGCTCGTTCCTGGACAACAGCGCCAAGGACATCGAGCGCATCCAGTACATCCCGCAGAAGACCTTCGCCTGGCCGCGCCAGATCCCCCACGACAACAGCCGGATGCTGGTCAGCATGGGCCGCACCGTCAAGGGCCGGTTCCGGGGCTACTACAACCACATCGGCCGCACGAAGTACCTGGCCAAGCCGGACGCGAGCTACTCGATCGACGAGGCCGCGCCCCTGGCTGAACTGAGCCGGCTCGCCGCGCTCCGCGCCGCGATCGGGGCGGGGACGGCCACCCCGAGCGACGTCCAGGAGTACGAGGGCCTCAGCCGCGGTGCCGACGAGCGGCTGTTCGCCTCGCTCGGCCGGCTTGCCGAGATCATCGTGGAGCGGCACGACGAGCCCATGCTGATCATGGGCCTGTGGCCCTACGCCTACCAGATGGTGGAAGTCGCCCGGAAGCGCGGCTGGGAGAGCGCCAACGCGCATCCGGACACCGTTCTGGGCCTGGGAGGCGGGACCAAGGGAGTCGCGCTGCCGCCCGACTACCGCGAGCAGGTCATGAAGTGGTTCGCGCCGGCTCGGCAGTGCGACCAGTACGGCATGTCGGAGATGTCGGGCTTCGCGCTCATGTGCGAGGCGGGTTTCTACCACTGGCCGGCGTGGATCGAACTGCTCATGGTCGACGAGAGCGGCGAGAAGCTGCTTCCCAACGAAGGCAAGGTCACCGGCCGGGTGGCGCTGTTCGACCCGGTGTACGAGGGTCACTGGGGCGCATTGGCCACCGGCGACCTCGCCAACGTCGATTTCGGCAGGTGTGCCTGCGGGCGCCCCGGTCCGACCGTTGAGGACAACGTGACCCGGTACGGCGCGGGCTCGGCCGCCGGCGACGACAAGCTCACCTGCGCGGCCTCGGTGGACGCCTACATCCGTGAGGCGATCAACTGACCGCGGTGACGCCGGCCGACACCGCGACGTCGGTGCCGGCCGGCGAGAGCGCGGCCAGTTCGCAGACCGACCGCATCGTCATCCTCGACGAGGTCCGGGTACGCGCTGGTACCGCTGACGCCTGGATCGACCGCTGGCGGACCGACTATCTGCCCGCAGCACGCGGCCGAGGCCTGCGGCTGCGGGGACTCTGGACGGCTTCGACCGAGGACGCCGACGTGGAGGTTGTCGTGGTGCAGTGGTCCGTCGACCGGGTCGGCCGCTATTGGGCGGCTCGGTGGCTGGCCACCGACGACCCTGCCGTCACTGCCTTCTGGCAGTGGACGGACGCCACGGTGCTGCGCCGCGCCCGCCAGGTGTTCGCTGCCCGCGAGCTGCCCGCGTGAGCCGCTGGCTGATCGTCGGCAGGTCGGCCGACGTCGAGGACGCCAGGATCGACAGCTGGCTCGGTGCGGTCACCGCGCTGCCGACCAGCGCTGACGGTGTGCGCAGTGTGGCCGCGCGCCCGCTGCCGGACAGCCGCGGGCCGGCTGACCTCGTCTGGGACCTGACCCTGCCCGACGGTGCCGCGCCGCACGACATCCCCGCGGTGAGCGAGCTGCTGCAGCAGGCGCCGGTACGCGCCGAGTTGGACGTCGTGCCGCTGCAGGTCGTCGCCTCGCGACCCGATCCCTTCAGCGGCCCGCGGATCAAGCGTGCGCTGCAGATCCGCGTCCGCAAGGGCGTCGGCGCCGCCGAGCTCGCGACGTTCGAGGGCTCGCTGTGCGGCATGCCGCCGCGGATCCCGGCGATCCGGGGATGGGCCTTGTCGCGTACCGACCCGGCGGTCGCCGGCGGCTTCACGCACTGCTGGGAGCAGGAGTTCGCCGAGGAGGGCCAGTTCCGGCCCTATATGGCGCACTCGTACCACTGGACCGGGGTCGAACGCTGGTTCGATCCGGAGATTCCCGGCTGCATCGTGGAAGAACTCGCGCACTACATCTACCCCGTGCCGGGCCCGGTCCTGCCTGAGGACGCTGGCTGACCGACACCACGCGGTCGGTCGGCGTCGCCGATCGACTGACCCCTGCAGGACCACCACGAAGGGCTCGGTAGGTTCCGCCCATGGATATCGGCCTCGTCGCTTTCATCACCGACTACGGGATCTCGTCCACCGAGCTGGCTCAGGCGGCGGAGAGTCGCGGCTTCGAGTCGCTGTTCCTCACCGAGCACACCCACATCCCCGCTGCGCGGGAGACGCCGTACGCCGACGGCCGGGAACTGCCCACGGAGTACTCGCACACCTTCGATCCGTTCGTGTCGCTGGCCGCAGCTGCGGCGGTCACCGACCGGATCAAGCTCGGCACGGGAATCTGCCTGGTCTCCGAACGCGACCCGATCGTGCTGGCCAAGGAGGTCGCCAGTCTCGACCAGCTGTCCGGCGGGCGCGTGCTGTTCGGAGTGGGCGCCGGCTGGAACAAGGAAGAGATGCGCAATCACGGCGTCGACCCCGCGCGCCGCTGGACAGTGACCGGAGAACGGATCAAGGCAATGCAGGCCATCTGGTCGCAGGAGGAAGCGACCTACCACGGCGAGTACGTCGACTTCGATCGGATCTGGTCCTGGCCGAAGCCGGCGCAAACGCCGTGGGCGCCGGTCCTGGTGTCCGGTGGTGGCCGTGGCGCCCTCGATCGCGTCCTGGAGTACGGCGACGGCTGGCTGCCGATCTACGGCGAGGTCCGTGACCGACTGCCGGAGATGATCACCACGCTGCGGGAGGGTGCGGCCGAACGCGGTCGCCCGGCCCCCTCGGTCACCGTCTACTGGGCACCTCGGGAGGTCGAGGTGCTCAGCGAACTGGCCGCTGCCGGCGTGGACCGCGTGCTGCTGCGCGTGCCGGTCGGTACCGCCGACGTCGTGCTGCCGCGACTGGACAGCTACGCCCCCTTGTTCGACGCCGTCGGCTAGCCGCGGTCGGCCCGGACGGGATACAGCCAACGACAGCGGTATCGACTCGACAGCGGTACCGACCCGACGACAGCGCAGAACTCGACGAATGAGGTCACGATGACAGAGCAGGCCAAGGTCGCGATCGTCACCGGCGCCAGTTCCGGGATCGGTGCGAGCACGACGAACCGCCTGGTCCGCGACGGCTGGTCGGTGGTCGCGACGTCGCGGAGCGTGGACCGCCTGGCCGACTTGGCAAAGGCGCACGGCGAGCGGGTCCTGCCGGTCGCGTGTGACGTGACGGACTGGGACGGCACGCAGGCCCTGGTGGCCGACGCGGTGAAGGCGTACGGACGGGTCGACGCGGTCGTGGCCAACGCCGGCTACATCGTCCAGGGCGACATCCGTACGGCGGATCCGCGGCAGTGGCCGGACATGGTGCTGACCAATGTCGTGGGACCGGCGTACCTGGTTCGCGCGGCGCTGTCCGAACTGCAGGCGACGTCAGGCCGCGCCGTGCTGGTCGGCAGCGTCGGCGGCCTGCGGCACTCCGCCGGCAGCGTGTACAGCGCGACGAAGTGGGCGGTCACGGCCTTGGCGGAGAACCTGCGCCAGACGCTCACGACCCTCGGGGTCGCCGTCACCCTGGTGTCGCCCGGGGTCACCAGGACCGGATTCTTCGACGAGTACCCGAACGGCGTACCGGAACTGTCGCTGAGCCCCGACGTGCTGGCGGACACGATCGCGTGGGCGCTGCAGCAGCCGCCCGGTGTCGAGATCAATACCGTGGCGGTGCGGCCCACCGGCGAACTGATGTAGTCCCAGCGATCTGACCCCCGCATCGGGCCTGCCCCGGTGGGACGGGACGGCGCGCGGACCGACGCGGCGAGGACGGCGCCGCCGGCTCCGGCGCCGGGACCGTCCGACGGCACGGCCGGTCGTCCGAGGTCGGCTAATCTCTCGGCGTGACCAAGGACGGCCTGAGCCCGGTCGCCGAGGACTACCTGCGGCTGATCTGGAAGGCCGAGGAACGCGCCGACGCGGCGATCACGACGAACCAGATCGCGACGATCCTCGCCGTGGCTCCGTCGTCGGTGTCCGGGAACCTCGCCCGGCTCGCCCGTGCCGGGCTGATCGAGCACGAGCCGTACGGGCGTATCTCGTTGAGCGAGTCGGGACGGCAGCGGGCCGTCGCGCTGG
This sequence comes from Actinomycetota bacterium, assembly GCA_004297305.1. Classification (NCBI taxonomy): domain Bacteria; kingdom Bacillati; phylum Actinomycetota; species Actinomycetota bacterium. The sequence continues at coordinate 410,269 of SCTR01000007.1, forward strand.
TGCGCCGGCACCGCATTATCGAGACCTACCTCGTCGAACGCTTCGGCTACGGCTGGGACGAGGTCGACGCGGAAGCCGAGGTCCTCGAGCACGCGGTCTCCGATCGGCTGGTCGATCGCATGGACCAGGAGTTGGGGCATCCGACCCGCGACCCGCACGGCGATCCCATCCCGGGCGCGGACGGCACGGTGCACCGCAGCAGCACCACCCGGCTCAACGACCTGCCGGTCGGGGCCGCCGCCCAGGTCGATCGGGTCTCGGATCACTCGCCGGAGCTGCTGCGCTACCTCGGCACACTGGGCATCGGCGTCGGCGCGGCAGTGACGATGCTCGCGCGGCGGCCGTTCGCCGACACGTACGCCGTCGGCGTCCAGGGCGCAGACGGCCACGCCGGCACCGTGGAACTGGCCGCGTCGGTGGCCGCGGCGATCCAGGTCACCCCGTCCTGACCAACTCGGTCCGGGACACCTCGACCGGCCGCCGGAACGGGGCGGTGACGGCAGCCACCAGGTGAGCCCGGCAGACCCAGAAGACGACTGCGGCAGCGAGCAATTGGGCTGCCGCGAGGACCAGGCGGCCCGTGGTCCCGGTGACGACGAACTGCAGCGCGAAAGTGCCGAGCAGGACGATCGCCGTACGGCGGTGCAGCCGCAACGACACGATGATCGCCACTCCCAGCATCGTCTGGGTCGCCGTCAGCGCGAACTCCTCCACCTGTCTGGGGTCCAACCCCAGCGCCGTCCCGCCACCGCCGGCCGCATGCGCGACCGGCAGCGAGCCGACCAGCAGCGTCCACTGGTTCACCTTCGCGGCGATCAGGGTGGCGATGGCAGCGGCGCCCATCCCGCGTACCGCGAACATGATCGCCACGATGAATTCCGGCGCCTCCGACGCCAGCGGCGCAAGCCACTGCACCAGAACGAAACTGTCGACGCCCAGCGCTGCACCGGACGTGACCAGGGCATCGGCGAAAGGCTGGGCGCACAGCAGGATCACGACCGCTGAGACGGCGAACATCGCGACGATCACGCCTCGGCGCGCCGCCGTCGGCAGTGCCGCCACGGCCGCAGCGGTCCCGACCACCGGGTGGGCGCTGTCGTCGCGAACGTGACCGAGTCGCCACAGATAGGCCAGGAATACCGCGATGAGCACCAGACCGAACAGCAACGAGATCTCGCCGGCGAACGGGATCACGAACGCGGCGAGGCCGACGAGTCCGAGCACGCCGATGTCGACGCGACTGCTCGCCGGCAGCAGCAGCGCCGAACGGCTGCGCGTCCCGCCGGACGAGCGGCGCCAGCGGTAGGCGGCGAGGGCCAGCAGGACGACCAGCGGCCACCCGACGCCCAGCAACAGCCGGTTGGAGCCGGTCATGTTGGCTGCGGCGTACTGCTCGTAGGACGGGTCCGACCCGGAGCGGTAGGCGTAGTACAGGTCGACGGCGTACTCCGGCAGCACCGCGACCAGGGCGAGCACCGCCACGGCCAGCGGGCCAGAGATGTCGGTGCGGGCAGCATCGGCCGCCCACGCCAAGATGAACGCCGCCCCGACGATCGCCGCACCGAACGCGACGAGGTCGATGACGCCACCGGGGTTCACGCCGCTGCTGCGCAGCACGAGCGCGGGCACGGCGAGGCCGCCGGCCAACATGATTCGGTGCACCAGGTGGGCGGTCATCGCGTCCTCGAGTCCGCCGCAGCGAGGGCATCGGCGATGACCTCGGCCGCGGTCGCGGCCGAAGGTCTCGCTCACCCTGTGCAGAGCCGGTGCGCCGGGCGGCACGAGCCGCCAGCATGTCGACGCACCGCGGGCGATTGCTGGACGCAAAGCCCGGGAGCTACTCCCCTTCGCCGGACATGGTGGCACACCTCCGGCGATGAAATCGACTCTCCCGCAAGGATTATGGCGGACGAATCTCGTTGTTAGGCTGGCCTAATGCCGGCTCTGTTTGGCGACGCCGGAGTCCGGACAGACCGGCGGTGCCGAGCCATAACTCGGGGCGGGCATGACGGCCGGCCAGCCCAGGGCACGGTGGGCGCGACGGGACGGCCCGGGCAACCAGGGCAATCGCGTGCGCGCGACGGGACGGCCGGGCAGTCAGGGCAATCGGCGTGCATGACGAATGGCCCCCAGGGGAATGACCTCCGGCGACTGGCGCCAATGACTGGGAGCGTGCGAGCGATGACGAAGTTCTGGCAGGGCTACGAAGGTGTCCACCTGAGCAAGCACGACATACCCGCGGTGGTGCACGCGGTGGCGACCGACGCCAGCGGGCCGCCGTACCTCGCGCAGTGCCAGGCCTACGTGCCCAACCTCCGCAAGGAGGCCGCGGGTGGCGGCTACGCCGAGTTCGCGCAGTACGCCGACGCCACCTCCTGCGAGGTCTGCGTCGGGCTGGTGTACGGCGAGCAGCCCTCGGAGCGTCGGACATGACCGGCGACAGCACGGCGGGGCGAGCTGACGACGACACGCCGGTCTCTGACGGTCTCGCCGCCGGGCACAGGGCCGACGACGACAGGGCAGCCGCTCACGGTCTCGCCGCTGGGGACAGTGCCGACGACAGGGCCGGGGCCGACGACGACAGGGCCGACAACGACAGCACCGGCGGACGGGCGGCTGCTGAGGATCCCGGGTCGGATGACGCGAGCCCGCCCGCCGGCGGGTCGGCGGGCAGCGGCCTGGGGGCCGACCAGCCGGTGAGCGCGGCCAAGTCCTCGGTCAACGAACAGGGCGAGCTCGACCGACCGGATCCCGACTGACCGCGACCACTCGGCCAGCCGGCGGCGGGTCGCCGAGGTGGAAACCGTGCCTAGATCATTGACCCCGGCGCGGCCAGCATCGGCCTGCCACGCGGTCGGGGTGCAGCGTCGCTGCAGTACCGCTCCCCCTAACAGGTCACGCCGGCCGCAGCCGCAACCCGGCGCAATCTGTCGGTGTGCTGGGCGACACCGCCGGCCTCGGCCCGACGCAACGCGTCGACGGCCAACGAGCCGGCGCCACCGTCCCCGAGCGCAGCAGCCAGTTCGACGGCGGCGAGGCGGGCCTCGTAGTGACCCAACGGCGGACCGGTGGCAAGCGCACGTTCGACGAAGTCCGCAGCGCGCCCGGTACGTCCCATTGCCGTGAGAACCATCGCGCACCGGGCCGCCGCCCAGCTGCCGAACAGTTCGAGGTTCTCGCACCGCTGCAACGAGAACTCGAAGCTGGCCAGGGCCGCGTCGAGGTCGCCGGCCGCCTGCTCGGCGATACCGACTGCGCGCCAAGCGGTTGCCGTCCATCCGCGGTGTCCGATTCGCGTCGAGAGCGCAAGCGCCTCGCGGGCGTCGGCCATGGCCTCCGCCGCCCTGCCGAGCGAGGACAGAGCCTCCGATCGATGCCACAACACGTAGGCCTGTGCCTCCGGATGGCCCAGCGCCCGAGCGGTGTCCCATGCCAGGTCGACCTGCCCCAGCCCGGCGTCGGCCCGGCCACCGAACACCAGTCCGTGGCCACAGGTAGATCTCGGCGTGACGAGCCGGGCCAGGTCGCCTGAATCCTCGAACAGGTCGGCGGCCTGCCGGAGCAGGCGGGTTCCGGTGGTGACCTCTCCGGCCAGGAACGTCGCCATCGCTCGAGCGTCCAGAACCCGTGCCGCACCGCCGGAGTCATGCTCGTGTTGATAGATGTCGAATGCTTCGTCCGCCCTTGTCCGTGCTCGTTGCGGCCGACCCAGGTTCATGTCGATCACCGACGCAACCTCCAGGGACCACGCCCGGCCAGCGGCGGACTCCCCCGCCTCGATCAGCGCCAGCTCGGCGAGCGCCGATGCCCGCACCAGGTCGTCGGAGCCGGAGGCCAGCAGTGCCAGCCGGGCCAGGGCCACCGCGCGTGGCGGTCCCGACGGCAGGACGGCGAGAGCCTCCCGTAGATCGTCGCGGGCTCCGGCCATGTCGCCCAACCGGCGCCGCGCCTCGGCGCGGGTCTGCCACAACGACGCCTGGGCCACCGGATCGGATCGGATCGCCAATCCGGAGTCCGCCAACGCCGCCGCCTCACGATCGGCGAAGGTCTGCAGCGCCTGCTGCGCAGCGGCCGCGTACGCCTCGGCCGCACGGGCCGAATCGCCGGCACCGAGCCAATGCTCGGCCAGTTCCGCCGGCGCATCCGAGCCGCGCGCCAGGGCCGCGGCCAGGAGGCCGTGGCAGCGCACCCGGGTGTCCGGTCCCAGCCCGGCGACGACGACCTCGCCGATGAGGTCGTGGGCCACGACCCAACCCGACTCGGTCGCCCGCGCCAGGCCCTGCCGGGCGAGCCGGCCGAGCGAGTCCACGACCGCCGGCTCGGCCGTCGACACGGCAGCGGCCAGCAGCCCGACGGTGCACTCGCCGCCCCGCAGCGCCAACAGCGCGAGAATCGTGGCGGTGGCATCGTCGATCCGACTCACCCGTGTCGCGATCGCCCGGCGTTGGCCGGCCAGGCCCAAGGCATTCGCCCGGGTCACCGTCTCCGGGGCGGCAACCGTCCACCGACCCGCGGTGGTGGGCGTGATCAGGCCTTCGGCTGCCAGTTCCCGGAGGACTTCGCCGATGGCGAACGGTGTTCGATCAGTGCTGTCCCACAAGGCATTGACGAGACCGTCGGCGAGATGGTCGAAGCCAGCAGAGGCAGCGTCAGCAAGACCGCCGCCGGCAGGATCGGCATCAGCAACACCGCCGCCGGCGGGATCGGCGCCGGCGATCAGCTCGGCCACCGCACCGCGTGACAGACCCGTCAGCACGATCCTGCGGTCCACCTCGAGTCGCGACAGCAGCGCCGGCAGTTCGCCGCCGGGCGGGATCTCGTCCGGGCGCAGCACGAGCAGGACGGCGATGCCGTCGACCCGGTCGGCCAGGGTGCCCAGCAGCTGCACGCTGCTCGCGTCGACCCAGTGTGCGTCGTCGACGACGAGCACCAACGGGGCCCGGACGGCGACCACTCGCACCGCAGCTTCGATCAACAGCGCCCGGCGCGACTCGAGGTCGATACCGCCGCCGGTCTCGATCGACAGGTCCGGTACGACGTCGGTCAAGGCGGCCCGCAGTCGATCGGGCAGCCCACCCAAGGCGAAGACGTCGGCCGCCAGGATCTCGTCGAACAGCTGGCGGGCGACGCCGAAGGGCTGGGTTCGTTGCGACCAGGACGCTCGCATCGACAGCGTCGGGCCGGGCATCGACAGACCGGAACCGCCGGTGACGATCTCGGCGACCAACCGCGACTTCCCGACGCCGGATTGCCCGGTCAGGCTGATCAGGCCGCCTCGGTGCAGCGCTGCGGCCAGCGCGGCGTGGTCGTCCGTACGACCGACGAACGGTAACCCGGCGAACTCCGGCGGTCGCTGCGCCAGCCGAGTCGTGCGGGCCGTGCTGTCCCCATGCCGCAACAGATCCGCCTGTACTGCAGCTGCAGCCGGCGACGGGTCCAACCCCAGTTCGTCGGCGAGCAGCCGCCGGAAGACGTCGTACTGCGCCAACGCACCGGCCGGATCACCGACGGCGGCCAACGCTCGTACCAGCAGCACAGTGGCGTTCTCTCGCAACGGATCAGCCGCCACCGCCGCGCTGGCGTACTCCACCGCGAGCGGGTGCTCGCCACACTGCAAGGCCAGCCCGGCCGCCTGCTCCAGCGCCGTCTGTCGCTGCCGCAAGAACCGGATCCGGTACGGCTGAGACCATTCGGCGTACCGGTCCTCGGCCAACGGCTCCCCACCGGAGGCGGCCAACGCCGCCTGGTAAGCGCGCAGGGCGGCCCGGCCTTGCCGAGCCTCCGCCGTCGTCACCGCAGCCAGGAACTCCTCGGTGTCCACTCGGCAGGTGGCGGCGTCGGCCAGCGCGTATCCACCAGGACCGGTGAGGACCAGGGCGGCACGATCGACCGCCCGGCGCGCACGGTTGACCAGGACCTGCAGGTTCGCCACCGGATCGACGGGAGGCCGCGACTCCCACAAGGCCTCGGCCAGCTCGTCGTGGGTGACGAAGTGACCCTGCCGCGTCGCCAGGATCCGCAGCAGGGTCCGAACCTTGCGTCCGCCGAAACTCGCTGACGGCAGTTCCGTGCCGGCGACCGAGACGACGAAGCGTCCCAGCAGGCGCAGCTCGACTGCGGCGGGACCGGACACGGGCTCCATCCTGGCGCCGCTAGGTATCCGCTAGCCCCGCTTCCTAGCGTCTGGCGCGTTGTGTCCAGCCCAGATCTCCAGGAGGTAAGCCATGACCGCCACCGGCCACGCGCGCGAACAGGTCACCGAACACCGGCATTTCGCGGCACCGGACGAGACCCGGACCTTCGATCACGGGCGGCTTGAGCTGCTGCAGGTCGGCGGGCGTGACATCGGGCGCCTGGTGCTGCAGCCGGGATGGCGCTGGTCGGACCACGTCCGGCCGATCGCCGGCACGCCGCTGTGCGAAGCGCCGCACTTCCAGTACCACGTGCAGGGGACACTGCGGATCCGCATGGCCGACGGGACCGAGTTCGACGCGGGCCCCGGCGACGTCACGTCACTGCCGTCCGGTCACGACGCCTGGGTGGTCGGCGATGAGGCGGTCGTCGTGGTGGACTGGTTCGGCGCCAGCGACTACGCGCGATGAGCCCGGACAGTCTGCTCGCCGTGGTCGATCGGTTCAGTGCGGCCTTCGATACGCAGGACGTCGACCGGATCATGGCGACGATGACGCCCGACTGCGTCTTCGAGAGCACCGCCCCACCCGACGGGCAGCGGCACGTCGGTCAGCGCGCCGTACGGGCGGCGCTAAGCGAGTTCTTCCAGCAGACCGCCGGCGCGCAGTTCCACACCGAAGACCGGTTCGGCAGCCAGGACCGGGTCGTCGTGTTGTGGCGCTACGACTGGGGCGGCGCCGATCCCGGGCACGTGCGGGGGGTCGACGTGTTTCGTGTCCGGGACGATCTGGTCTGGCAGAAGGCGTCGTACGTCAAGGGGTGACGGCCGCGGCGTCATCGCGCGTAGTACTCGACGACCAGCTGCAAGTCACAGATGATGGGCACTTCGTCGCGGCGCGCATCTCGGAGGACCTGGGCGGTCAGCCCGTCCCGGTCGACGAGCAGATGGCCGGCCACCGTATCGACGTGGCGCCCTTCCCGCGCCGCCACGAACACCGGCAGCTGCTGACTGGCGGCACGCACGCCGACGTGGTCGCCGTCCTGCAGCCGGAACGCCGGCCGGTCCACCCGGCTGCCGTTCACCAGGATGTGGCCGTGGGACACCAGCTGGCGGGCCTGGTAGATCGACCGAGCGAATCCCGAGCGCAGGACGACGGCGTCCAGGCGTCGCTCCAGGTCGATCACCAGGTTGTCGCCGGTTCGTCCCGGTCGGCGAGCCGCGTCCTGGAAGGCACGCCGCAGCTGGCTCTCGGAGATGTAGTACTGCGCGCGTAGCCGCTGCTTCTCTCGCAGGTGCCGCCCGTACTCGGTGACGTTCTGACCGTTCTTGCCGTGGACGCCTGGACGGTAGGGGCGCTCGTCGAGCACCTTCTGCGCCTTGGGCGACACCGCGATGCCCAACGCCCGACTGAGCTTCCCGACCGGCTTGTGCCGCACGACTCCTCCTGAGACTAGATCAGGGTAGCCTAACCTATGCTGACCTGAACTGAGGCCGACAGAGGAGCCGGGATGACCCCGCCAGCAGGAATCGAGCAGGCCACCGACCACCGGGTCCGCGATCGGCTCATCGAGGTCGGCCGCGGTGTACTGCGGGACAACAGCAGTGGCCTGCGAGCGATCGTGGGCGAGCAGGTCGTGGGGGTCGATCGGATCGAGATCGCGCACCGGCGGCTGGTTGCGCGGCACCGCCCCGAGTGGACGTGGCCCAACGACGAGCCGGACGCGGTCGGGGTGCTCGTGGCCCACCATCGCCCCACCGCGACGTTCGTCCGGCTGGTCGGCTGGTGGACGCCCACGGTGACCTCGGCGCTCGCTCTCGACCTCGCCGCAGCGGCAGTGTGGGATCGGCACCGGCGGGTGGAACTGGACGACGACGAGGCGATCGCCGCTCTGCTGCAGTGACGTGATCGCCGTAGTGCCGCGGACCGCGACGCCCGTTGACACGTACAACCGTATGGTTGTACGTTGACGGGGTGACCGAGCGGGACGAGGACCGGGCCGACGCCCTGTTCCACGCCCTCGCCGACCGCACCCGGCGCGACATCATGCGCCGCGTGCTCGCCGGTGAACGTTCGGTCTCCGCGATCGCGGCGAACTACGACATGAGTTTCGCCGCAGTACAGAAACACGTCGCCGTCCTGGAACGGGCCGGCCTGATCGTGAAACGACGTGTCGGGCGTGAAGCGCTGGCGTCCGGCGACATCGAAGCGGTGCGTGCCGTCGCCTCGATGCTGCTGGAGATCGAGCAGGTGTGGCGTGGCCGCATCGCCCGGATCGACGAGTTCCTCGCGGCCGACCAGACCTGACCTACTGAAGGAGAACCGGCAATGCCTGTCGTCGACGTCCAGAAGGACCACACGAACCTGACGCTGACCATCACCGCCGACTTCGCTGCGCCGATCGAGCGGGTGTGGCAGATCTACGCCGATCCCCGCCAACTCGAACGCGTCTGGGGCCCGCCGACCCACCCGGCGACGTTCGTCGAGCATGCGCTCGTCCCTGGTAGCCACGTGACCTACTACATGACCGGCCCGGACGGCGAGCGGTTCGGCGGCTGGTGGGACGTCACCTCGGTCGACGAACCCCACGGTTTCGCCTTCCGCGACGGATTCGCCGACGCCGACCTCAAGCCGCTGGACTCGATGCCGGTCTCGACCAACGAGTACCGATTCACCAGCACCGCCAACGGAACTCGAGCGGTCTACACCAGTCGGTACGAGACGGCCGAAGCATTGCAGCAGGTGCTCGACATGGGTATGGAGGAAGGCGCCACCACAGCGATCAACCAGATCGACGGTTTCCTCGCCGCCTGAGCGGCAAGGAAACGCGGTCAGAGCTGATTGACGCGGATCAGGTTGCCCGCCGGGTCACGGAACGCGCAATCGCGGACCCCGTAGTCCTGGTCGGTCGGCTCCTGGACGACGTCGACACCACCGGCTTGCAACCGTTCGAACAGCCCGTCGAGGTCGTCGGTCGCGAGAGTCACGGTGGTGTAGACGCCCTTGGCGATGAGGGTCAGGACCGTCTCGCGCTCCTCATCGCTGATGCCCGGGTCGACCGCCGGCGGGTGCAGCACGATCGACGTCGGCTGCCCGGGCGGCCCGACGGTGATCCAGCGCATGTCCTGGTAGCCCACGTCCTGGCGAACGTCGAAGCCGAGCAGATCGCGATAGAAGCCGAGCGCTGCTTCGGCGTCGGTGTGCGGCAGGAACGCGTAGTGAATGGTGAGAGTCATGCCGGTCACGCTAGGGCCGCGACCTCCGCCGGTGCTTCTCGATTCCTGACCGGTCTGGTGACCTGGCGGGCCAGGCACGGCGGGATGCCCTCGACCGAACGGGACGGGTCCTGACGGTAGGCGCTGGGCGAGACGCCGACGAGTTCACAGAAGCGTGTGCTGAACGTACCGAGCGACGAGAAACCGACCGCGAAGCAGATCTCGGTGACCGTCTGATCACCCCGCCGCAGCAACGTCATCGCGCGCTCGATCCGCCTGGTCATCAGGTACGAGTACGGCGATTCGCCGTAGACACGACGGAACTCGCGACTGAGATAACCGGCGGACAGATGCGCGCCACGAGCGAGGTCCTCGACGTTCAGCGGCTGCGCGAACTCCCTGTCGATGCGGTCGCGCACCCGGCGAATGACGACGATCTGGCGCCGCCCGGCCGCGCTTGTCACGCGCTCATCCTGCCCTCGCTCATCTGGCTAGCTCGCATGGCTACGGTCGACCGCGGGGCGTCGAGGATCCCCTAGTGTCCACGTCGACATCGGGCTCGGTGGCGGCGTCCACGGGGCTCGGCGGTGCAGGCCTGCCAGCACTCGCCCGCGCCTCCGCCAGGGCGGCCACGATGTAGGCGTCGTCGATCAGGGTGCCCGCGACGTCGTACTGCGGATCGGCATCAAGGTCGATGTCAGGACCGGGCTCGATCACGTACTGCTTGCTGCCGTCGCGCATCGCCGTCTCCCATCACGCGTCCACCTGCCGCCCGTGACGGTACCGGCGTCTGTCGTTCGTCGGTCCGGAGTTTGACGGCGACGCCGATCCTCGTCTCCGTGATTGACCATCCCCATAAGTGGGAGACATATTCCGGTTATGCGTAGTGACGGACCAGCGCTGCTCCCGGTGTTCCGGTCGCAGCATCAGGCGGAACTACTGATGTGGCTCTTGCTCCACCCCGATCAGGAATATGGCGTCAGCGACCTGGCGGAGCGGCTCGACGTGCCGCTGTCCACGCTGCACCGTGAGGTGGTCCGCCTGGACGCCGCCGGCCTCGTCACCAGTCGAGCCTTGGGCCGCAACAGGCTCATCCGGGCCAACACCGAGCATCCGGCCGCCGGAGCGCTCACTCAACTGCTGCAAATCACCTTCGGTCCCCGAGCCGTGATCGCGGAGGAGTTTGCGATCCCTGGGGCGAAGCAGGTGCTGATTTTCGGATCGTGGGCGGCCCGATACGAGGGCCAAGTGGGACCTCCGCCGCACGACGTCGACGTGCTGGTGGTCGGCAAGATCGACCGTGCTCAGCTCTACGACGCCGCCGACCGGGCCCAGGCCCGCCTCGGCTTGGAGGTGAACCCCGTGATTCGCTCCGCCGCGCAGTGGCAGGACGCCGCCGACGCCTTGATCGCGCAGATCAAGGCGTCGCCCTACACGGTGGTGTCGGACTCCAGTGAGCGCTGACAGCTCTGCTGGCTCAGCAGGGCTTGCGTCCTACGACGAAGGGCGGCCACCACGCGGTCGACTAGGCAGCTCGGACGCAGTTCGGAGCGGGGTTTCGACAGTTCAGTGCGCTGCGCCGAAGGCGCAACGAACTGGAGTACCCAGAGCGACCCGGCAACGACGCGACCACCGACGAAGCCACCGAGGCCGTCGAGAACGCCCCGAGCGATCATCACTCGCTCATTCGTTCCCTCCTGCTCTCGCCATGTCTCGTCTTGGCCGTTCGGCCGGCCTGCTCCCACCTACCCGGCTGCTCGGCCACACCCGCGGCGCGGGCGTCCACGGCTAGCCTGTGACCGTGCGGGACGCGATGCAGTTGATGGAGGACCTTGCCGAAGCGGCCCCGCCTTGCTTCGACGCGCGAGTAGCTGGGTTCGTTGACGCGGCCTGCTGGGGCGGAGGGCCCCTGACCGCAGCCGAGGTGACGCTGTACGCCGCGACGGAGGCCTCCTACCAGCGGCCGGCCGATTTGCTTGCCGACGTCCAGCGGATCTGGCGCGACGGTCACCTCGATCCGAAGGACACCGAGATGCTCCGTGGCTACGTCGACCGCATCCCGGTGGCGTCGACCGCCTGAACGTCCGCTAGTGACGTGCGGCCGCTTCATCCGCTAACGTCCGCGAATCGGGCGGCAGGGGGTCGTCCACTGGGGGCCCAGGGGGGTCACATCGGCGATCGCCGACATCGGAGTAGCCGGGACGTTCAGCCGGCGGCAGCCACAAGCTCGGCATCCCGACAGATGGCGCCCGTAGGCTGCTCAGAACAATGTGTTCGCTGGGAAGATCGGAGGTCGATCGTGGCTCGCGCGCCGATCAACCCGGCTGCTCTCACTTGGGCACGTGAGGTCAGCAGCGTCACGCCGGAAGAGTTGGCGAAGGCACTCAACGTTAAGCCCGGTAGGGTTGCCGAGTTCGAGGGCGGTGGCGCCCTTCCGACTTTTCGTCAGCTTGCCCTCATCGCGACAAAGCTCGATCGGCCGCTGGGCTTCTTCTTCGCACCGGCACCAACTGCTCCAGACATTCCCGAGACGGCTGACTTCCGTGGCCGCGGCGCCGGGAAGCTGCCTGCGGACTTGGCCAAGGAAATGCGACGGGCCGTCCAGCACCGAGACGTGATGCTGGATCTGGCTGAAGTCCCTATGCGTCAGGTCCCGGAAAGCGCGATCACATGGCAGACCGTGGCGGCACGCGCCGCCGATCTGCGCACAACCTTCGGCCTCACCGACGCGTTCATACCGCCGGAGTCCCAAAACAACCAGGTGTTCAACTTCTGGCGAGGCCTGCTGGAGGTGAACGGCATTTTGGTCTTCCAGGCTACGAGAATCTCCCTGAAGGCGTTCCGCGGGCTTTCGTTGCACCACAAAGATCTTCCGCTGATCCTCGTCAACGGTGCTGACAGTGCTATGGGTCGCACCTTCACGCTGTTCCACGAGGTCGCTCACCTGATTACCCGAACAAGCGGCCTGTGTGCGCTGCGCGAGTCCGTGGACGAGGAGGCGATCGCCAACAGCTTCGCGGCGAACTTCCTTATGCCGGAGTCCGCCGTCCAGGCACGGCTTAGCGATCGAGTTGAGCCCGCAGCCGCAGCGGAGCATCTCGCCCGCCACTTCAAGGTCAGCGTCCTGGCCGCAGGTGTCCGGCTTCGCCGACTAAAGATCATTAGTGAGAATGACCTCCAAGCGATCCGCTCCGCCAGTGATGAGAACTGGGAGCAGGCCCGCGAGGCGCAGAAGCAGAAGGATGGCTTCGTGCCGCCTTGGCGGCTGCGGTATCGCGACCTCGGACCGACTTACATTGGAGCTGTAGCGCAAGCTCTAGAGGATCGCCGTGTCGACATGGTCGACGCTACCTACCTGCTGAATGCACGCCTGCCGATGGTCGAACAGTTGCTCGACGAGTACTACCGGACGGGCGGCGCTGAGTGACTTACACCCTCGACACGAACATCCTCATCGGTTTGGTGCGGCTTTATCCGCGCGACATCTTCCCGGCCATGTGGTCGAACATTGAATCGTCGGTGCAACAGGGCGACAGCTGCATCTGCGAGGCAATCCTCCGCGAGGTTCACCGGGGCGGGGACGACCTGCACAAATGGGCCAAGGACCTACCGGGGTTCGTATGTCCGGCGACCGATGAAGAGCTACTGTCTGTCGCGGAGATTGGCGTCGCCCACCCGGACTGGGTGCAGGGTCAGCTAAACGAGGCCGACCCGTTCGTAATCGCCCACGCGAAGGCCGAGAAGTCAATCATTGTGACCGAGGAAAGCCGCAAGGGTCCCGGCAGCTTGGACAAGAACCTGAAGATCCCCAACGTCGCCGAGGAACACGGTGTCGAGACGGTGAAGTTTTTCGACTATGTGCGTGAGCGGGGATGGCGGTTCTGACCGTCCACGGAGAAGCAGCAGGTGGTCGCGACACTCCGCGGCGATGTTCGTGCCTGCCCGGCCCTCCGACTCGGAGGCGAGTGACAAGCCGGGCTGTTCGACGCGGGCGCAGTGGTCTTGGATCGTCCTCACGGACAGCCCGAGGCGGCGACCACGACGCGCCTATCTGAACACGGCTACGGGAACGAGAACAGCGCCGGGTCCCTGGATCGAGAATGGCTCCGAGTCGGCTCCCTCGAACATCTTGCGCCTGTCCTCGACGTCCATCAGCGAGAGCCCTGGAATGTCCAGCGTCAACTCTCGGTCGGTCTCCCTTAGGCGCCGAGCTACCTTGCCGACGACTGTGGCTTCACCATCTAGGGCGGCGTCGTCAAGTATGAATCGACGGTCTAGCCGCATTACAAGTCGGTACGGCGACCCGGGTGGGTTCGCAACTGCGGTCAAGCTCGATCCCAGGACGCCGCCCTGGGATAGGGCGGTGATAGCCGAGAATGCCGCTTCTGCCTCTTCGGTTATCGCACTGGGGTCCATCTGCTTAATGAGCGACAGGAACGCGATGAGACCCGATGGATCGCCGAATATACGTGCCATCTGGGGCACCACAACCTTTGAGTCGATCGACACAATCGATCCCCGCTGGAAGTCCGACCACCGCTCCTCGTCAAGTGTCTCGTCCACCTCCACCAGATCGTTGCTGTCCAGCAGAAGGCGATAGAGCCGCTCAAACTTCGAAGCACGGACCTGCCGAACTACCGCCTCGGCTTCCTCGGTCGATGTTCGACTCACACCACCGCCGGCGCGGAGCATTGAACCTAGGCCAACGCTGAGATCTCCCTTGCCCTCCCGCTCCGTTTGTTCGCGTCGTCGAATCTCATCGAACTGACCTCCCTCCAACTGGGCGAGGAAGTCGTCGACGAGGAAATCGTTGCAGTACAAGAATTGCCTCAGTGGCATGCTGGTCCCCTGTCCATGCGCGGCAGAATCGGCTCCGTCTAACGACACCCTAGACGACCCCATAACGAGAGGTGCACGAGCTCAGCTCCGTCGAAGCGGCGGGTCGGAATGATGGACTGACGCCAGGACAGGAACACGGGCCTGGACGTCCCGGTCGAGGAGGCGTAGCCCCGGGATTGATGGGTGCCCACCAGTCGGCGTCCTACACGAAAGCCGGGTGCGATCCGATCGTCATCGGGTGCGCCGTTCGGCTCTCGCCTTGCCGTGACCCCGCGGGTCGAATCCACGCCGACATAGAGTGCCCCTGGTCGCGCCGGGAGGCCACGTCCAGGGGGCGCCGTTGAGCGCTAGTGGGTGGCGTCCAGCTCGTCGCCAGCCGACACCGTGATCCGGCCAGACGCCGCCGCCCGGCGGTAGTGCTCGCGGCCGGCGGCCACGAGGTCGAGCAGGTGCTCCGCGAGTCGACCGGCCTCATCCAAGGTGAGGTACATGCCTATGCGGTCGCCCTTGCCGACGTGGATCTGTGCCTCGGTCTCCCGCCAGCGCTGCTGCAGCTACACCGCGGCCACGTCCGGCTGCCACTCATCGGCGTCGTGCTCGACGTAGTCCTCCAAGGCAATAGGCATCGTGACCCGGTCTCCGAAGTGAGTCCGATCGCCCACGAAGTGCGTCAAGTGGTGGAGGTCCATCCACGTGCACCACGACGGCACGGCTCGGTCTGCCAGAACGGCCTATCGACCAGGCTGGCCTCGCCGAGGATGTTGGTAATGCCGGCGCCCTCCGGCGTCGTCGGCGACTGACCGTCCGTGATCTTGCTGGCCCGGCGGGATGAACGCTTCCGGGCTGAGGTGTGCCGGTCGCTACCTTGCTCATGGTCTCGTCTCCTGGTCGTTGCAGGGATGGGATCAGGCCCCGTCGCGGTGTTCAAGCACCCGGCGGGGCCGCCCTTCCACATTTGTGAAAGGGCGGTACGCATTCGATACGCACAGATATGGATCGTGACTTGCTTGATGGGCAGCGGAATCCATCGCGGTGAGGGTCACTGTGAGGGTCAACGGACCCGTCGGACCGATCTCCCGCGGTGGGGATCGTCCTCGACCTCGTGCCGTGAGGGGTCTCCGTGTCGCTGACCTACGGAGAACCTGGTCGGGCTGACAGGATTTGAACCTGCGACCCCTTGACCCCCAGTCAAGTGCGCTACCAAGCTGCGCTACAGCCCGCCGCCCGCCGCGTGCAGCAGAGGGCGGCGGAACACTACCCCACGTCGCTACGGCGCCTCGACTCCGCCGGTCAGCGCCGGCGCTTCTCGCGGACTCGCAGGTTGACCCGGATCGGCGAGCCGACGAAGCCGAACTCCTCCCGCAGCCGGCGCTCGATGAAGCGCCGGTAGCCCGCTTCGAGGAAGCCCGTGGTGAACAGGACGAACACCGGTGGCCGGACGCCGGCCTGCGTCCCGAAGAGGATCCGCGGCTGCTTGCCGCCGCGCAGCGGATGCGGATGCGCGGCGACCAGCTCCCCCAGGAACGCGTTGAGCGGTCCGGTCGACACCCGGGTCTCCCAGCCGGCGAGCGCGGCGTCGAGGGCAGGTACCAGCCGGTCGGTGTGCCAGCCGGTCCGCGCCGACACGTTGACCCGCGGCGCCCACTGCACCTGGACGAGGTCACGCTCGATCTCGCGACCGAGGTACCGCTGCCGCTCCTCGTCGACCAGGTCCCACTTGTTGTAGGCGACGACGACGGCGCGACCGGCCTCGACCGCCATCGACAGGATCCGGATGTCCTGCTCGGACAGCGGTTCGCTGCCGTCGATGAGGACGACGGCGACCTCGGCCTTCTCGACGGCGGCCTGGGTCCGCAGGCTCGCGTAGTACTCGTGCCCGCTGGCCTCACGAACGCGGCGCCGGATCCCCGCGGTGTCGACGAAGCGCCATACCCGCCCGCCCAGCTCGACCAGCTCGTCCACCGGATCGACCGTCGTCCCGGCGACGGCGTCCACGACGACGCGTTGCTGGCCGGCGAGCCGGTTGAGCAGGCTGGACTTCCCGACGTTGGGCCGGCCCAGCAGGGCGACCCGGCGGGGGCCGCGCGCCGACGCCGTACCCGATCCCACCTCCGGCATCGCCGCGACGACGGCGTCGAGCAGGTCGCCGCTGCCCCGGCCGTGCAGCGCCGACACCGGCCACGGCTGGCCGAGCCCGAGCGACCACAGCTGCGCCGCGTCCGCCTCGGTGCGCGCGTCGTCGACCTTGTTCGCGACCAGCAGCACCGGCGTACCGGACCGGCGCAGCATCGACACCACGGCGTCGTCGGCGTCGGTCGCGCCCACCCGGGCGTCCACCACGAACAGCACGACGTCGGCCTCGGCGATCGCGCGCTCGGCCTGGGCGGCCACCTGGGCGGACATACCGCGCGCCTCCCGCATCCAGCCGCCGGTATCCAGCAGCAGAAAACGCCTTCCGGTCCACTCGGTCTCGTACGTGACGCGGTCCCGGGTGACCCCGGGGACGTCCTCGACGACCGCCTCACGCCGCCCGATGATCCGGTTGACCAGGGTCGACTTGCCCACGTTGGGGCGCCCGACCACCGCGACCACCGGAAGCGGTTCGGCCGGCTCGGCCACCTCGCCGAGGTCGACGTCGCCGAACTCGGCGCGGACCGCCGCCCGCGCCGCTGCCAGCGCGGCGTCGTCGTCGGCGTCCTCGTCGATTTCCCACGGCTGCTCGACCCACGTGGCCGCCGGCTCGTCGTCGTCGATGCTCATCGCGTATCCGCCTCCGCCGACCAGGCAGCGCGTCCAGCCGGTCCGGTCACTGCGGCGACATGGTCGGCCAGCACCTGGCGGACCCGCTCCCCGACCCGGGCGAGCACGGCACGCCGGGCCGGATGGCCCTCGACCGGCACGGTCCGCGGCGCCCCGAACGACAATCCGACCGTCGAGCGCCGCCGCGGAGCTCGATCAGCCGCGCCGCCGGGGCCTCGCGTCCCCTGGACCGCGACCGGGACGATCGGGGCTCCCGTGGCGGCGACGAGATAGGCCACCGGATGCCGCAGATGGGTGACTTCTCCTGTGCCACAACGGCCTTCGGGGAACATCGCCACCGCACGTCCAGCGACCAGCAGCGCCGCGGCCTGGTGCAGCGACTCGCGATCGGGATGGTCCTGATCGAACGGCAGTTGGCCCAGCGCGCGCAGGATGCGATCGCCGGCACCGCCCGCGGACAGCTGCCCGGCCATGAGGTGCACCGGCCGCGGACTGGCCGCCAGCAGCACCGCGCCGTCCAGCACGGCCACGTGCTGGCAGACCAGGATGACCGGCCCTCGCCGGGGCACCAGGGACTCCCCCGACGTCTCGATCCGGTACGCCAGGCCCAGCGCGCTGCGCAGCAGGTTGCGCACGTTGGCCGCGACGACGGCCGACGGCAGGACGACGTCGTACGCCGGAGGCGTCGCCAACGGTCCCTGGTCGGCGGCGCGCACGGTGACCGACGCCACGTCAGCTCACCTCGGCAGGCGTCGGCTGGACCGCGGCCCGGACCAGGCTGACGACCGTCCCGATGACCTGCTCGAGGGTCGCCGCCGAGGCGTCGACCACCACGGCGTCGTCGGCCGCCCGCAGCGGCGAGGTCGCCCGGCGGCTGTCCAGCGCGTCACGGCGGGCCAGCGCGTCGAGCGTGTCAGCCGAAGCCGCGTCAGCGGCCCGTCCCTCCTGCGCAGCGCGGCGGCGGGCCCGTACCGCGGCGTCCGCGACCAGGTAGACCTTCAGATCCGCTTGCGGCAGAACCACTGTGCCGATATCACGACCCTCGACGACGATCCCCGACCCGCCGGCTCGCGCGGCCGCGACCACCGCCTGCTGCAACCCGACCAGTCGTCGCCGTACCGCCGGAACGGCACTGACCGCACTCACCGCGGCCGTCACCTCGGCCGACCGGATCGGACCGGCAACGTCCACGCCGTCCACGGTGATCGTCGGATGGGCAGGGTCGGTACCGGCCACGATGGCAGGGATCGCCGCGTGCTCGGCTACCCGAGCGGCGTCCTGCACGTCGACACCACGGGCCAGCAGCCACCACGTCAGCGCCCGGTACGTCGACCCGGTGTCGAGGTACCGGAGGCCGAGCGCCGTGGCGACCCCACGGGACACACTGGACTTCCCTGCCCCCGACGGGCCGTCCACCGCCACCACCGCGTGACCGCACGAATCGTCGGGTGTCGGCACGGCACGGCTCCTGTCCGCACGCGGGCGGTTCGGCTGGGGTGACCCGCAGCGTAGCGCCGCGCGGCGTCCGCCCGGCGCAGTGACCGGCCCACGGACCGGCCCACGGACCGGCACAGTGGCGGGCCGTCGTGATCAGCCGACTGACCGGCCCGGCGTACGGCGACCTCGGCAGCCGACGCGGCGCGGGTTCAGCCGCGTACTGACCAGCCGCGGGCCACCAGCACTGCGGCCAGCGCCGCCGCGGCATCGGCCCGCACGCTGAGCTCGACGACACCGGTCGCCCTGCCGAGCGCATGCTCGATCCGGACGTCCTCCAGGTTCACGCCCGCTTCGCCGACGACCGCGAACAGCCGGCCGAGCTCGCCAGGGCTGTCAGCGACGACGACGGGGATCGCCGCGAGCGGGACCGCGGCGTCGCCGTGCTTGCCCGGCACCTTCGCGTGGCCGTCGTTCCCCCGGCGCAGCACGGCCTGTACGGCGTCGGCCGCGGCCGTGGCGGCTGCCGGCGACGCGTCGGTACTGGCCAGCACCCGCAATGCCGCGGCGACCGCGTCGAGGTCGGCGACGACGGCATCGAGCACCTCGGCTACCGGCGCGGCGTTCGCGCTGAGGATCTCCGACCACAGCGCGGGGTCGGACGCAGCCACCCTCGTGGCGTCCCGCAAACCCTGCCCGGACACGGCGACCTGGTCGTCGGCCGCAGCGGTGAGACGTCCGGCCAGCACGGACGCGAGCAGCTGCGGCACATGGGAAGTGAGCGCGACCGCACGGTCGTGATCGGCGGCGCTCATCGTGACCGGCACCGCGCGGCAGGCCGTCACCAGGGCGACCACCGCGGCCAGCCGGTGGGGGTCGGTGGCCGGCGTCGGCGTCAGCACCCACGGCCGGTCGGCGAACAGGTCGTCACGGGCCGCAGCGGGGCCCGACACCTCGCGACCTGCCAGCGGATGGCCCCCGACCACGCGGCTCAGATCGGCGTCCAGCTCGGCCAGCCGACGTAGCGGGCCGGCCTTCACCGACGTCACATCGGTCACCGTGGCCCCTGGGTAGCGCCCGAGTACGTCGGCCACCACGCCGGCCGACGCCGCCGGCGGCACCGCGACCACGACGACGTCCGGCTGCTGCGCGGGCCACCCCGCGGGCGCCCGGGTGCGCCGTTGCGCGCCGGCGAGCGCGTCGACCTGGGTGTCCTGCAACGACACGTCCGTACCGACCCGTTGCAGCGCAAGGGCAACCGACGTCCCGATCAGTCCGGTGCCGACGACCAGCACCCGCTGCGGCGTCGCCGCCACACTCGCTGGGCGGTGTGACGCCCCGCTCACTGCGCGATGTCCTGCCGGAGCGCCTCGGCGCCGCGCAGGTAGACGTGGGCGACCGCCGAGCGCGGCACGGCCAGGTCCGCGTGCGCCATGACCCGCACGACTCGCGGCAGAGCGCCCGCCACGTCGATCTCCTGGGCGCACATCAACGGGACGTCGGCGAGGCCCACGGAGCGGGCCGCGGCGGCCGGAAATATGCACCGCAGATCCGGCGTCGCCGTGAACAGGATGCTCACCAGGTCGTCCTGGTCGATCCCGTTGCGGGAGAGCATGGCGCGCAGCAACTCGACCACGGCGTCGGTCATCTCGTCGGGGTCGTCGGCCTGCAGGCAGGTCGCGCCGCGGATCGCCCGCACCGCCATCCTGTCCTCCAGCCTCGTCCGCCCGCTGCCCGGGCACACCCTAGCGACGGTCAGAGCCCGGCAGCGGTGTAGAGCGCGCCGAGCTCGTCGCGACCCAGCGTGCGCAGCGTCCCTGGCCGCTGTTGCCCCAGCGACACCGGACCGACCTTGGTGCGCACCAGTGACGACACCGGATGGCCGACGGCGTCGAGCAGCCGGCGTACGACGTGCTTGCGGCCCTCGTGCAGCACGACCTCCACCAGGACCTGCGAGCCCTGCCGCTGGATCACCGAGAACCGGTCCACGGTCGCCGGGCCGTCGTCCAGGTCGACCCCGGCCCGCAGCCTCGGCCCGACGTCGCGGGGCAGCGGCCCCGGCACGGTGGCGAGGTAGGTCTTCTGGACCCCGTGCGACGGGTGCTGCAGCCGGTGGGCCAGCTCGCCGTCGTTGGTCAGCAGCAGCAGCCCCTCGGTGTCCTGATCGAGCCGGCCGACGTGGAACAGCCGGGTCGCCCGGTCGGCCACCAGGTCGCCGACGCAGGGCCGGCCGCGGTCGTCCTCCATCGTCGACAACATGCCCTTCGGCTTGTTCAAGGCCAGCACGACGACGTCGGGCGCGGTCGGCACGCGTACGCCGTCGACCCGGACCACAGCCGTCCGCGGATCCACCCGCATGCCCTGGACCCGCACCACCGATCCGTCGACCTCGACCCGACCGGCGTCGATGAGCTGTTCGCACGCCCGGCGGCTGCCCACCCCCGCCTGGGCCAGGACCTTCTGCAGCCGGACACCGGCCAGCTCGTCGGCACTCATGCGGTGAGGTCGGTCAGGTCGTCCATGGTGTCCAGGTCCGGCAGCAGGTCCGCGATCGGCGGGAGCTCGTCCAACGTGGCCAGTCCCATCCGTTCCAGGAAGTACGGCGTGGTCCGGTACAGCAACGCCGCGGAATCCGGCTCGGTGCCGGCTTCGGCGACCAGGCCGCGGCTGACCAGGGTGCGGACCACACCGTCGACGTTGACCCCGCGGATCGCGCTAACCCGCGACCGGCTGACCGGCTGCCGGTAGGCGATGACCGCCAGGGTCTCCAGCGCCGCCTGCGTCAACCGGGCCTGCTGGCCGTCCACGACGAACCGCTCGATGACGGCGGCACACTGCTCGCTGGTGTAGTACCGCCAGCCGCCGGCCACCTCCCGCAACCGGAAGCCACGCCCGGCCTCGTCGTACTGGCGGGCCAGGTCTCTCACCACGGCCTCGACGTCCGGCACCGGTCGGCGCGTGACCTGCGCCAGCGTGAGCAGCGGCATGGGCTCGTCGGCGACCAGCAGCAACGCCTCGAGTGCCGCGGCCAGCGTCGGCGCGCCGAGGTCGTCGCCGGGCGCATCGTCACCGGGCATGTCAGCGACAGGCGCGTCGGCACCGGGCACATCGGCACCGGGCACGTCGACGGCGGGCGCGTCGTCGCCCGGCAGGTCGGTGGCAGGCGCGTCGTCGCCCGGCACGTCAGCGGCGGGCAGGTCGTCACCGGGCACGTCAGGGCCCTCGGCCGCGGGAGCACCGGGCTCGGTCATCCGTCCTCCTCAGCACCGGGGTCGTCCGGCTCGTCGCCGTACTCGTCGGACGGCCCGGCGCTCGGCCCGGCGCGGTCGCCGGCCCACCTGACGTTCAGTTCGCCCAGCGGTGAGAGCTGATCGAACAGGACCACACCGTCCCGGTACAACTCCAGCAGGGCCAGGAACCGCCCCACCACCAGCAGCGTCGTGGCGCAGTCGGCGACCAGGGCCCGGAAGGTCGCCGATCCATTGCGCCGCAACCGGTCGGAGATCACAGCCGCCTGTTCGCGCACGCTGACGCGCGGCGCGTGCACGTGGTCGACGCCCACCGTCTCCGGTGCCGGCTTGGGCGCCAGCGCCCGCGCCGCCATCGCCGCGAGCTCCCCGGGCCCGAGGCCCAGCAGCACCTCGGGAAGCAGCGCCGCCTGGGCCGGCTCCAGCCCGACCGACCGCGGCACGCTTCGCGCCGCAGCCGCCAACCGGTCCCCGAAGACCACGGCCATCTGCTTGAAGGCGCGGTACTGCAGCAACCGCGCGAACAGCAGGTCGCGCGCCTCCAGCACCGCGAGATCCTCGGGGTCCTCGACCTCCCCCGACGGCAGCAGCCGAGCCGCCTTCAGGTCCAGCAGGGTCGCGGCGATCACCAGGAACGAGGTGGTCTCGTCGAGGTCCCAGTCCGGGCCCTGCGCTCGCAGGTAGGCGACGAAATCGTCGGTGACCTGGTGCAGGGCGAGTTCGGTCACCTCGAGCCGGTGCTTGGCGATCAGCGACAGCAGCAGGTCGAACGGGCCCTCGAACTCCGCGAGCCGCACCGAGAATGCCTCCGGCAGGCTGCTGCCACCGGTATCCGGCCCAGCGGCCGGGTCGACGACGGTGACGGGAGGCACGCCACAGACCGTAGCCGGTCGCGCGGAGGCGACGGCGCGGGCCGATCAGGCCAGGTCGGCCTGCCGGGCGAGCACCTCGCGGGCCAACCGCCGGTAGGAATCCGCCGCGCGCGAGGTGCTGGCGTAGCTGAGGATCGACTCGCCGATGACACTGGTCTCCGGAAACTTCACCGTACGGTTGATCACCGTGTGAAACACCTTGTCCCCGAAGGCGTCGACCAGGCGGGCCAAGACCTCACGACCGTGCACGGTACGGGCGTCGTACATCGTCGCGAGCAGACCCTCGACCTGCAGCCGCGGATTGATGCGCTCCCGGACCTTCTCGATCGTCTCCATGAGCAACGCGACGCCGCGCAGCGCGAAGTACTCGCATTCCAACGGAATGATCACGGCGTCAGAGGCCGCCAGGGCGTTGACCGTCAGCAGCCCCAACGACGGCTGGCAGTCGATCAGCACCACGTCGTAGTCGGCCAGTACCGGCCCGATGGCCCGCGACAGCGCGTTCTCCCGGCCGACCTCGTTGACCAGCTGGATCTCGGCGGCCGACAGGTCGATGTTGGCCGGCAGCAGGTCCACCCCGGCAGAGCCGGTATCCAGCAGCACGTCGCCGATCTTGACCCCGCGGCCCATGACCAGGTCGTAGACCGTCGTGTCGAGTTCAAGCGGGTTGACGCCGAGCCCGACCGACAGGGCGCCCTGCGGGTCGAAATCGACCAGCAGGACCCGGCGTCCCAGTTCACCCAGCGCCGCGCCCAGGTTGATCGTCGAGGTCGTCTTGCCGACGCCGCCCTTCTGGTTGCACATCGACACGACACGGGCCGGACCGTGGCTGGTCAGCGCGGCGGGCATCGGGATGTCGGGGACCGGCCGGCCGGTGGGTCCGGTGGCCCGCTCCTGGCTGTCGGTCATGATCACCTCGTCACCTCGCCGCTGCTGCGTCACCGCACCGGAACCGTACGGCACGGTCGCGGACCCGGCGGCCAGACGCCGCCGACACGCGACGGCGACTCGCCGGTGCAGGCGGGGTCAGTGGCGGGCCCGCGGATGGGCAGCGGCGTACACCTCGCGTAGCCGTTCCACGGTGACCAGCGTGTAGATCTGCGTGGTCGTCACCGACGCGTGCCCGAGCAACTCCTGGACGACTCGGACGTCCGCGCCGCCGTCGAGCAGGTGGGTCGCGAACGAGTGCCGCAGCGTGTGCGGCGAGACCACGGCGGTCACCTTCGCCCGTGTCGCGATCTGCTGCAGCACGCTCCATGCGCTCTGCCGCGACAACCGCCCACCGCGGGCGTTGAGGAAGACCGCCGGGGTGCCACGGCCGGCGGCCGCCAGGACCGGACGGCCGCGCACGTACCAGGCGTCCAGCGCGCTCAGGGCAGCGCGGCCGAGCGGGACCCGCCGCTGTTTGCCGCCCTTGCCCTCCAACAACACACTGCGCCCCTCGACGTCGATGTCGTCGACGTCCAGACCCACCGCCTCGCTGATCCTCGCTCCGGTGCCGTAGAGCACCTCGAGCAAAGCCATGTCCCGCAGACGAACCGGGCTGTCTGCCGGTCCGGCGGCGGCGATGAGCCGTTCCACCTCGTCCACCGAGATGGCCTTGGGGAGGCGCCGGGTCGGGTTCGGTGGACGAACGGTGCGGCTCGGGTCGGCTCGGGTGAGGCCCTCGCGAGCGGCGAAACGGTGGAAGCCGCGGACCGCGACCAGAGCGCGGGTGGCCGACGGGACGGCCAACGGGGGGTGGTCGGCGTCGCCGGCGTGCAGGGCGGCGACGAACCCGGCGATGTGGTTGTCGTCCAACGCATCGAGCGTCGTCCGCTGCAGTGAGTGGCAGAACTCCCGGTAGCGCCGCAGATCTCGCCGGTAGGACGCCACGGAGTTCGCGGCAAGGCCACGTTCGACGGTGAGATGGTCGAGGTACGTCGCCAGCGCGGCGTCCAGCGCCACACCGGAGTCTGCTGGGCCGCGTCGCGGCGACGCGTCGGGATCGGACGCCTCGCCCACCGACGCGACATTACCTGACACCACGGCGTCCGCTGCCGCTGCGGCGGGTCAGGCCAGGGCGGCGGCGGGACTCAGTTGCGGGACGCCGAGTGCGGCGGCCACCGCGGGATGGACGACCTGCCCGTCGTGGACGTTCAGTCCCGCAGCCAGTGCCGGGTTGTCGCGGCAGGCCTGCGCCCAGCCGTTGTCCGCCAACGCGATCGCGTACGGCAACGTCACGTTGGTCAGCGCATAGGTCGAGGTATGCGGAACCGCACCGGGCATGTTGGTGACGCAGTAGAACACCGAGTCCGCGACCCGGTAGGTGGGATCGTCGTGGGTCGTGGGGCGGGTGTCCTCGAAGCAGCCGCCCTGGTCCACCGAGATGTCGACCAGGACCGAGCCGGGCTTCATCGCGCGCACCATCTCGTGCGTGACCAGACGCGGCGCCTTCGCGCCCGGTACGAGGACCGCACCGATGACCAGATCGGCATCGGCGATCGCCCGCTGGATCTCGTAGGTGTTCGACACCACCGTCTGCAGGTGGCCCTGGTAGATCGCGTCCGCCTGCCGCAACCGCGCAACGTCGATGTCCAGCAACAACACCTCGGCCTGCATGCCCAAGGCGATCGCCGCCGCGTTCATGCCGGCCACCCCGGCGCCCAGCACCACCACCTTGGCCGCGTACACCCCCGACACACCACCGAGCAACGTCCCGCGGCCGCCGTACGCCCGCATCAGGGCGTGAGCACCGACCTGCGGGGCCAGCCGGCCGGCCACCTCCGACATCGGCGCGAGCAGCGGCAGCGAGCGGTCCGGCAGCACCACCGTCTCGTAGGCGATGGCGGTCGCCCGGGCAGCCACCAGAGCGTCCGCGCACTCGCGCGAGGCGGCCAGATGGAGGTAGGCGAACAGGATCTGGCCGGCCCGGATACGCGGATACTCGGCCGCGACCGGCTCCTTGACCTTGAGGATCAGTTCCGCCTGTGCCCAGACCTCGTCCGGCCCGTCGGCCAACACCGCGCCGGCAGCCGCGTACTCGTCGTCGGTGATCGCCGACCCGACGCCGGCCCCGCGTTCGACGACCACCTGATGGCCATGCCGGTGCAACTCGAGCACGCCCGCCGGTGTCACGGCGACCCGGTACTCGTTGTTCTTCACCTCACGGGGAATCCCGACCCTCACGCTGCCACCCTCACTTCCGACCTCGCCGCCACGAGCCGGCACCCGCCCGCTGCAGACCGCCTCGTGCCGACGGCCATGTCGAGTCCCGCCGTCCTCGACCACCGCCGCCTCGACCACCGCCGTCCTCGACACTGTCTCGGCAGGTCATGCATACTCGCCCGCCGTGCCCGACGTGAACCTGGTGATGACACTGGGCGGGCTGATCGCCGGTGTCGTCGTCGGCCTGACGGGCCTGGGCGGGGCGGCCATCGTGACGCCGATGCTCATGCTGGTCTTCGGTGTGCCGTCGGCCACCGCGGTGTCCACCGACGTGGTGACCGCCGCCATTACCAAGCCGGTCGGCTCGATCGTGCACCTGCGGCGGCGTACGCCGTACCTGCCCGTCGTGGGCTGGCTGACCCTCGGCTCGGTACCCGGGGTCCTCGTCGGCACCTGGTTCTTCGCCCGGATCGCCGGCGACAGCCACGGCAATGACACGCTGCGTCGCCTGGTCGGCATCACCCTGGTCGTCGCGGTGGTGGTGTCGCTGTCGCGCGGGGCGATCGGCCGGCGCGCGGCCGCGGTCGAGGCGACCGACACGCTGCCGGCCAGTGCCGGCCGGAACCTGCTGACCGGGCTGATCGGTCTGGTCGTCGGCCTCATCGTGGGAGTCACCTCGGTCGGATCCGGCACCCTGATCGCGGCCAGCCTGCTGCTGATCTACCCGATGATGCGCGCGTCGCGGCTGGTCGGCACGGACCTGGTCCAGGCCGTGCCGATGCTCGCGGCCGGGGCGATCGCGCACGCCGGCATCGGCGGCGTGGACCTCGGCATCGTGATCTCGCTGCTGCTCGGCCAGATTCCCGGGGTGTGGCTGGGGGCGCGGATCTCCAGCCGGTACGACGGGCAGGAGCTGCGGTGGCTGCTGCTGGCGATCGTCGGATCGTCCGCCATCGCGCTGCTGGGCGCGCCGGCCTGGCTGGCCACGACGGTGTCGATCGTCAGCATCGCTTCGCTGGGCAGCCTGGTCCTCGTCCGAGCGCTGCGGCACCGGCGGCATCCGGCCGGCACCTCGGCCGACTCCCCGGGCCAGGCCTCCGCCGGTCGCCGGCACTAGCGGGACCTCGCTGCCCGATCCGCCGGTCGCCGGCGCTGGCGGGACTTCGCTGCCCGATCCGCTGGGTCCGCCTGGCATCGGCCCGCGCTGCCCGCCGGTGCCCGGCACCGGCCTGCCGGCAGCGGCGGCCGTGGGCTCCTGCTACCGAGGCGGCCGGGCGACGGCGCGCAGCCACTCGGCGTCCGCCGGGCGGAGCCCTGCCCAGCCCGCGTGTCGAGCAGCGGCGGCGGCGAGGATCCCGGCGACCGCCGTCGGATTGTGCAGTTGGCCCTGCAGCACCAGGCGTACGGCGTCATCGAGCGGGACCCAGGCGCGCGGCAGGTGCTCCTCCTCGGCTTCACCGGTGCGCGGCCGGCCATCCACCGCGGCGACGAGGTCGCGTGCCAGGTAGATCCGGATCGCCTCGTCGCTCCCGCCCGGCGTCGTGAACTGGTCGACCAGCACGTGCCAGGTCTCGGCCTGGTAACCGGCCTCTTCGAGCAGCTCGCGTTTGGCCGTGGTCAGCGGCGGCTCGCCGTCGACGTCGAGCAGGCCGGCGGGCGGCTCGAACAGATATCCGCCCACCGGGTGCCGGTACTGCCGGATCAGCAGCACCCGATCGTCGTCGTCCAGCGCCACGATGCCGACCGCGCCCGGGTGGCGGACGACGTCGCGCACGACGACGTGGCCGGCGAGGTCGATGGTGTCGGTCGTGACCGCCCATTTCGCGCCGCGGTACTGCTCGATCGACGACCGGACCGGCCAGGGAGCCACCTCGTCGGCGACCGACGCCGACCAGTCCTCGTCGAGGGCCGCGACGGTGCGCTCGTTCACGCGTCCAGCGTGATGACGGTCCGGGCCTGGCGGCGTGCCAGCGCCGCCCCGACCACTCCGGCGAACAGCGGGTGGGCGCGGGTCGGCCGCGAGCGGAACTCCGGATGCGCCTGGGTCCCGACGTAGAACGGGTGGACGTCGCGCGGCAACTCGACGTACTCCACCAACCGGCCGTCCGGCGACGTCCCGGAGAAGACCAGACCTGCCTCTTCGAGCCGGCCGCGATACGCGTTGTTGACCTCGTATCGATGGCGGTGCCGCTCGTCGACGTACGGCTGGCCGTAGGACGCCCGCACGATGCTGCCGTCCAACAACTTCGCCGGATACAGGCCCAACCGCATCGTGCCGCCCATGTCCCGCTCGCCGGCCACCACGTCGCGCTGGTCCGCCATCGTCGCCACGACCGGGTGAGGCGTCGTCTCGTCGAACTCCGCCGAGTTCGCCTGGTCCAGCCCGGCCCGGTGACGGGCGAACTCGATGACCATGCACTGCAATCCCAGGCACAGCCCGAGCACCGGGATCTCGTTCTCCCGCGCATACTTCAGGGCGGCGAGTTTGCCTTCGATCCCGCGGACCCCGAAACCGCCTGGGACACAGATACCGTCGAGATCGCCCAGTTCGCGGGCAGCGCCGTCGGCAGTGATGCAGTCATCGCTGGTCACCCAGCGCAGCACGACTCGGCAGTCGTGGTGGAAACCCCCGGCGCGCAGCGCCTCGGTCACACTCAGGTAGGCGTCGGGCAGGTCGACGTACTTGCCGACCAGCCCGATGGTGACCTCGTGGGCAGGCTGGTGAACCCGCCGCAGCAGCCGCGACCAGTCCGTCCAGTCCACGTCGCGGAACGGCAGACCGAGCCGTCGTACGACGTAGGCGTCCAGGCCCTCGGAGTGCAGGACCTTCGGGATGTCGTAAATGCTCGGTGCGTCGACTGCCGCCACCACCGCCTCGGTGTCGACGTCGCACATGAGCGAGATCTTGCGCTTGATGCTTTGCGGCACAGGGCGATCCGCGCGCAACACGATGGCATCGGGCTGGATACCGATGTTGCGCAGCGCCGCGACGCTGTGCTGGGTGGGCTTGGTCTTCAGTTCTCCGGACGGCCCGATATACGGCAGCAACGACACGTGCAGGAAGAAGACGTTGTCGCGCCCGACCTCGTGGCGGACCTGCCGAACCGCCTCGAGGAAGGGCAGCGACTCGATGTCACCGACCGTCCCGCCGACCTCGGTGATGACCACGTCGACCTCGGGTGTGGCCATGCGACGGATGCGGGACTTGATCTCGTTGGTGATGTGCGGAATCACCTGGACGGTGTCGCCCAGATACTCGCCACGACGTTCCTTCGCGATCACCGTCGAATAGACCTGGCCGGTCGTGACGTTCGCCGAACCGTGCAAGTCGGTGTCCAGGAAGCGTTCGTAGTGGCCGACATCCAGGTCGGTCTCCGCCCCGTCGTCGGTGACGAACACCTCGCCGTGCTGGAACGGGTTCATGGTGCCCGGATCCACGTTGAGATACGGATCGAGCTTCTGCATGGTGACCCGCAACCCGCGGGCCTTCAGCAGGTTCCCCAGGCTTGAGGCGGTGAGGCCTTTGCCGAGGGACGAGGCGACGCCGCCGGTGACGAACAAGTGCTTGGGCACGGAGGGGCTCACGGGCTGCCAGGCTATCAGCGGCAGGCGGCCCGGGACGGCACGACACCGGTTCGACCTCCGGGCAGCTTGCCCGTTTTCCGTACGTGACCGCCGCCAGATTTCCGGCGGAAACGGCCCGATCGGTCGCGTCCCTCGTGATCACTGGTACCGATGTTGCTATTGGGACCAATGAGATGATCCACGTCACAATGCGGTCACAGCAACGTCTCCCGATGCCCTACCTCGGCTGCTAGCGTCCCCGCCCGTGCAGATTTCTCGTCGGCTCGCACGGTCCGCCGCCCCTGCCATGGCATTCGGCACAGTCGCCGTCGGTCTCGCCGTCCCACTGCCCGCCGCCGACGCCGCCATGGCGCCTGCGGCGACCGTGGTGCGGGCAGCCACTGCCGACGTGACCCGCACGGTCGCCGCACGGACGTCGCGCGCGGCCCGCAAGGCCATCCCGTTCCGCGTCTGGCGGTCCTCGCCGTACGCCCGGAAGATCGTGGCCCGCGAATCCGGTGGCAGCTGCACCGTGGTCAACCGCCGCGGACCGTGGCGGGGCCGCTGGCAGATGACCGACTCGCTGTGGCGCGCCTACGGCGGCCTGGCGTACGCCAAGCACCCGGAGAAGGCCAGCTGCGGGCAGCAGGACAAGGTCGCCTACCGGATCTGGCTGGCCAACGGCTACTCCCACTGGGGCGGATAGCTCGCCATCTCGCGTTCGAACGGGTCCAGTCCCATCGGGCCCAGCCGTAGCGCGTGCATGTGCCAGTCCTTCAGGCTGAACCGTTCCCCCAGCCGCGCCTGGGCGGCCGCCCTGCTGCGCAACCACACCTGCTCGCCCACCTTGTACGAGATGGCCTGTCCGGGCAGGCCGAGGTAGCGGTCGACCTCGGAGGCCGCGAAGTCCGGGGCAAGCCACGCGGCCTCGCGCAGCAGCGCCACACCGAAGTCGGCGTCCACCGTCCGGCCGGACATCGCCCCGCGACCCGCCGGCACCGGCAGCCGCAGGTGCATCCCGATGTCCAGCACGATCCGCGCCGCCCGCATCGCCTGCGCCGACAGATAGCCCAGCTCGACGGCGGGGTCGGCGAAGAACCCGAGTTCGTCCATCAGCCGCTCGGCGTACAGCGCCCAGCCCTCGCCGTACCCACTGGTCCACCCGAAGGTGCGCTGAAAGCGGCTGAGCCGGTCCCGTTCCAGGGTGGCGGTGCCGACCTGCAGGTGGTGACCGGGGACGCTCTCGTGGTACCAGACGCTGACCAGCCACCATCGCGGGAACACCTCGGCGCCTCGCGTGGGGTACCAGGTCGAGCCGGGCCGGGTCAGATCTTCGCTGGGCGGCACGTAGTACGGCGCCGCCGCGCTGCCCTCGGCTGCCAGCCGGACCTGGCATTCCCGGATGCGGGGATCGATATCGAAGACCGCGCCGTCCACGGCCCCGATCGCGTCGTCGGTCAACCCCCGCAGAAACTCCAGGAGTGCCTCGGTACCCGCGATCTGAAACCGTGAGTCGTTGTCCAGCAACGACTTCACATCCTGCAGCGTGCCGGTCGGCAACACCTTGGCGCCTGCCGCGCGCATCAGTTCCGCGATGCGGTCCAACTCCTGCCAGCCCCACGCGTATGTCGCCTCGAGGTCGACATCGCAACCGTTCCACGCACGCGCCTGACGTGCATAGCGTTGCGCGCCAACAGGATCCTCGGGATCGGCGCGCGGAGCGTACTGCTCGCGCAACCAGGTCGCTGCCCCGCCGAACGCCTCCTCGGCCACCGCCGCGGCCGTCGTGAGCTCGTCGCTGTCGGCGGCCGGCAGGCGGCGGACGTACGACGTGAACCACCCGGCCGCGAACGCTTCGGCCTGGTCGGCCACCGCCAGCGCCTGCCGCCGCGCCGCCGGCGTACCGGCTGCCACCCCGTCCAGCAGCGCGGACTGCCAGGAGGCGACCGCTTCCGGTACGGCCAGCAGGCGGGCCCGGACGTCCGCACGGCCGGCGGCATCGGCACCGGGCATCAGGTCGAAGACCATGCGGATGCTGTGCAGCGGCGAAGCCAGGACGTTCAGGTCCCGCAGCCCGTCGCCGGCGTCGTGCAGGGCGAGCAGCGAGGTGAGCCGTTCGGTCATCACCGCGGCGGCGACGCGGTCGTGGGCACCGGTGACCGGCAGGCCGGCGAGCTCGGTCAGCGTGGTGCGCGCCAGCAGCGCCCGATCGTCCTGGGCGGCAGCGGAGAAGTCGGTGAGCCGGTCGTCGAAGCCGGCCACGCCGAGCTCGGTCGCGGCGCACGGATCCATCGCCGCCAGTCGCTCGACGTAGGACGAGGCGAGGGCGAACACCGGACTCAGCTGGCCGGGCTGC
Organism: Actinomycetota bacterium; assembly: GCA_004297305.1. Lineage (NCBI taxonomy): Bacteria > Bacillati > Actinomycetota > Actinomycetota bacterium. The sequence goes on from SCTR01000007.1 coordinate 441,835, forward strand.
GCTGCGCGGCCTGCGGCGTCGGGCTGCTCCGGCCGGTCGCGGTACTCGGGCTGGTCGGCCTGCTCCGGCTGCTCCTGTGGCGTTTCGGGACCTGTCATCGCGCCCGCCTTCCTGGGGTTCTCGCCGCGCCACCACGAGCGGCCGACCTGCGTGCTGCGGTCGCACCGTCGCTCGGCTGCGGTCCGGGCTGCGCGACGCGCTCGGCGGCCGCGAGCTCGAGCAGTTCGGTGGCATGGCTGGCCGCGGCCGCCGAGCCTTCGAGCCCGGCCAGCATCCGGGCGAGCTCCCGGACCCGGCCCGGCTGGTCCAACACCTCGACGCTGGACGTGGTGACCCGGCCGTCGTCGGACTTGCGAACGGCCAGGTGACGCTCGGCGAACGCCGCCACCTGGGGCAGGTGGGTGACGACGAGGACCTGCGCGTCGCGGGCCAGCCGGGCAAGCCGCCGGCCGATCTCGACCGCCGCGGCGCCGCCCACGCCGGCGTCGACCTCGTCGAACACGTACGTCGGGACCAGGTCGGAGCCGGCGAACACGACCTCGACGGCGAGCATCACCCGCGACAGCTCACCACCGGAGGCGCCGCGGGCCAGGGGACGCAGCGGCGCGCCCGGATGGGGCGCCAGCAGGAATGCCACCTCGTCGGTGCCCGTCGGCCCGAAGGCGACCGGCGACGCCTCACCTGCCACAGCGAGGCCCTGCTCATCGGGTGTGCGGGTCAACGACACCTGCAGCCGGGCGTGCGGCATGGCCAGCTGCGTCAACTCCACCGACACCGCGTCGGCCAACCGGTCCGCAGCCCGGCGACGTGCCTCGCTCAGCTGCGCGGCCAGACAGGCGAGCGCGGCCCGCAGGTCGTCGCGGCGCCCGGTGAGTTCCTGGACCCGGTCGTCGTCTCCGTCGAGTTCGGCCAGGCGGCTGCGTCCGGCTGCGGCCCAAGCGATCACGTCGTCGACGGTGTCGCCGTACCGGCGCCGCAGTGACCCCAGGACGGCCCGTCGTTCCTCGACGGCGGCCAGCCGCAGTGGGTCGGCCTCCAGTCCGGCGAGGTAGCCGGCCAGGTCGGCGGCGATGTCGTCGACTTCGGCGGCGACGCCGGTCAACCGGTCGGCGAGCCCGGTCAGCACCGGATCGTCCTTGCCGGCCGACGCCAGCGACCGGCCGGCCTGCACCAGCAGCGTCACCGCGTCCGCCGCGGGGTCGGTGCCGTCGCTGCGCAGCGCGTCGTGGGCGCGTACGGCGTTCTCCCGCAACGACTCCACCTGCGACAGGCGGCGCGCCTCGGCGGCCAGTTCGGCGTCCTCGGCCGGCAGCGGAGCGGCCGCGTCGATCTCGGCGAGCCCGTGCCGCAGCAGGTCGGCCTCCCGTACCCGCTCCCGGGCGGCGGTGACGATCCGGTCCAGTTCGGCGCTGACCTCACGCAACTGGCTGTACGCCACCGTGTATGCCGCCAGCGGCGTGCCGACGGCGTCGCCGGCGTACCGGTCGAGGGCGGCCCGCTGCCGGGCGGGCGCCAGCAACCGGCGCTGGTCGTCCTGGCCGTGGATGGCGATCAGGTCGTCGGCGACCTCGGCCAGCACGGTGGCCGGCACCGACCTGCCGCCGAGGAACGCCCGGCTTCGACCTTCACTGGACACGGTGCGCGCCAACAGGACGCAGCCCTCGTCGTCGTGTCCACCGGCGTCCTCGACCCGGGCCAGCACGGCAGGCAGTCCCCCTGCTCGCACCCGGCCCTCCACCTCGGCCCTGGCCGGCTCGCCGTCGCCGGCCGACCGGACCGTGCCGCCGTCGACCCGGCCGCCCAGCAGCAGCGCCAACGCCGTGACGACCATCGTCTTGCCGGCTCCGGTCTCCCCGGACAGCACGGTCAGCCCGGCAGCGGGTTCGACCACGGCATCCTCGATGACACCGAGGCCGCGGATCCGGAGCTCCTCGATCACGTCCTGCCGCCCCGCCAACCCTGCACCGGCAACGAGAACTTCGCGACGAGCCGCTCGGTGAAACTCACCGGGTGCAGCCGGGCGAACCGCACCGGGTCCCGGTGGCGGCGCACCTCCACGCGGGCGCCTTCGGGCAGCTCGAAGGAGCGCCGGCCGTCGCACCAGACCACGGCGCCACCGAAGGTCGGCAGCACCTCGATCGCCACCACCGCCGTGGCAGCCACGACCAGCGGCCGGGCGAACAGCGCGTGTGCGCTGATGGGCACCACCACCAGCGCATCGAGTTCCGGCCACACCACCGGGCCCCCCGCCGACCAGGCGTACGCGGTCGACCCGCTGGGCGTCGCGCACACCACGCCGTCGGTGCCCCACCGGGACAGCGGCTGGCCGTCCACGCCGACGACGACCTCGATCATGCGCTCGCGGGACTCCTTCTCCACGCTCGCCTCGTTCAACGCCCAGGTCCGCCACAACTCGTCGGCCCCGGCCATCGCGACGACGTCGAGTGCAAGGCGCTCCTCCACGACGTATCGCCGCGCAGCGATCGCCGCCACGACCACGTCCAGGTCGTCGGGCTCGGCCTCGGCCAGGAAGCCGACGTGGCCGAGGTTGATCGCCAGCAGCGGCGTACCGTCCGCGTGGGCGTACTCGGCGCCGCGCAGGATCGTGCCGTCGCCGCCCAGCACCACGACGAGCTCACACCCTCGCGACGCGCGGGGTCCAGGCGCCACCGCGACGACCGGCTCGCCGGCCAGCAGGTCCCGCTCGTCGGCCGGGACCCGGCAGCCGACGCCGGCGGCGGCGAGCTTGCCGACCACCTCGCGGGCCAGGGTGACCGCCTCCGGCCGGCCGCCGTGCAGCACCAGCAGCACCGACCGGTCGGGCGCCGGCGCGTCCGGCGCCTCGGAACTGGTCGTCACGCGGGACCCTCCTCCACGGCGCGCACGATGTCCGCCTCTCGCGGCGGCGGAGCGCCGGCCCGCAGCCACAGGAAGTATTCGACGTTGCCCCGGGGCCCGGGCAGCGGGCTGGCCGTGGTGGCCGCCGTACCGAGCCCGAGAGCCCACGCCTCGTCGGCGATCCTACGGACCGCGGCGACCCGCAGACCCCGGTCGCGCACCACACCGCCGGCGCCGAGCAGCTCTCGGCCGACTTCGAACTGCGGTTTGACCATGACGAGCAGATCCGCCTGCGGGGCGGCCGCTGCGATCAGCGCCGGCAGCACCAGCCGCAGCGAGATGAACGACAGGTCGGCCACGACGACCTGCGGGACGACCGGCAGCTGCTCCGGGCGCAGGTCGCGCACATTGGTGCGGTCCACGACGATGACCCGCGGATCGCGCTGCAGGCTCCACGCCAGCTGGCCGTAGCCCACGTCGACCGCGACGACCGACCGCGCGCCCCGGCGCAGCAGCACGTCGGTGAAACCCCCGGTCGAGGCACCGGCGTCCAGGCAGTCCCGGCCGGCTACCACCGGACCGTCCGGACCCAGCGCGTCCAGGGCGCCGGCGAGCTTGTGCGCGCCCCGCGACACGTACGACGCTGCCGCCGGTTCGACTGTGACGACGATCGCCGCCCCGGCGTCGACGACGGTGGCGGGCTTGGTGGCCGGCGTACCCCCGACTCGCACCAATCCGGACTCGATCAGTTCACGGGCCTGCTCCCGGGAGCGGGCGAGTGATCGGCGGACCAGTTCGGCGTCCAGCCGGCGCCGGGTCAGTCCGCGCCGCCGGACTCGGCGAGCGCGTCGCGCAGCCGGCGGTGGACGTCGGTGAGCACGTCGGCATGGTCGGCGACCGGAAGGTTCGCCAGTCCCTGCAGCAGACCCACCGCGTCGTCGACCCGAGGATCGCCGGTCGGTTCCCAGACCGGCAGCTCGGCTTGCTCGCTCACGGCGCCGGCTCCGCGACGACATCGCCCGGCTCGGTGCCGGCGTCGGGCTCGGCGTCGGGCTCCGTACCGGCGTCGGGCTCGGTACCGGCATCCGGCTCAGCGCCGCCATCGGCCTCTTCCGGCGCGACCGGCTCGGCGGCCGGGGTCGGCTCGTCGTCGGCCGGCACCGATCCCGGTACCACCCCTGTATCGGCGGCCGTGGTGGCCTGGATCTCCTCCTCCAGCCGCTCGACATGCCGACGCAGCGCGGCCAACTCCTCCTCGTGCACGAAACCCATCCGCCCGACGGTGCGCTCCACCTCGGACCGGACGATGCCGGTGATGAGTTCGGTGCCGGAGCGGCCGGTACCGACCAAGTCGCCGGTCAGTCCCGCCAACTGTTCCTTGACGACGTCGGGGGCGCGAGCGCCGAGCTCGACCCCCTGGACCAGAAGCGCGGCAGCGGCTTCGGCGGCCTTGGCGGCTGCCAGTTGCCCCAGGCCAGCCGCCAGCTGGGCATAGCCGCGCAACACGTCGAGCACTTCGACCACCCCTGTCAGCAGGTGCCGCCACGGTACCGTGCCCGGCGGCACGCGGTCGGTGGCGTCGTACGGCGGCACCATGTCGGCGGCGTCGTACGGCGGCACTATGTCGGCTGCGTCGGACGGCGCACCGGTGAAGGCGACGCAGGCCAGCGAAGGAGGCCAGGTGGCGAGTCTGGCCGAATGCCTCGCTGCTGTCGGCGAGCTGGCTACCCGGCTCGGCGACCCCGACAACCCCACGCGGGGCCTGCCGGACCGGACGCTGGGCTGCGTCCTCACCGATCTCGACGTCACGATCAGCGGCCGGTTCGACAACGGCCGGTTGGTCGACGTCGGCACTGATCCCCGGCCCCGCGCCCAGATCAGACTGACCACCACCAGCGACGACCTGGTGGCGCTGACCCGCGGCGAACTGGACTTCGCCCACGCGTGGGCCCGGCGCCGGGTCAGGCTCGACGCCGGCCTGGGTGACCTGCTGAAGCTTCGCGCACTGCTGTAGGGCCGGGTTGCTGGAGGGACAGGTGCGGTTGTCTGCGGCCCAACCGACTTCGGGCTCGACGCACAGGTGTGACGCGGCACTGCTGTAGGGCCGAGCTGCTGTCGGGCCCGGCTCGCAGGTCAGCGCTCGGCGGCGGTTCCCGACTCGTTCGGCGGCACGAGCGCGGCGACGTTCAGGCCGGTCACGTCCGTCGGAAGTCCGAGATCGGTTCTGGCCCAGGTCAATGCGGCGACCGCCCGCAGGCCGTCGAGGCCGTCGCCGCCACCGTCGGCGACGGTCACCTCGACCCGGTCGCCGGCCATGGCGGCGCTCGCCGTACCGCAGACCGACCGGTCGTCGGTGAGCACCGTCGCAGCCGGCTGCGCTGCGTCCAGGCCGCGGAGGTCGGCGGCCAGGTACGTCGGGCGCTGCTGCGGGCCGGCCGCCAACAGTGCGGGGACCGTCGTGACGCCGGTGAGCACGAGCAGCGAGGGCAACCCGGCGCGGACGGCGCCGAGGATGTCGGTGTCGAGCCGGTCGCCGACGACCAGTGGCTGGGCGGCGGCAGTCCGGTTGACTGCCTCGATCAGCAAGGCCGGCTCGGGCTTGCCGGCGACGACCGGTGTCCGGCCGGTGACCGTCGCAAGCACGGCGACCAGGCTGCCGTTGCCCGGCGCGATGCCGCCGGGCGTCGGGATCGTGAGGTCGGTGTTGGTCGCCACCCAGACCACGCCGGGGTCCGCGAGGGCGTACGCGCCCTCGGCGAGCAGCCGCCAGCCGACGTCCGGGCCGAAGCCTTGGATGACCGCGGCCGGGCGGTGCGCGGCGGTGGCGACCGGCCGGAGTCCCCGGTCGGTCACGGCATCCTGCAGCGCGGGGGCGCCGACGACGAGGACGGCGCCGCCTGACGTTACGAGCCCCGCGACGACGGCCGCGCCCGCTTGCGCCGACGTCACCACGTCGGCGGCCTGCGCCGAGACACCGAGGTCCCGCAACTGTGCGGCGACGTCGGCCGGGGCGCGCGAAGCGTTGTTGGTCACGAAGGCGACCCGAAGACCGCCGCGGCGTGCCGCGGCGATCCGGTCCGCCGCGTGCGCGACCGGATGGGGCCCGACGTAGACCACGCCGTCGAGGTCCAGCAGGAGCACGTCGTGGACGCCGGTCAACGGCGCCGAGCCACGCAGCCACGGCTGCGGCGCGCCCTGGCCCGCAGCGGCGACAGACCCGTCGGCCGACGCAGTGTCGGTCAGCGCGGCCGACGCAGTGTCGGTCAGCGCGGCCGGCGCAGTGTCGGTCAGCGCGGCCGGCGCAGTGTCGGCCGCTCGGGCGGGGGTCGCCGGCGGGGTACCGGTGGGCGGCACCGTCACGCTTCGGCTCCCGTGCTGTCCCCGTCGGCTTCCGTGGTGTCCCTGGCCTGAGCCGAGTCATCCGCGCCGCCGCCCGGTGAGTCAGCGTCGGTACGCCCGTCGAGCCGCGATTCCGCGGCGGCGGCACCGTCGGGTGGCAGGCCCGCCTCCGCGCGGGCCGCCAGCGTGGCATCGACCTGGCGTAGGGCCCGCTGCGCGGCGTCCCACGACGGCCGCATCACGGCGGCCGCCGCCAGGTGTTCGCGAGCGAGCCGGAAGCGGCCGAGCCGCCACAGCGCGAGACCCAGCCCGAAGTGCGCGTAGTCGTCGTCGGGACTCGCCTCGGCCAGGACACGGAACGACGCCGCAGCTTCGGCGTACCGTCCGGCGTCGAACTGCGCGCGCGCCAGCGTCTCTCGGGCCGAACGGGCGGTGGGCTCGGCGGCGACGAGCCGGCCGAGCAGCTCGGCGGCCGCGGCCGCATGACCGGCGTCGAGCAGCCGGGCGCCGCGGACGTACCAGTCGTACGGCGACCCTGCCGGCGCACCCGTCCCCCCGGCCGACGCCGGCGGTGGCGCGCTGTTACTCACCGGGCCATCGTGACATCCCCGGCGCGCCGCCACCGGCGCAGTGCCCCCGCCCGGCGACGTCACCAACCGCACCGTTGCCAGAAAGGTTGCTGACCGGTGACGTCGCCGGGCGAAGGCCGCTCACTGGCGACGTCGCCGGAGGAGGTCACTGGCCGGAGCGGTCACCGGTCGAGGAAGGTCACTCCTCGAAGAACTCGACGTCACCGGTCGAGGAAGGTCACTCCTCGAAGAACTCGACGCCGTCGTAGAAGTCCAGCCGCTCCTGCGCGTCGGTCTCGCCGTCGACGTCAGCTTGGGCGGCTCGTTCGAACCACACCCGCGCCTCGTCGTGCCGGCCGACCGCCGCCAGAGCGTCGGCGTACGCGAACCGCAGCCGGGCCACCCAGCCGGCGCGGGCGTTGCTGCGCAGTTCCGGTACCTGCAGCGCCAGGACCGCGGCGTCGTCCTGGCCGAGGTCACGCCGGGCACCGGCAGCCACGATGAGGGTTTCGATCCGGCCGGCTCGGTCCAGTCGTGCTACCGCGGGATCCGCCATCAACGCCAGAGCACGTTCCGGGCGGCCGAGACCACGCTCGCAGTCGGCAAGGATCGCGATGAGGTCATCCGAGCCGGACATCCGCCGAGCCGCTCGCAGTGCCGCGATCGCCTCCGCGTAGTGCCCGGCCCGGTACGCCGTCACCCCGGCGGCCTCGCGTACCACGGCGATCCGCGCGGCCAGTTGCTGCGCTGCGGCGGCGTACTGGTAGGCGCCTTCCGGGTCCTCGTCGATCAAGCGACCGGCCATGACCAGCAGCCGGGCCACCAGCTCGGCCCGGTCCCGCGACAGCGACAGCAGATGAGCCCGGGTGTCCTTGTCGAGCTCCGCGGCGGTGACGTCATCGGGTAGCTGCACACCCGGCGGCAGCAGCGGTGCCCGCTCCGGGCGCCCCGACCCGGCCGCGCCGCCGCGGGTCTGCTCGTCGCGACCCCGCGCAGCGCCGGCGCGCGGCCGCGCTGCGCTGTTGCCGGTCGAGGAACTGGCCCTGGACGAACCGGCTGGCGTCGAATCGCTCTCCCGGGACGAGCCAGCTGGCTTCCCAGCCGGCTTGGACCAACGATTGCCCTTCGGCGAGCCGGAGGCACCGGTGCCTGCCGGGCGGTCACCACGGCCGGGTCGGCCTGCACCGCGACCACCCCCGCCGGCAGCCTCGCGTCGTGCATCGGCCCCGCCAGCGTCGCGGCGCGAGGAGTCGCTCCGAGACCGAGCGGGACGGCCGGCATCCGCACGGGACCGTTCGGGACGGCCGGTGTCGGTACGCCGTTCAGGACGGCTGGCACCCCCGCGCGGCCGTTCGGCACGGCCGGTGTCGGTACGCGACCGATCGTCCCGTGGCAGGTCGGTACGAGACGTGCCACGACGAGGCTGACCGCCCGAGCGCTGGGTGTCCGACCGCGGGTTGTCCGAACGCCGAGCGCCCGCACCCCGGGGGGCCGCACGCCGGCCGGTCGACCCCTGGCCGGTCGAACCGGCCGGGCGCGAACCTGGGCTGGCCGAACCTCGTGTTGTCGAGTCGGCCGCCCCCGTCCTCGGGCCGGAGCTCGCCGCCGCACTCGGGCCGGACCGCTGCGGCGAACTCCCGCGGCGCGCCGCGCCGAATCGGGATTCGCCAGAGCGCGACGCTCCGGCCGGCCGTCCCTGCGGTGCGGCTCCGCTACCTCCGCCGGCACCGCCGCGGGCACCTCTGGTGCTGCCGGAAGCGCTGCGGTCACGTCCGTCGGTGGTGTCGCCTCGGCCGGCCTCGCGGCGCCGAGGTGAGCCCGTCGTGTTGTCCTTGGCCTGACCTCGCGGACCGCCAGCATTGCTGTCCTGCCGGCGGCCACTGTCCCGTTGCGTTCGACCGGCGCCCGCCTGACTCCGGCCACCGGCGCCCTGCTGCCGACCGCGGCCGGACTGAGCGCCCGGTGCCGAGCGACCGCCACCAGCCCCCGAGCGGCCGGACGGACCGGCATCCCCCTCACGCCCGGACCGGCCCGCCGTGCGCCGGCCGGTCTCGTCCTCGGGAGCCATCGGTCCTCCAGTCTCTGCTTCGTACGGGCCGCCCAGCATCATGACTGCGAGGCCATCGTTGCTGCGATGGCCGCATCACTGCGACCTCATCGGCGCCGGACACGAGAAAAGCCACCCCTGGGGGGTGGCTTTTCTCGAAGTATGTCCGGCGGCGTCCTACTCTCCCACGCAGTCTCCCGCGCAGTACCATCGGCGCTGAAGGGCTTAGCTTCCGGGTTCGGAATGGAGCCGGGCGTTTCCCCTTCGCTATGGCCGCCGAAACTCTATGGAGATATCAGTCCCCGACCGTATCTCGGGAACCGCACAGTGGACGCGAAGCAATGTTTGTGGGCAAGTCCTCGGCCTATTAGTACCGGTCAGCTCCACGCGTTACCGCGCTTCCACCTCCGGCCTATCAACCCAGTGTTCTCGCTGGGGGCCTTACCAGGTTAACCCTGTGGGAGTCCTCATCTTGGAGCGAGCTTCCCGCTTAGATGCTTTCAGCGGTTATCCCTTCCGAACGTAGCCAACCAGCCATGCCCTTGGCAGGACAACTGGCACACCAGAGGTTCGTCCGTCCCGGTCCTCTCGTACTAGGGACAGCCCTCCTCAAGACTCCTGCGCGCGCGGCGGATAGGGACCGAACTGTCTCACGACGTTCTAAACCCAGCTCGCGTACCGCTTTAATGGGCGAACAGCCCAACCCTTGGGACCTACTCCAGCCCCAGGATGCGACGAGCCGACATCGAGGTGCCAAACCATGCCGTCGATATGGACTCTTGGGCAAGATCAGCCTGTTATCCCCGGGGTACCTTTTATCCGTTGAGCGACGCCGCTTCCACCTGCATGCGCCGGATCACTAGTTCCGACTTTCGTCCCTGCTCGACCCGTCGGTCTCACAGTCAAGCTCCCTTGTGCACTTGCACTCGACACCTGATTGCCAACCAGGCTGAGGGAACCTTTGAGCGCCTCCGTTACTCTTTAGGAGGCAACCGCCCCAGTTAAACTACCCACCAGGCACTGTCCCTGATCCGGATCACGGACCGAGGTTAGACAGCCAGTACGACCAGAGTGGTATTTCAAGGACGACTCCACATGAACTGGCGTCCATGCTTCACAGTCTCCCACCTATCCTACACAAGCCGAACCAACCACCAATACCAAGCTATAGTGAAGGTCCCGGGGTCTTTCCGTCCTGCCGCGCGTAACGAGCATCTTTACTCGTAGTGCAATTTCGCCGAGTCCGTGGTTGAGACAGCGCTGAAGTCGTTACGCCATTCGTGCAGGTCGGAACTTACCCGACAAGGAATTTCGCTACCTTAGGATGGTTATAGTTACCACCGCCGTTTACTGGCGCTTAAGTTCTGAGCTTCGCGACCGAAGTCGCTGACCCGTCCCCTTAACGTTCCAGCACCGGGCAGGCGTCAGTCCATATACGTCGTCTTGCGACTTTGCATGGACCTGTGTTTTTAGTAAACAGTCGCTTCAGCCTGGTCTCTGCGGCCGTAGCCAGCTTCCGGGAGCAAGTCCCGTCACCAGCCGCGGCCCCCCTTCTCCCGAAGTTACGGGGGCATTTTGCCGAGTTCCTTAACCACGGTTCACTCGATCGCCTTGGTATTCTCTACCTGACCACCTGTGTCGGTTTGGGGTACGGGCGGCCGTATCACTCGCTAGAGGCTTTTCTTGGCAGCATGGGATCATCCACTTCACCTGAATCGGCTCCCCATCAGTTCTCAGGCATATGAGGTGCGGATTTGCCTACACCTCGCCCTACAACCTTGGCCGCGGTCTACCATCGCCGCGGTTGGACTGCCCTCCTGCGTCACCCCATCGCTTGCCTACTACCAGATTGGGTCGCGGCCGCCACTTCGCCATCCGAAGACGGCTCCGCTTTGGGCGCTTAGCGTCACTGGGTTCAGCATGGGCGCGATACAGCCGGTACGGGAATATCAACCCGTTGTCCATCGACTACGCCTGTCGGCCTCGCCTTAGGTCCCGACTTACCCAGGGCGGATTAGCCTGGCCCTGGAACCCTTGGTCATTCGGCGGACGGGTTTCTCACCCGTCATTCGCTACTCATGCCTGCATTCTCACTCGTGTGGCGTCCACGGCTGGGTCACCCCGCCGCTTCGCTCGCCACACGACGCTCCCCTACCCATCCACACACCTGGACCACAAGGGCCTGGTTATCAGTGTGAATGCCACAACTTCGGCGGTGTGCTTGAGCCCCGCTACATTGTCGGCGCGGAATCACTTGACCAGTGAGCTATTACGCACTCTTTCAAGGGTGGCTGCTTCTAAGCCAACCTCCTGGTTGTCTCTGCGACTCCACATCCTTTCCCACTTAGCACACGCTTAGGGGCCTTAGTTGGTGGTCTGGGCTGTTTCCCTCTCGACTACGGAGCTTATCCCCCGCAGTCTCACTGCCGCGCTCTCACTTACCGGCATTCGGAGTTTGGCTGACTTCAGTAAGCTTGTAGGCCCCCTAGGCCATCCAGTGCTCTACCTCCGGTAAGAAACACGCGACGCTGCACCTAAATGCATTTCGGGGAGAACCAGCTATCACGGAGTTTGATTGGCCTTTCACCCCTACCCACAGCTCATCCCCCGGCTTTTCAACGCCGGTGGGTTCGGGCCTCCACGCGGTCTTACCCGCGCTTCACCCTGGCCATGGGTAGATCACTCCGCTTCGGGTCTAGAGCGTGCGACTCAATCGCCCTATTCGGACTCGCTTTCGCTACGGCTACCCCACACGGGTTAACCTCGCCACACACCGCTAACTCGCAGGCTCATTCTTCAAAAGGCACGCAGTCACCAAGGTCCGAAGACCCCTAGGCTCCTACGGCTTGTAGGCACGCGGTTTCAGGTACTATTTCACTCCCCTCCCGGGGTACTTTTCACCTTTCCCTCACGGTACTTGTCCGCTATCGGTCACCAGGTAGTATTTAGGCTTAGCGGGTGGTCCCGCCGGATTCACACGGAATTTCTCGGGCTCCGTGCTACTTGGGAACACGCTCGGGAGTGAACGTCGTTTCGTCTACAGGGGTGTTACCTTCTGTGCCGGCCCTTTCGCATGGCCTTCGACTACGACGCTCGTTTCTGACTCCCTGCCAGCGCGCCAGCACTGACTGAACGGTCCCACAACCCCACCACTGCAACGCCTGGCGGCTATCACGCAATGATGGTTTGGCCTCTTCCGCTTTCGCTCGCCACTACTCGCGGAATCACTGTTGTTTTCTCTTCCTGTGGGTACTGAGATGTTTCACTTCCCCACGTTCCCTCCGCTCGCCCTATGTGTTCAGGCGAGGGTGACTGGACATGACTCCAGCCGGGTTTCCCCATTCGGACATCCCCGGATCACAGCTCGGTTGGCAGCTCCCCGAGGCTTTTCGCAGCCTCCTACGTCCTTCATCGGCTCCTGGTGCCAAGGCATCCACCGTGTGCCCTTAGTAACTTGACCACAAAGATTAGATGCTCGCGTCCACTGTGCAGTTCTCAAGGTACGGGCGGAAAGCCTCCCCGTGATCACCGCCTACCGCATGCGCGATGGTTCGGTGCGGGAAGGCCCCGACCGGGCCCCGATAGCGGGGCCTCGGTCCCGAGAGGTCAGGCGATATGCCCGGTCCCTCAGGACCCAACAGTGTGCCTCGGCGCCGGCCCTGCTCCCACCCGAGTTCCGTGCCATCACGATGGCCGTACTAACGATGAGCGAGCAGCTCCGCGCGCCTAATGGTCAATGTTCCACCCATGAGCAACCCTCACGAGTCATTCGCTCGTGACGGGCTCTGCACACCGTCTGACGACGGTGTCAGATGCTCCTTAGAAAGGAGGTGATCCAGCCGCACCTTCCGGTACGGCTACCTTGTTACGACTTCGTCCCAATCGCCAGTCCCACCTTCGACGGCTCCCTCCCAAGGGTTGGGCCACCGGCTTCGGGTGTTACCGACTTTCGTGACGTGACGGGCGGTGTGTACAAGGCCCGGGAACGTATTCACCGCAGCGTTGCTGATCTGCGATTACTAGCGACTCCGACTTCATGGGGTCGAGTTGCAGACCCCAATC
>SCTR01000008.1 GCA_004297305.1 Actinomycetota bacterium
GGCCCGGGTCCGCCGCCTCGACCGGCAACTGGCCGCCTGGTCCGCCCGGGGCGGCCGGCTGGTCTGGACCGTACACAACGTCGCGCCGCACGAACGTCGCTTCCCGGCCGCCGAGGATGCCCTCGCCGACCTGCTGGCCGGTCGCAGCGACCTCGTCCACGTCTTCTGCGACACCACGGTCGGCGACGTCCCCGCGCTGGCCGCCGTACCACCCGACCGGATCCTCGCGGTCCCGCATGCCAGCTACGTGGGCTGGTACCCGGACTCCGTCGACCCGGCGACCGCGCGAGGACTGCTGGGGCTGCCGGCCGACAAGGTCGTCGTCGGGCTCGTCGGCGCGCTTCGCCCCTACAAGGGGATCGACACGCTCGTCGATGCGCTCGACGAGCCCGGCTTGGCCGACGTCCACGTCCTGGTGTCCGGCCGACGCGGTCGTACGGCGCTGCCGGAACTGTCCGCCCAGCTGGAGGCGGCCCACGCTCACCCCCGGGTGCACGTGCGGTCCGGCTACGTACCGGCCGGCGAGCTGGCCGTCCACCTCAAGGCCTGCGACCTCGCGGTCTTCCCGTACCGCCGGACCCTGTCCAGCGGCGCGGTCCTGGCCGCGTTGAGCTTCGGTACCCCGGTCGTCGCGCCCGCGCAGGGGTGCATCCCGGACGCCGTGGACGAGTCGTGCGCGCAGCTGTACGACGCCGACCGGCCCGGCGCGTTCGCCGAGGCGCTCGCGGTGGCGGTACGCCGGCTGACCGATCCCGCGGCGCGCCACGCGGCGCGGGCCGCCGCCGACCGCCGGCCGGCCACGGCGATGTCCCAGGCGTTTCTCGGCTCGGTGTTCGCCGGCCGGGGGACAACGCCCGGCTAGAGTGGCGGCCCATGGTCAAGGCCCTCCGCGAGCGCATCGCCCTGCGGCTGCAGTCCCGTCGCGCCCCAGCCGCCAGCGGCCGGTGGGAGCCGTTGCCCGTGGTGGAGCGGGACATCCCCGACGTCCCCGGCGGAGCGGCGGCGCTGGCGACGCAGCGGTTGCGGCCCGGGTGGATCACCCCGCAGATGGCATCGCGCCTGCTGGACCCGCCCGGCACGGACACCCGCCGGGTCCTGCTGCTGCACGTGCCGAAGACCGGTGGGTCGTCGCTGCGGGGGATGTTCGCCGCGCACGTGCCGGGAGACCAGACGTTCCTGTCCACCGGCGAACACCAGTGGATGACGGCATCGGCGGAACTCTGCCGGCAATACCGGCTGTTCGTCGGCCATAACTTCCTCGAGCCGCTCTACCTACTGCCGGACGCGGACTGGGTCACCGTGCTGCCGCTGCGCGAACCGGTGTCCTGGTGGGAGAGCCGCTACAAGTACCTGCGCCGCCGCCTGCAGGACGCCGGCAAGGACGGCAAGATCCTGACCCAGACCATGGACCAGTGGGTTGCCGACCAGACCGACGAGTTCCTGTCGAATCCGCAGGCATCCTGGCTGGTCACCCGGATGCGGCTGATGTTCGACAGCCCGCTGGCGCCCGCGGGCCAGATCGCCCGCTCCGGGCTGGCGCTGCTGGACGACATGGGCCGCGCCGTGCCGATGCTCGCGGCGCTGGTGGCCCGGGTGACCGTGATCGGCACGACCGACGACATCCTGGGCATCTACCAGCGCACCTGTGCGGTCATGGGATGGCAGAGCGCCCGTGACAATGCCATGCAGCGCAACCGGTCCTCGGTGGCCGACGACCTGCTCGACCTGTCCGACGGCCAGCGCGACCGGCTCTACTCGCTGAACGTCGTGGACTCGTGGCTGTACGGCGTCGCGGCCGCGGCGAACGCCCCGACGACGGGCGCCGCGACCGCCAACGCCACGACGACCGCCAACGCCACGACGTCCCCGGCTGGCGGTGCCGCGGCCGTGGACCTCACCACCGTGCCGCCGGGCGGGCCGGCGGCACCCTCGGCTACGGACGGTGCCTGATGGCGATCTCGCGTGCCGAGGTGCGCCGTACCGTCCTCGACCTCGTCGACCGGTCCCCGGCGCCGGTCCGCGCCACCGTGCTGGGTGCCCGGGCCCGGGTCAACGACCGCCGGGCCGGTCGGCGCCGGACCCGGCGTGCCCCGCTGGCGCTGCAGGGCCAGATGCTGCGGCCCGGCTGGGTCACCGAGAGCCTCCAGCCGCGGCTGAGCGGAGCGCCGGACGTCGCCCGCCCCCGGATCCTCTATCTGCACGTGCCCAAGACCGGCGGTACCTCGATGGCCGCGATGCTCGGGGCGCACGTTCCTGCCGAGCAGATCTTCACGGCCAGTGGGAATTACGAGTGGACGTCGCGGTCGGTGGAAGAGCTACGCGGCTACCGGCTTTTCGTCGGGCACAACTTCCTGGAGCCGCTGTACCAGTTCCCCACCGACGAGTGGGTGAGCGTGCTGACCGTTCGCGACCCGGTCGACTGGTGGACCAGCTACTACAAGTACAACCGCCGGCGGCTGCCCACGATGGGTCGCGGCGACGACCCGATGATGTCCATGACGCTCGACCAGTGGCTGGCAGGCCGTAGCGACGAGATGTTGTCCAACCCGCAGTCGTCGTGGCTGCTGTCGCGGGCCCGGCTGATGTTCGACAGCCTCGTCCCCCCGGCCACCGGCCTGGTCGGCACCGGCGAGCGGTTGCAGCACGACCCCGGTGCGGCCGCCGCGTTGCTGCAGCGGCTGGTCGCCGGAGTGGACGTCGCCGGTGTGACCGACGAGCTGTTCGACGTGTACTGCCGGGTGTGTGCGTTGCTGGGGTGGCAGCCGCAACGCGAGCAGGCGTTGCGCCGCAACACGTCCCCGGCCGACGACGACCTCGTCGCGATCTCCCCGGCGCAGGCACGGCGGCTGCGGCGGCTGACCGCGATGGACTCCTGGCTGGTCGACCTGGTCCGCGCCCACGCCTCGCGCCGGCCCGCCCCGGCGCGCCCACCCGTCCCGGCGTCGTGACGGCGCGGATCCGGCATGCCCGCCGGATCGCCGCGGCGGGCAGACGGGGACTGCGGGTCGCCCGGTCCGCCCGGCCCGGTCAGCGCGACGCGCTCGTCGCGTCCGGTTTGGTCGATCTCGACTGGTGTGAGGCCGTCACCGGCATCGCTCAGCCCCACGCCCGGGCCGCGGCGACCGCCGCGGTGCACGCCAGCACGCGGGAGTACCTGCTGCGCGGGGACTTTCCCGCCAGTTCGGTCAGCCCGCTGTTCGTCCCCGCCTGGTGTTCGCGGGCCGCCGGCCGCGAACCGCGGCCGCCCGACCCGACGGTGCGGTACGTGACGACCGGCGGTTTCCTGGTGCGGCCCAACCCCGGACCGTCGCCGCTGTTCTCCGACGTCGAGTTCCTGCGAACCCGCGCAGGCACCCCGGTCCCGCCGCTGGCACGGTTCCTGCACGAGGCCGCCGCCGACCCGTCGGTGCCGCTGCCGCTGTCCTGGCAGGCCCCCGGTCCGGCGACGTGGCCGGCGGTGCGCACGGCGATGATCGCCGCGGCACGGCAGCGCCGGACCGACGCCGGTCTCACCGCCGAGCGGGTCGCCACGACGTACGACGAGGATCTCGCCGCTACGACCGTCGCTCGCGCACTGGCCCGGCCGCTGCCGCCTCCCGGGGACCGGCCCTGGGTCAGCATCGTCATGCCGGTCCGCAACCGGCCGGTGCAGGTGGCCGAGGCCATCGCGTCGATCCAGGCCCAGACGCTGCCGGACTGGGAGCTGGTCGTCGTCGACGACGGTTCCACGGACACCACGGCCGATGTGGTCGCCGGCATCGCGGCGACGGACCCGCGGATCCGGTTGGCGCGCACCGCCGGTGGCGGGGTGTCGGCTGCCCGCAACGCAGGCCTGGTCTCCGCCCGCGGCCGGTACGTGGCGTTCCTGGACTCCGACAACACGTGGCGGCCCCAGTTCCTGCAGGTCATGCTCACCACGATGGAGACCGACGGGCTCGGCGTGGCGTACAGCGGGGTCCGGATGCACGGCCCGGCCGGCATCCGGTACCGGTTCTTCACCGGCGGACTCGACCACCTGCTCGTGCGCAACCACGTCGACCTGAACGCCCTGGTCGTGCGGGCCGACGTGCTCGCCGCCACCGGTGGCGACTTCGACGAATCGTTGCGGCGCTGCGTGGATCACGACCTGGTCATCCGGCTGGCCCGTCAGCAGCAACCGGTCCTCGTCCCGTTCGTCGGGGTGGAGTACGCCGAGGACGGCGCCGACCGGATCACCGGCCGGGAGACCTTCGGCTGGCTGTGGACCGTGCTCGGCAAACACCTGATCGACTGGGCGGCGCTGCGATCCGGTGTGCTGCAACGGGTCGCCGGCCGGGTGTCGGTGCTGGCACCGTCGATCCCCGATGTGCGGGTCACGTTGCGGAACCTGCGCGCCCTGCTGGACACGCTGCCGCCGACGGCCGACGCCGAGATCGTGGTGGTGGACAACGGATCCGAGCCCGCGCTGGCCGGCCAGCTGGCCGGCATGGCGGCGGCCGATCCGCGGATCGTGTTGGTGTCCCGCCCCGTCAACGGCCATTTCGCCCTCGGGGTCGACCTGGCGCTGGCGGCGAGCACCGGCGAGTACGTCGTCGCGGTCCGCGGCGACGTCGAGGTCGCGCCGGGATGGTGGCCGCCGCTGCTGGACGCGCTCGCCGACCCGGCCGTGGTCGCGGCGCAGGCCCTGCTCTGCGACGCCGACGGCACCGTGGCCGCAGCGGGTTTCGCCTTCACCGGACCCGACCGTCTGCCGGTGCCCATCCTGGCCGGCCACGCCACCGCCGATGTGGGAGCCAACGTCGTCGAGGTGCCGGCGCTGGCGGCCGGGGTGATCGCGATGCGGGCCGCCGACCTCGTCGCCGTCGACGGCCTGGAGCCGCGGTTCACCGGTGGCTGGGAGGACGTCGACCTCAGCCTGCGGATCCGCCGGCGCTGGCCCGACCGGCGACTGGTCGTGGTCCCGGCGGCCGTGGCCAACCGCGACGACGGCGCCCGGCAGGCCGGCGGCTACGGGCATCCCGAGGCCACGCGCGTGCTGCTGGACCGGCACGGACCGGCACTGCCGGACTTCGATCCGGCACCCTGGCAGCGCGCCGGGTTCACCGCGACGTGCGAGGCCGGGGTCGTCCGGGTGGACCGCGCCGTACGCCGTACCCCGGCGGTGGCCGCCGCCAGCCGGCCATCGCTGCGATGGGCGATCAAGATCGCCGCACCGGCCGGGCCCGGCGGCGACAGCTGGGGCGACACGTATTTCGCCGCGCATCTCGCCGACGCGCTGCGCGACCTGGGGCAGGACGTCATCGTGGACCGGCGGCAGTCCTTCGACCGCGAATCCGGTCAGCACGACGACGTGGTGCTGGTCATCCGCGGCCTTGTCCGGTACCGGCCGAAACCCGGTCAGCTCAGCCTGCTGTGGGTCATCAGCCACCCGGACCTGGTGCAGCGCAGTGAACTTCGCGAGTACGACCACGTGTTCGCCGCGTCGTTGCCCTGGGCCCGGCGGACCGCGGGGACCGTCGCGGTGCCGGTGGAGGCGCTGCTGCAGGCCACCGATCCCGACCGGTTCCACCCGGGCCTCGCCGCGCCGGACTCCGGTGACGCCGTGCTGTTCGTCGGGGACTCACGCGACCAGGACCGGCGGATCATCGCCGACGCGGTCGCCGCCGGCGTCGACCTGTCGGTGTACGGCCCGAACTGGGGCGGCCGGCTGGACCCGCGCTGGTGGAAGGCGCCGTACCTGGACAACGCCGCGCTGGGAGCGGCGTACCGCGCGGCCGGCGTCGTCCTCAACGACCACTGGGAGGACATGGCCCGCGAGGGTTTCCTGTCCAACCGGCTGTTCGACGCCACGGCCGCCGGCGGGCGGGTCATCAGCGACCCGGTCGACGGTATCGACGAGGTCTTCGACGGTTTGGTCCGTGGCTACCGGTCGCCGGCGGAGCTGGCGGCGTGGGCGGCCGATCCCGCGGCGGCGTTCCCGTCGGAGGCTCGGGTGCAGCAGATCTCGCGGCGCATCCGGGCTGAACACTCCTTCGCCGCCCGCGCCGCGCGGCTCCTGGACGTCGCTACTGCGTTGTGGGACAAGCGTTCGGTCTGAACACCGGCTGCTCAGTCGCCGATCAGGCCGCCGACGCTCTCGGCGAAGTTCGGGTCGCGGTCACGGTTCTCGTACGCCTCGAGCACTTCCTCGACCTCGCCCTGCATGAGGATCTTGCCCTGGTTCAGCCAGACGCCCCGGTTGCAGTTCTCCCGGATCGACGTCAGGGCGTGGCTGACGATGATGACGGTGCCGGCTTCGTCGCGCAGTTCCTCGATCCGTTCCTGGCTGCGCCGCTGGAAGTTCGCGTCACCGGTCGACAATGCCTCGTCGATCAGCAGGATCTCGTGGGTGACGCTGGCCGCGATGGCGAACCGCAGTCGGGCGGCCATCCCCGACGAGTAGGTGTTCATCGGCAGCGAGACGAAGCGACCGATGCCGGAGAAGTCCACGATCGACTGGAAGCGTTCGTCGATCTCCTCCGGGCTCATGCCCATCGCCAGGCATCCCAGGACGATGTTGCGTTCGCCGGACAGGTCGTTCATCAGGGCGGCGTTCACCCCGAGCAGCGACGGCCGCGCCGAGGTGTAGACCTTGCCGTCGGTCGCCGACAGCAGCCCGGCGATCGCCAGCAGCATCGTCGACTTGCCCGAGCCGTTGCTGCCCACCAATCCGATCACGTCGCCATGCCGGGCGACCAGGTCCACGCCCCGCAACGCCCGGACCTGCTGGGTGCCGTGGGTGGCCGACCGCCGGAAACGCTCCGGCAGAAGGGATCGGCGACCGCCGGCCATCGCGTTCGCGACGCGCTTCTCCCCGCGGACCTGGTACGTCACGTGCAGGTCGTCGAGGATGATCGACGGCCGTGCCGCGGGGTCGGCCCGTCGTACGCCGGACTCCAGCGTGCCGGTGGCCGGTTCGGCCACGGCCGCAACCGGTTGCGGATCGGCGCCGCCGGGGACGGGCTCAGCTGCGGCCATAGCGTTCCTCGGCGCGGTAGAAGAACCAGAAGCCTCCGGCCAGGGCGAAGATCGCCCAGCCGGCCCCGGCCCACCAGGCCCACGGCTGCGACACCTCGCTGTACATCAGGCAGTCGCGGACGAGGCTGATGTAGGTAGCCATTGGGTTCGCCTCCAGCAACCAGTTGAGGTTGTGCGGGAGGCGATCGCTCACCATCGTGACGCTGAAGAAGACGCCGCTGATGTACATCCAGATCCGGATGATGAAGGGCAGGACCTGGTTGATGTCGCGGACCTGCGCGACCAGCCGGGACAGGAACAGCGCCAAGCCGAGATTGAACATCGTGAGCAACGTGATGGCAGGCACGACCAGCAACCAGTTCCAGGTGAGCGGCTCCCGCATCAGCAGCACGATGGCCGCCATCACCGCCAGCGAGATGAGGAAGTCGCGGAACAGCACGACCACGGCGGCGACCGGCAGCGTCGCGCGGGGGAAGTGCAGCGCGCGGATCAGGCCGGTGTTGCTGGTGATCGCCGTTGCGCCCGAACCGGTGCAGCGGGTCGTGAAGCCGAACACGAACACGCCGATGACCAGGAACGCGGGGAAGTTCGGGATGTCGCGCGAGGTCTGCAGCAGGACGCCGAAGATCAAGTAGTAGATCGCCGCGGACAGGATGGGGTTCAGGACGAACCACACCGGTCCGAGGCGGTTCTCCGAGTACTGGGTACGCCGGCGCGCCGACGCCAGCGACGAGACGAAGTGCCGGCGCTGCCACAGCGCGGCCAGGTAGCGGGGCAGCGACAGCGGAGCGTCCGCCGCGCCCAGGCCGTTGGCAGCGGCCAGCTCGGCGGCCGAGCCGGCACCGTCCCATCGGGACGCCGGTGCCGGGGCGGCCGGCCCTGGCTGCTGCACCGTGCTCGCCACGCGTCCTCGCTCGCCTCAGGTGGCCCGCGGCGCCTGTGCGCCGGTCGGGGACTCCCAGCCGGGAGCCGCGGGACATCCTCGCATCCTGGCCGAGCCGGGTGAGCGATCCCGCGCTCCGGCGCTCGAGGCGTCCGTCGGCATACCGCGCCGGTCGTGGCCCCGGCTCGGCACGAGGCGGACCTAGGATCTGCCCCGATGTCCCTGCGCCCGCGCGTCGCCACCGTGGTGGTGCACCACAGTCAGCCGGCCGACACGCTGCGGGCGGTCGGGTCGGCGCAGGATGCCGACTATCCGTCCCAGGTGGTACTGGTCGTCGACAACGGTCCGGACGCGGGCGTCGGGTCGCCGTTGGCGGACTCGCTCGACCCGACCGTGACGTACCTGCCGGCGCCGTCCAATCTCGGGTTCGCCGGCGGCGTCGGTCTGGCGGCCTCCGTTGCCGCCCAACGGTTCGGCGTGGACTACCTGTGGCTGCTCAACCCCGATGCGGTCGCCGAGCCCGCGGCGCTCGGCTGGCTGGTCACCACGGCCGACGCCGTGCCGGACGCCGCGATCGTCGGGTCGCGGCTGCTGGACGGTCCCGGTCCCGACGCGCCGATCGCGTACGACGGCGCGGTGGTGGACCCGGTCACCGGCGCGACGCGCCACCTCGGGCGGGGAGTGCCGGCCAGCCAGCGGCCCGCCCGCGGCCACCTCGACACCGACTACGCCAACGGCGCCTCGATGCTCGTCCGGGTCGGGGCCATGGCGGTGCTCGGCCCGCTGCCGACGGAGTACTTCCTCTACTTCGAGGAGACCGACTACGCGCTGCAGGCCCGGCGGCGCGGCTTCCGGGTGCTGCTGGAACCGCGATCCCGGGTCCACCATCTGCGGCGGTCGGTGACCGACATCCCGACCGCCACCTTCGTCTACTACATGATCCGCAACCGCGACCTGTTCGCCCGCCGCTGGGGTTTCGTGCCGGACCCGGCCGCCCCGCAGCCGACCGACGTGTTCGTGGCCAGTGCGCGGGAACGGATCGCGGTCGCCCGGCCGGACGAGTTGCTCGCCTTCGACGCGCTGGTGGCGCAGGCCCGGGCCGACGGCGCTGCCGGGCGTAGCGGTCGCAGCGACGTGCCGACCTCGGTGGGCTGGCAGTGACGGCCCCCGACCAGCCGGCCCAGCCCGACCAGCCGGCTCCGCCGGATCCGGCCCCGGGCGGCGACCAGCCGGGACCCGGGACGGTGGGTGTGCCCGATCCGGCGCAGGACGCCGTACGCCGCCGGCTCGCCCGGACGCAGGCGGAGGTCGCGGCGCTGCGGCAGGGCCGGCGGCCCGGGCTCCTCGGGCGGCTGCGGGGGCGGGGGCTACGGGGGAGCCGCGCGTACCGGGTGACCGTCGGCACGGCCACCTCCGACCCGGTGGTCCGGCGGTTGCGGTTGTCTCCGGCCGAGGTCGCGGCACTGCGATCCATGGGACCCGGCGAGCTCGCGCGGGAGGTCCAGCAGCGGGTGCTGCGGCGGTCCAGGGCCTACCGCGGCGCGGAGTCCGCCGCCCACAACGCGGCCGAACTCGGTACTCAGACGTGGCGCGCGCTGCGCACCCTGCGCTCGCGCGGGCGCGGTGACCTGGTGCCCGAGCCCTTCACCGACCTCCCCGAGTCGCCGCTGGCCGCGCAGTACCGGGCGCTGGTCGGCGAGCGGCAGCAGCCGACGGCAGGTACTCGCTCGGTCGCGTTCTGCGTGTCCAGTACCGACCTGGACAGCGGGCGGGGTGACCTGTACGTCGCCGCCGGACTGGCCCGCGCGTTGCGCCGCCTCGGCTGGCGTACCGCACTGCACCCGGTGGACGCCTGGGACCTGGTCGCCGAAGGCACCGACGTGGTGGTGGCCATGGTGCCGGCCGTCGACCCGGCGGCGCTGCCGGCGACCGCGGTTCGCGTCGCGTGGGCCCGCTCGGATATCGGCGGCTGGCTGGAGCAGCCCTCGGCTCTGCTGTGGGATCGCTGGTTGGCGGCCTCCGAGGTGTTCGCCGCGCAGTTGACCGCGGCGACCGGACGCGATGTCGACGTCCTGCCGATCGCCGCGGACCCGGAGTTGTTCGCGTGTCCCGAGGGCGATGCCGAGGCCGGTGCCCGGCTCGGCGCGGTCGGCACGGCCAACGACTTCGGCAGCGGCCGGCAGTTGCTGCAGTGGCTGGCCGACCGGCCACCCCGGCTGCCGTTGGCGTTGTTCGGTGAGCGCCGCGGCGCCGGCCGCCGCGAGCTGCGGGGGTACGACGCGGGCCGGGTCGGCTTCCTGCAGCTGCCGGCGGCGTACGCCCGGGCCCGGCTGGTGCTCGACGATCAACTGCCGGTCGCCCGGGAGGTCGGCAGCCTCAACTCGCGGATCTACGAGTCGATCTGCGCCGGCGCCCTGCCGCTGACCAACTCCCGGCTCGCGCTGACCGGGTCGGGCCTGGAGGCGGTCCCGGTCTACACCAACGCCGCGTCGCTGGCCGCCCTGCTCGGGGAGTTCGGCACGGGCGACCGCGCCGGCGAGCTGGCAGGCCAGCTGCGCGAGGTGGTGCTCGACCGCCACACCTACGACGTGCGTGCTGCCCGGTTCACCGAGCTGGTCGCCTGCTGGTCGCCGGTGGCCCGGCCCGCGGTCCGCCTGGCGTTCTGGCCGGACGAGCGGGCCAGCAACCCCTACCAGGACCTGATCTACGCCGCTGCCGCCGACCTCGGCGTGGTGGTCGCACCGCTGCGGGACCTCGCCGACAGCTCCCGGTCGGTGCTGGCCGACCCGGCCGCGGCCGGGCCTCGGGTGCTGCACCTGCACTGGACCCACCGGGTGCTGCAGGGTGCGGTGTCGGCCGTGGACGTCCAGCAGCGGGTCCTCGCGCTCGACGCCGCGTTGTCGGGTTGGCGGGCTGGCGGCGGCCGGGTGGCGTGGACGGTGCACAACGCCACCCCCCACGAGGCGCACGACCCGGCGGCGGAGCAGCGGGTGCTCGACGTGGTCGCCTCGCACGCCGATCTCGTGCACGTCATGTGCCACGACAGCGCGCGCGAGGTGGCCGCCCGGTACGGCGTGCCGCCGGACCGCCTCGTGGTGGTCGAGCATCCGTCGTACCTCGGCTACTACCCCGACGCGGTGTCGCGGCGGCGAGCGCGGGCGAGCTTCGGGCTGACCGGGGACGAGCCGGTGGTGGTGCTGTTCGGCGTGCTGCGCGGGTACAAGGGCGCCGACGACCTGCTCGACGCGCTGGACGATCCGCGGGTCGCCGCGACCGGCCTGCGGGCGCTGGTCGTCGGCCGGCCGCTGCGGGCCGGTGGGATGGCCGAGACGTTGCGCCGGCTGAGTGCTCATCCGCGGGTGACGACGCGCTGGGAATTCGTCGACCACGACGACGTCGCGCGTTGCTACAAGGCCGCCGATGCCGCGGTCCTGCCCTACCGGCGGGCGCTGAACAGCGGTTCGGCGCTGGCGGCGCTCGGCTTCGGCACTCCTGTGGTCGCCCCGGCACTCGGCTGCCTTCCCGCGGTGGTGACCGCGGAGTGCGGGGTCCTCTACGACCCCACGGCCCCCGGCGCGCTCGCGCAGGCCCTGACGACGGTGCCGGAACTGCGGTCGGCGGCGGTCCGCCGCGCCGCTCGGGAGCGGGCCGAACAGTTCGCGGCCGCAGCGGTGTCGCGCCGACTGCTCGAGCGCATCGCCGCGCTGTAACCCGAACCGTCTACTGGACCTTAAGCCTGCGGAGGCGGCGGCTCGGATACCGGACATCCTGGGTCTGAGGTTCAAGCTTCGGGGCGCCACGGCCGACGTAGCCACGGACAGGGAAGCGACCGCGGCTCACCCGTACGGCGTAAGCCGCCAGCCGCGCGACGACCAGGACGGCGGTGGCACGTGAACTGGCAGCCCGACGGATCCGCGGACCGGCGCCCCAGCCGGTGGGCCCGCGCCGGCAGCGTCGCGCTGGCCGCCGCTGTCGCCGGTGCGGCGGCCCTCGTGCCTGGGACGACGGCGGCCGCGGCCAGCGTCCCCGCCACGTTCACCGTGGCCGGGGCGGGTTGGGGGCACGGCGTCGGACTGTCGCAGTACGGCGCCCTCGGTATGGCGCGGGAGGGCTTCACCGCCACCGACATCCTCACCCACTACTACTCGAACACCGCCGTCCAATCCGTCGACGACAGCACCGACATCCGGGTCAACCTGCTGCACCAGGCGTCCAGCGCGACGGTGCAGGCGCGCAGCGGCGGCAACGTCAAGGTTCAGGTGATGTCGGGGGACGCCGTCACCGCCGAACTGGTCGCGGGTCCCGGTACCACGTTCGGACTCGGGGTCGGCGGGGCGACCGTGACGGCCACGCAGCGGAACAGCGGCCAGACCGCCGCCGGCAGCCGGCTGCGGATCTACTGGGAAGGCACCCGCTTCGCGGCGGCGGCCGGCCTGGGCGGCACCAGCACCGACGTCGCGGTCGCCGGACCGGGCCAGACCCTCGGGTCGGCGCCGGCGTACCGCTACGGCTGGCTGGACGTGCAGCCGGTGTCCGGTGCGCTCGAGGTCGTCAACGTGGTACGGGTGCATGACGAATACCTCTACGGCCTGGCCGAAGTGCCGTCGTCGTGGCCGCTGGCAGCACTGCAGGCGCAGATCATCGCCGGCCGGTCGTACGCGCTGGCGCAGGTCGCGTTGGGCACGACCTCGTCGTGCCGCTGCCACGTCGACGACGGCGGCGGCCCGTACTACGACCAGACGTTCACCGGTACCGGAAAACTGAACGAGGGCGCGTGGGGCGCGGTGTGGCGCAACGCCGTGGACTCCACCGGAAGCCTGGCCGTGACGTACGGCGGAACGCCGATCATGGCGTACTACTCGTCCTCGACCGGTGGTCGTACCCAGAACAGCGAGGACGTCTGGACCACCGCGCTGCCCTGGGCTCGTTCGGTCGACGACCACTGGAGCATCGCGCCGTCGGTGAACCCGGGCGGGGTGTGGTCGGTGAACGTCGGGCAGGCCGCGATGGCGACCGCCTTCGGGCTGCCCGACGTCGCCTCGGTCACGGTGAGCGCCCGGTACGTCAGCGGTGCCGCGCAGACGGTGACCGCGGTCTCCAGCACCGGTCGTACGGCGTCTATCGCCGGTTCGACCTTGCAGGGCAAGCTATCGCTGCGCTCGACCGCGGTGAGCACGGTCGTCCCGGCCGGTCAGCAGGCCGGGGTGCCCGTGCCCGCCTCCTCCGCTCCGATCAGCGCCGGGCTGCCGGTGCTGGCCAGCGGCAGCACCGGCGACGCCGTCCGGGTCCTGCAGGCCCGGCTCGGGGTCTCGGTCACCGGAACCTTCGCGAGCAAGACCAAGGCGGCGGTCAAGAAGGCGCAGCGCGCTCACGGTCTGAAGCGCACCGGCGTCGTGGACGCGGCCACCTGGAAGGCGCTCGGTATCACCCGGTGGCCGGCCGTGGTGGTCGGGGCGGCACCCCCCGGCCTGAAGCAGGGCGATGCCGGACCGGTGGTGTCGTTGCTGCAGAAGAAACTCAAGGTGAAGCCGCGCTCCGGCTGGTTCGGTCCCACGACGACGGCCAAGGTCAAGGCGTTCCAGCGGTCCCACAAACTGAAGGCGACCGGCAAAGTCACCAAGGCGACGTGGACCGCCCTGAAAGTGACCCGCCTCTAACGCTCCCGCCCTCAGAGGTGCCGGCCCAGGGGTGCCAGCCCAGGGGTGCAGCCCAGGGGTGCCGGACGCTCCGTTCCCGGGGGGCGTCGCCCCAGTGTTGCGCGCCTTTTGGTTGCAATGTCGGCCTGGATTGGCCTCCTGAAGAACCGTACGGCGCGCAACACCGGTACCCAACGGTTGCCGTACGCCGGTACCCCACGTCGTACGCCGGTACGCCAACGTCGTACGTCGGTGCCCGTCGGTGCGGACGCGGTCGCGGTTAGATCGCGGCGCCGGCGGCGGTGGCTTCGGGTACCTCGATCAGGCGGCCGGTCGTGACGTCGTAGATGTAGCCGTAGATCGGGATCGACTTGGGTACCAACGGGTGTGACCGGATGCGCGCCACGTCGTCCACGACACTGGTGGCGTTGTCGGTGATGGTCAGCCAGTCGATGTAGCGCCCCTCCGCGGAGCCGGGCCCGGTCCCGACGTCGGAGAACCCGTCCGGGCCGAGCACGGCCGTCTCCAGGCTGCTGGCCAACAGTCCACGGATGGTGTCGTCGGTGAAGAACTCCATCCCGCAGTTGCTGTGGTGGATGACGAACCATTCCCGGGTGCCCAGCAGTTTGTACGAGATCACCAGCGACCGGATCGCGTCGTCGCTGGCCCGGCCGCCGGCGTTGCGGATCACGTGGGCGTCGCCTTCGCTGAGACCGGCGTACTTCGCCGGATCCAGCCGGGCGTCCATGCAGGTCAGGATGGCGAACCGGCGTGCCGGCGGCAGCGCCAGGTCGCCCTTGCTGCCGAAACTGGCGGCGTACGCGTCGTTTGCGTCGAGCACCTCGGGTAGGACCGACATGCGGGTTTCCTTCCTTGCTTGGCGCACCCCGGATACGGCGGGGGCGGCTGTCCTCACCAACACTACAGGGAAAGTGTGGAAAATGACAGACGTCACCGCCGCTGACATCTCCCAGCCGTCAGGCCGTACCCCGCAGACTGACGCCGATCGCGGACCGTGGCGGGCGGAAGCGGTAGCCGACCCCGCGGATGGTCTCGATCGCGTCGCGGTGCACGCCGAGTTTTCGGCGCAGCCGGGTGATGTGAACATCGACGGTGCGGCTGCCTGAGGCTGCGTCGTAGCCCCAGACCCGGTCGGCGAGCTGGTCTCGCGAAAAGACCCGCAGCGGATGACTGGCCAGGTGGGCGAGCAGGTCGAATTCCAGTCGTGTCAGGTCGAGGACCCGCTGCCCGGCGACCGCGACGCGGTAGTCGCCGTCGACCCATACCGGGCTGGATATGCCTGTGGCTGAAGGAGTGTCGTCCAGCTGTGCCGAACTGACACCGCTGCTGCTCGGGGTGTCGATTGCGGTCCTGGGGGTGTCGAAGTCGATGGTGGTCGCAGCGACCGGCGCGGTGCGCCAGAACGTGCGGATGTCGTCGTACGGCATGACTAACCTCGCGGGGGGACTGTCAGCCGGAAGCGCCGGCTGAGCACACGATCAGGGGACAGTTCCGCGACGCCGTGGGCCACAGGCTCTCGCCGGCGTCGGCCGGGCCGGATCAGGTCAGCAACAGCGAGCGCTGGCGTGCCGGACCAGGGCGAGGTGGACGCAGACCACCTGGCGAACCCCGGACCAGACCATGCGCGATGGTCTCCCGTTCGCATCGTGATTGTCAAAGAAGCTGTCGCACTGCGTGTCAGGAGCACCATCTGTCAGGGCACTGCGTGTCAGGGGCACTGCGTCTCGGCCCCACCGATTGTCACGGGCACCGTTTGTCACGGGCACCGTTTGTCAAAGGGCGTGCCCCACGTCGGCCGGACGGGTGTCAGTCACCGTGACATCTCACGGCCTGAGGCGGAGCGGATCGGGCGGCGTACCAGCGCCGGCTGAGTCCGAGGGCAAACTCCACGTCATGGACCGAGGATCGTCTCCGCGTGTTCGGTCCGGGCCACCTCGGACAGCCGGGAGACGGCGGTCGCCGGATCGCCTGCCGCGACCAGCACGACCGAACCGCTCACGGCGATCGGTACGGCGAGCGCGGCCAACAGGCCGTCGGCGGTGTCCGGGCCGCGGGCGGTCAACAGCCGCCCACCGACCGGCAGCCCGCTGCGCTCGGCGAGTTCCCGTGCGGCCGTGAGCGTCTCTCGCTGGCTCAGTGCGGTGCCATCGGGCAGCACGAGGGCGACGTCGTCGGCCGTGGCGTCCGGGCCGGGGGTGAACACGTCGCCGTGGGCACGGGCTTCCAGGGCGTGATCGAGCACACCGGGCGGCAGCGCAGCGTCGAACGGCATCCCGAACGGCCGCAGCGACACCGCGAGGGTGTCAGGCGCGCGACCGGCGAGGTCGAGGTCGGCCGGACCGACGACGAGCACGTCGGCATCGAAGCCGTCGCTGCCGACCGCCAGCGTCGCGCCGAGTTGGAGGCACGCCCCCCACACCACGGTCAGCTGCCAGTGCAGCGGAAGTCGTACGCCGACCGCGGCGCCGCGCTGCAGGCCGAGCCCGTCGCGCAGCAGGTTCGCGGTCTTGGCCACGGCGTTGTCGTACGACGCGACCGACAGTTCGGCCCGCTCGCCGCTGGTCTGGTCGTAGAACGTCACGAACGGCAGCGGCCGGTCGTGACGCAGTCGCGTCCGCAGCTGGGCCGAAAGGGTGTCGCCGGTCACCGAGCGGACGCTACCGCCCGGCAACACCGGCGTGCCGTATGGCACCGTGACCCGGTGACCGAAGCCGTTCTTCTCGTGGGAGGGCAGGGCACACGCCTGCGCCCGCTCACGATCTCCACGCCCAAGCCGATGCTGCCGGTCGCCGGAGTGCCGTTCACGACGCACCAGATCCTGCGTGCTCGCGACGCCGGTGTGACCCGGGTGGTGCTCGGTACGGCGTACAAGGCGGAGGTGTTCCGCGACCACTACGGCGACGGTCGCGACCTCGGCGTCGAGCTGGTGTACGTGACCGAGGAGCATCCGCTCGGTACGGGCGGAGCGATCCGCAACGTGGCCGATCACCTGCTGTCCGGCCCCGACGACCCGGTCCTGGTCTTCAACGGCGACGTGCTGAGCGGCCTGGACATCGGCGGCCTCCTGAAGCACCACGCCGACACCGGATCCCAGGTTTCGCTCTATCTGACCCAGGTGCCCGACCCTCGGGCATTCGGCTTGGTACCGACTGACGAATCCGGTCGGGTGTCGGCGTTCCTGGAGAAGCCGCAAACGCCTGCCGAGATCGTCACCGACCAGATCAACGCCGGCTGCTACGTCTTCCGCCGCAAGGTGATCGACGAGATACCGCACGGTCGCCCGGTGTCGGTGGAGCGCGAGACGTTCCCCGGCCTGCTGGAATCCGGGGCGCTGCTCACCGGCCGCGTCGATCCCGGCTACTGGCTGGACCTGGGGACGCCGCTGGCGTTCGTCCGAGGTTCCTGCGATCTGGTGCTCGGCCACGCGCCGTCCCCGGCCGTGCCCGGGCCGACCGGGGAGTTCCTCGTCTTGCCTGGCGCCGAGGTGGCCGACGACGCAGTCCTGCGGGGCGGCACCGTCGTCGGTGCCGGCGCGACGGTGGGCGCCGGTGCCGTGGTCGACGGTTCGGTGTTGTTCGACTCCGCCGTGGTCGAGGCCGGCGCAACCGTGCGCGGCAGCATCGTGGGCCGCGCCGCGACGGTGGGACCGGGCACCCACCTCGACGGGGTCGTGGTGGGTGACGGCGCCGTCCTCGGTGCCGGCAACGAACTGCTGACCGGCGCCCGGGTCTGGCCCGGCGTCGCCCTGGGCGACACCACGATCCGCTTCTCGTCCGACCGCTGACCCAGGCGCCGGTCAGGCGTCGCAGGGCGCTGCCGCTCTCCGGTCGGCCGACGGCAGACGCGCCGGACGGTCGGCGACCGCTCCGCGGTCACGCCGTCCCCGAGTCGGACCGTCCCGCAGGTCAGGGGGTGTTGGGCTCGGGGGAGTCGGTCGAGGGGTACGCGGCGAAGAAGTTGGCCAGCGCCTCGCCGCTGACCTGACCGCACAGCAGCCGGTGGCCCTGCGAGGCGCCCCACCGGGACGCGGCGACGTGAACGCCGTCGCCGAGCGCGCCGTACGCCGGATCCCACGCCGAGACGATGACCTTGCGGGTGGTGTTGTCCGCCTTGAAGCGGGTCGCGAGGTCCTGCAGCGCCTGGACCTGGTCGGCCGGCACCGTGTCGTCGTACCAGATCACCAGGTAGCCGTGTTCGAGGTTGTGGACGAGGTTCTCCATGGCCGGCCGGTCAGCGGCGGTGTAGAAGGACCGGTTGACGTCGGCCCAGACCGGGAAGTGCTGCCCGGACGTCGGCGGGACGGTCGCGTACTGCACCTTGGTCACGTTGGGCTGCGACGTCCCCGGACCGACGTGGTCGCCGCTGCCGGCCACCGCATCGGTCGTCGCCGGCTGGCAGGACGCCACGGCGGCGGCCACACCGAACGAGGCGGGGTCCTGCGCCCGTGGCGAGCTGGCCTGCTCGGCGCGGATCGCGAACACCGCACCGACGATCAGCGCAACCCCGACGACGGCGGCCGTCCCGGTGATCAGCAGGGTGCGCTTGCGCTGGCGGGCCTTCTCCTCGCGCCGCAAGGCCTCGATCTTGTCGCGACGGTTCACGCCGCCGGCCTTCCGGGCGTCCTTGCCCACCTCGCGCCTCCTGTCATCGGCGTCCGCCCGCACTGGCCACTCGCCGGGATCACCGTAGACGGTCGTCTCAGCGACGCCGCCTATCAGGGACGTCGCGTCGCCGTACGGGGTTCCGGCGTACCGTGCGCCGGTGGCCCCCAGCGTGACCCGGCGGTGGCGGCCCGGCCGGCAGGTCGACGTGGCCACGACGCTGGGAACCCTGCGTCGTGGCTCCGGCGACCCGACCACGGCCCGGACCCCCGACGGCGCCTGGTGGCGGACCACCCGGACCCCGGACGGGCCGGCGACGCAGGTGCTGCGGGTGGACCGGGCTGCTGCGGACGTCGTGTCGCAGTCCTGGGGTCCGGGCGCCGACTGGGTCGCCGACGGGGTACCCGGCCTGCTCGGCGCCGGCGACGACCCGGCCGGCTTCGACCCCGGTGACGTCGAGTTCCTGCAGCGCGCGTGGCGCCGGCACGGCCCGGGCTGGCGCGTGCCGCGGACCGAGCGGGCACTCGAGGCGCTGGTCGCCGCGGTCATCGAACAGAAGGTGACCGGGAAGGAGGCGTGGCGCACCTGGCGGTCGCTGTTGCGGCTGGCCGGCGAGCCGGCACCCGGGCCGGCACCGGCAGGGATGCTGGTGTTCCCGACCCCGGACCGGTTGCGGCAGATCAACTCCTGGCAGTGGCACCAGGTCGGGCTGGAAGCGGTTCGGGTCCGCTCGGTGGTGGCTGCGGCGGTGGCCGCACCCGCGGTCGAAGCGTGCGCGTCGCTGCCGGGTCCGCTCGCCCGGCAACGCCTGCAGGCGCTTCCCGGCGTCGGCGTGTGGACGGCCGCCGAGGTCGCCGTGCGAGCCTTCGGAGACGCAGACGCGGTGTCGTACGGCGACTACCACGTCGCCCGCGACGTCGTGCGCGCGTTCACCGGACGCGACGACGGCACCGATGCGGACCTGGCCGAGGTGCTCGCGCCGTACGCCGGGCACCGCTACCGCGTGCAGCGCATGGTGGAACTGGCCGGCGTACGCCGAGAACGTCACGGGCCGCGCGCCGTAGTGCGCGACTACCGCCGGATCTGACCGGGCCTAGCCGGACTGGCGGGCCGACGAGTTGGCTCGCGCGCCGCCCACGCCTCCCGAGCGGCGCGGTCTGCCGGGGCCATGGCTGCCTTGACGCGCCCACGGTGTCCGGCCGGGTAGTACCGGCGACGTCGACGTTCCAACGACACGACATACCACCAGGCGGGGGTGCGATTCGACTTCGCTCGGTTGTGGCTGCGGCACAGGGCCTGGCCGTTGCTGACGACAGTGTCGCCGCCGCGGGACCATGGATAGATGTGGTCGACTTCTTCGGCTGTGGATTGACACCGTCCCCACGCCATCAGGAGCGGTGCTTCACAGCGGTTGCCGGCGTGTGCGAGCACCACGCGGCGCGCGTCGAACCTGAACGTGCGCCAGGGATCAAGGCGTCGGAAGAACCTCGGTCCCCGACCGGGAAGCGGCATCCGCAGAATGAGAAGCAGCAAGCCGACCACGACGGCGTACGGCAGTACGGGGCGGACACCGCCGATGATGCCCTCGAGTATTGCGCCCCAGTCGGTCCCGGCCGCCGCCCCCGTCGTCACGTCGACGACTGTATTGACGTCTCACCCGCT
Source organism: Actinomycetota bacterium (assembly GCA_004297305.1). Taxonomy (NCBI): domain Bacteria; kingdom Bacillati; phylum Actinomycetota; species Actinomycetota bacterium. The sequence goes on from SCTR01000008.1 coordinate 19,800, forward strand.
GGTCAGTGGCAGTTCACCCCTTCAGCGGACCGGCCGACCGGTCGGCGCGGGTCAGATGATGCGGACCATGGGGTCGGGGTCCGGGACGGGCCGGGCGCCCGGCGGCTCGGCGGGGTAGCCCACCGCAACGGCGCCGAGCGGCTGCCAGCTGTCCGGTACGGCGAGGACGTCCGCGACGACGTCCGGGCAGAAGACCGTGGAGGACACCCACGCTGCGCCCAACCCGGCCGCCGCCAGCGCGAGCAGCAGGTTCTGCACCGCCGCGCCGCCGGCGAGCAGGAACAGATCCCGTTCGAAGCCGCGGCGCCGCTCGTCCGGATACGGGTGCGCCGCGCCGTCGAGGGCGAGGAACGGCAGGACGAGCGCCGGCGCTCGCCGCAGCACGTCACCGCGCGACAGCCGCCGGGCCACCGCCGATTCGTCGAACGCGTCGATCGCGCGCAGGTCGGCCGCCCAGCGGGCCGCCATGGCGTCCAGCAGTTCGGTTCGCGCCGTAGGCGAGTCCAGCACGACGAACCGCGTCGGGGCGCTGTGGTGCGGAGCCGGCGCGGTCAGCGCCGCGGAAATCCCTTCCAGCAGAAGCGATTGTGGCACCGGCTCGTCGGTCCACCGGCGGACCGTGCGACGGTGGTACGGCGCCTGCCGACGGCCGAGTGCCTCGGCCTCCGCCGTACCGAGGGCGAACAGGTCGTCGGCCGCGTCGCGGACCAGGGCGCGCGCGCCGGGACCGTCCGGTCCGCCGACGCCACTCATGCCGCGCACGACGGCCGCGGGCACTGCCCCGAGTTTGCCCTTGACCAGATCGGCAGCGGCGGCCAGCTCGTCGGCGACGCTGATCACGGTGGCCTGCAACGGGTTCCCGTAGCTGTCGGTGGTTCCCCGGAGGTCCAGCAGGGGGTCGAGGCCGGCGAGGCCGATCGCGTTGTCGGTGAGTCCCTGCCGCCAGGGCCGGCCCATGGTGTCGGTGACGATGACCGCCACGTCGGCGCCGAGTGCACTGCGCAGCCCGGCCCGCAGCCGCCGCGCCGACGCGTCCGGGTCGACCGGCAGCAGGACGACGGTCCCCGCGGCGACGTTGCTCGCGTCGACTCCGGCGGCGGCCAGCACCAGGCCGTGCCGGGTCGTGGTGATCCGCAGCGTGCCGTGCTCGGTGGTGCGGGAGGCGACGACCCGAACCGACTCGGCGTCGATCGCCGCTTCGCGGTCGGTGCCAGCCACGATCCGGCCCTCGGCCTTGCTCACCACTTTGCTGGTCACCACGACGACGTCGCCGTCGCGGACGCCGGCGCTGCCGTCCGGCCAGGCGACGGACGGCAGCGCAACAGCCAGCAGCGCGGCCAGATCGTCACCCGGACGCACTTCGGGCAGCCCGGCCACGCCGACCAGTTGCAGGGGCGCGGCCGGCATCGAGGCAGCGTGTGGCGCGCTAGCGGCCACCGGTGTCCCCGCTCACGCTCGCGGCGAGGTCGAGGGCGGCGTGCGCCATGGCGGCGGCCGCCGGGACGTCGTGCATGAGCAGGGGTACGGCGACACACCGGATGCCGAGCGCTTCGACCTCGGCGACCACGTCCGCGTCGAGCTCGTCGACCAGCCAGCCGTCCAGCAGGCCGCCTCCGTCGCCACCGGCCGGGACCCGGGTACGGCGGGGCCCGTAGTGGCGCGCCACAGCCGACGCGGTGGTGGGGACGCCGATGGCGGTCAGGCACGCGTCGGCCATGCCGCGGACCGGCGCACCGCCGACGATCGGCGACAGCCCCACGACCGGTGCCGCGGTCGCCCGCAGCGCGTCACGCACCCGGGGGACCTGCAGGATCGTGCCGATCGACACGACAGGGTTGGACGGCGGGAGCAGGACGACGTCGGCGTTCGTGATCGCTTCCAGCACACCGGGACCCGGCTGTGCCTCGTCGAGACCGACCAGGACGAACGCCTCCGCCGGCAGCTGGGCACGGTGTCGTATCCACCACTCCTGGAAGTGGATGGCCCGGCGGTCCGGGTCGTTCACCACGACGTGGGTCTCCAGCCGATCGTCGCTCATCGGCAGCAGCCGGGCGCCCGGGTTCCAGCGCACGCACAGTGCCTCGGTGACCGCGGACAGGGGATAACCCGCGGCCAGCAGCTGGCTGCGGACCAGATGGGTGGCGGTGTCCTTGTCTCCCAGGCCGAACCAGGTCGGCTCCATGCCGTACGCCGCGAGCTCGTCCTTGACCGTGAACGTCTCGCCGTCGCGGCCCCAGCCGCGCTCCTCGGAGATGCCGCCGCCAAGGGTGTACATGACCGAGTCAAGGTCGGGGCTGACGTTCAATCCGTGGATCCGGATGTCGTCGCCGGTGTTGACGATCACCGTCAGCTCGTCGGTCGTCCCGCCAGCGCCGTCCGGCCGGACCTGACGCAGGTGGTGCAGCAGGCCGCGAAGGAAGCGGGCGCCGCCGATGCCGCCGGCGAGGGCCGTGATGCGCATGCCCGGAATCTTGACCTACCGCCGCCGGAGCCCCCGGAGCGCCCTCCTACAGTGCTGGCCATGGCTACGGCGGCGGCCGGGCATGGCGACGGGGCCCGCGTGGTTAGAGCGCCCGAGGTATCCGTGCCGACACGACGACAGGACTGGCATGACGACAGGCATGACGGGGCCGGCGTGACCGCGGGCGGGGCAACGACGGGGCAGGCGGCCGCTGCCGCACCCACAGCTGGGCAGGTGCGCCGTTCACTGGCTCGCGCCGAACGTGGCGTGAGCCTCGACGTCGACGAGGCGACCGCGCTCCTGGCTGCGCGGGGCGCGGACCTGGACCGGCTGCTGGCCGTCGCCGGCCGGCTTCGCGACCAGGGACTGGTCGCCGCTGGCCGGCCGGGTGTCATCACCTACTCGCCCAAGGTCTTCATTCCACTGACCCGGCTGTGCCGGGACCGGTGTCACTACTGCACGTTCGCCACGGTGCCGCACCGGCTGCCCGCGGCGTACCTCAGTGCCGACGAGGTGCTGCAGATCGCCCGGACGGGCGCCGCGCTCGGCTGCACCGAGGCGCTGTTCACCCTCGGCGACGCGCCGGAGGGCCGGTGGCCGGCGGCTCGGGAGTGGCTGGACGCCCACGGCTACGACGACACGCTGTCGTACGTGCGTGCCATGGCGATCCGGGTGCTGGAAGAGACCGGCCTGCTGCCGCATCTGAATCCCGGCGTCATGACCTGGCAGCAACTGCGCCGGCTCAAGCCGGTGGCGCCCTCGATGGGCCTCATGCTGGAGACGACCGCTACGCGGTTGTGGAGCGAGCCGGGCGGCCCGCATTTCGGTTCGCCGGACAAGGAACCGGCGGTCCGGCTCCGGGTGCTGGAGGACGCGGGCCGGCAGGCGATTCCGTTCACCACCGGGATCCTGGTGGGAATCGGGGAAACCCCGCGCGAACGGGTCGAGTCGTTGCTGGCGATCCGCGCGTCGCACCGCCGCCACGGTCAGGTGCAGGAAGTGATCGTGCAGAACTTCCGCGCCAAGCCGGACACTGCAATGCGGGGCGAAGACGACCTGGGCTTGGCCGAGTATCTGGCGACGCTGGCTGTGGCCCGCATCCTGCTGGGTCCGCGGATGCGGGTACAGGCGCCACCGAACCTGTCCGCGCCCGACGAGCTGGCCGACCTGCTGCGCGCCGGTGTGGACGACTGGGGTGGTGTCAGTCCGCTGACGCCCGACCACGTCAACCCCGAACGGCCGTGGCCGCACCTGGACAGCCTCCGGGAGATCACCGCGGCGGCCGGCTTCACCTTGTTGCCCAGGCTGACTGCCCACCCCGAGTACGTCCGGCGCGAAGACCCCTGGCTGGACGTGCGGATCCGGCCGCACGTGCGCGCGCTGGCCGATCCGGTCACCGCGCTGGGGCGTGCCGAGGCCCGCCCGGTCGGCTTGCCGTGGCAGGAGCCCGACGACCTGGCGCAGGCCGCGGCGTACGACGACTTCGCGGCGCGGAACGCCGGTGGGCGAACGGATCTGCACACCGCGATCGATACCGAGGGACGCACCGCCGACCGTCGCGGCGACTTCGACGAGGTGTACGGCGACTGGCAGGAGCTGCGCGAGCGCGTGGCGGGCTGGGCAGCGGCGGGACAGGCTGCCCCGCAACGGCTCTCGACCGATGAGCGGGAAGCGCTCGCGCTGGCCGCCGACGATCCGGCGGCGCTGGCCCGGCCCGAGCATCGCGACCTGGCGCTGGCGTTGATGACCGCCGACGGCCCGGCCTTGGACGCGTTGGCGGCCATCGCCGACGCCGTACGGCGTGACACCGTCGGCGATGACGTCACGTACATCGTCAACCGCAACATCAACTTCACCAACGTCTGCTACACCGGTTGCCGCTTCTGCGCTTTCGCGCAGCGCGCCACCGACGCCGACGCGTACACGCTCACTCTCGACGAGGTCAGGCACCGGGTCCACGAGGCATGGGCGGTGGGCGCCACCGAAGTGTGCGTGCAGGGCGGCATTCATCCGGACCTCCCGGGTACGGCGTACTTCGACCTGGCCCGAGCGGTGAAGGCTGCCGAGCCCGGCATCCACCTGCACGCCTACAGCCCGATGGAGGTCCTCAACGGCGCGAGCCGCACGGGGCTGTCGATCCGGGAGTGGTTGCAGGAGGCCAGGTCTGCCGGTGTCGACACGATCCCCGGCACTGCTGCTGAGATCCTCGACGACGAGGTGCGCTGGGTGCTGACCAAGGGGAAGCTGCCGGCCGATGCGTGGGTCGAGGTGGTGACCACGGCGCACGAGGTGGGCCTGCGGTCGAGCTCGACGATGATGTACGGCCACGTCGACACCCCCGCGCACTGGGTCGGGCATCTGGCTCTGCTGCGGTCGATCCAGGAGCGCACCGGTGGGTTCACCGAGTTCGTGGCGCTGCCCTTCGTCCACCACAACGCCCCGGTCTATCTGGCCGGGGTCGCGCGGCCGGGCCCGACGCCGCGGGACAACCGGGCGGTGCACGCGATGGCGCGGCTGATGCTGCACGGTGCCATCGATCACGTGCAGTGCTCGTGGGTGAAGCTCGGCGACGCCGGGTGCCGGGCGATGCTGCAGGCCGGGTGTGACGACCTGGGCGGCACGTTGATGGAGGAGACCATCAGCCGGATGGCGGGTTCGGAGAACGGCTCCCGCAAGACCGCCGCCGAGCTCGCAGCGATCGCCGCGCTCGCCGGCCGGCCGGCGCGGCAGCGGACGACGACGTACGGCGAAGTGCCGGCCGAGCGGCAGGCCGCTGCCCGACGTGCACCCGATCTTGTTGTGGTACAGCCGTGACTGATGTGGCTGTAGGGATCACTGAGTTCGACGGTGCGACGCTGTAGCTGCGAGAACGATGTCCCGGCGACGCGCGGGCGCCCCGTGCGGCCGTTCGGTGACGGGTTTGCGCATCCGGCTTGACCGCACGGAACAACACCAATGTAATTACCCTCGTCATCTCGCCCGGAGCGGTCCGGGTGGGGCCCGGAGCCGCTGACGCGGCCGTCGGCCGGCTGGCCGTGGCATCCGATGCCGGGCAGCAGGTCAGGCGTCGGACAGTCAGACGAGGAGGCGCGCGGTGGGAGACATGGTCTGGCTTCCCCTGGACGACGCCGAGGAGCTGTCCTGGCAGGAGCGCGCGCTGTGCGCGCAGACCGACCCGGAGGCCTTCTTCCCGGAAAAGGGGGGCAGCACCCGCGAGGCGAAGCGGGTCTGCCAGGCCTGCGACGTCCGCGTGGAGTGCCTGGAGTACGCGCTGGGGCACGACGAGCGTTTCGGGATCTGGGGCGGCCTGTCCGAGCGTGAGCGGCGTCGTCTCAAGCGCGCTGCCGGCTGACCGGACGCCCGGTCGCCGAACCGCCGGCGTCGGAGGCCTGTCGCATAGGGTGGGCCGCTCGCCATGACGACCGACCTCGATTCCGGCCCGGGCCGCCCTGACGTCGTCCCCGACGAGGACGCCCCGGCCGTCGGCGACTCCATCCCCCGGCGCCGTCATCACGTCACCGCCGTCATCGTCAGTCACGACGGCGCACGCTGGCTGCCGGCGGTCCTGGCCACCGTGGCCGCCCAGACCCGCCCCGCCGAGCTGGTCGTCGGAGTCGATACCGGATCGCACGACAACAGCGGCCTGCTGCTGCGGTCCGCGCTCGGCGACGACCACGTCGGCAGCGCGCCCCGGGACACGTCGTACGGCGCGGCGCTGGCCCGCGGGCTCGCGCTGGCGGACGGCCTGCTGGCCAGCGATGCGTCGCAATCGCTGCGCGGCAACGACATCGGCGACCACGACGAGGCCGGCCACGACGGTGGCGGCGACGGCAACGACGACGACGGCAACGACGACGACGGCTGGCGGCCGGGGACCGGCGAACCGATCCGCTGGCTCTGGTTCCTGCACGACGACAGCGCCCCCGCACTGGACGCCCTCGACGAGTTGCTGCTCACCAGCGACTCGTCGCCGGGCACCACCGTGCTGGGGCCCAAGGTGCGCGGCTGGTACGACCGCCGGCTGCTGCTCGAGTGCGGCGTCAGCATCAGTACGTCGGGACGCCGCGACACCGGGCTGGAATGGCGGGAGCACGACCAGGGCCAGCACGACACGGTTCGCGACGTCCTGGCCGTCGGCAGCGCCGGCATGTTGGTACGCCGCGACGTCTGGGACCGGCTCGGCGGGTTCGACCCGGCGCTGCCGTTGTTCCGCGACGACGTGGACTTCGGCTGGCGGGCCAATCTGTCCGGTGAGCGCGTCCTGCTGGCCCCGGCCGCGGTGGTGCACCACGCCGAGGCGTCGGCCTCCGCCCGCCGCCCGCTGGACGCCGCCCACGGCAGCGCGTTGCGCCGGGATCGGGCATCGGCGCTGCACGTGCTGCTGGCCCACGCCCCCGGCTGGCGGTTGCCGCTGACCGTCGTGCGACTCGTCCTCGGCACCGCCGTACGGGCCTTGGGGCTGCTGATCGCGAAAGCACCCGCCGACGCTCGCGACGAGGTGGTCGCCCTCGGCGATGTGCTCGCCGACCCCGCCGCGGTGTTCGCCTCCCGGCACCGCGTCGCCGCAGCCGCCCCCGGCGCCTACGTCCGGCACCTGCGGCCGCGGCCGGCGACCGCCGTGCGGCATGCCGTGGAGCATCTGGCCGGCCTGCTGACCACGGCGTCCGGCGGGGGAGAACGGAGCCGGTCCGGCGCCGTGGAGACCGGCCCGGTCGACGAGGCCGCGGCGTACCTGGAGGACACCGGGTCCGGGCTGCTCCGCCGGACCCTCGCGCGGCCCGGTGTCTTGCTCGGCCTCGTGCTCACCCTCGTCTCGCTGGTGGCCGCGCGCGGCCTGCTGTTCGCCGACGGGCGGCTGCTGGGCGGCGCCCTGCTGCCGGCACCCGATGGCGCTGCCGACCTGTGGCGGTCGTACACCGAGGCCTGGCACGAGGTGGGGCCGGGATCGTCGGCGCCGGCTCCGCCGTACCTGGCGCTACTGGGGTCGTTGGCCTTCCTGCTGGTCGGCCGCGCCCCGCTGGCGGTCGACGTGACGTTGCTACTCGCCGTGCCGCTGGCGGCGGTATCGGCATTCGCGGCGCTGCGAGGACTGGTCGCCGCGCCGCTGCTGCGGGGCTGGATGGCCGCGACGTACGCGTTGCTTCCGGCGGTGACGGGCGCGACCAGCTCCGGGCGGCTCGGTACGGCGGCGTTCGCGGTCCTGCTGCCGCCCACGGCCCGGATGTTCGCCCGCGTGCTCGGGCTGGTGCCGGCCGGGGCGAAACCAGCCGGGCCCCGGACCACCGCCGGCGCCACCTTGCTGCTGGCCGCGGCGACCGCCTTCGTCCCCGGCAGCTGGCTGCTCGCGGTCGTGCTCGGCGGCATCGCCGCCGTCGTCATGGATCCGCCACAGGTCGTCTGGCGGCGGCTGGTGCTGGTCCTGCTGGCGGCACCGGCGCTGCTGCTGCCCTGGAGCGGCGAGTTGCTGCAACACCCGCAACTGCTGCTGCTGGAGGCCGGCCTCCCCGGTCCGGTCGACGCGGACCTGGACACCGCCGACGTCGTCCTGCTGCATCCCGGTGGTCCCGGCATGACCCCGTTGTGGTTGACCGCCGGCGTGGTGGTGGCCGCGCTGTTCGCCCTGCTGCGGCGGGACCGCGCCCGGGCGGTGGTCGGCGCGTGGCTGGTGGTCGCCGTCGCGGCCGGCTTCGGCACCCTGCAGACGTTGGTCACGGTGGTCCCGCCGAGTTCGACGACGGCGGCGCAGCCGTGGCCGGGACCGGCCACGCTGGTCATGGGTGCGGCGATGCTGTTCGCGATCGGCGTGGCCGGCCAGGGCCTGGTGCGCCGGCTGACCCGCACCACGTTCGGCTGGCGGCAGCTGGCGGTGGCCGGCATCGTCGTTTTGGTCCTCGCGGCGCCCGTGCTGTCCGCGGGCTGGTTGCTCGGCGGGTTCGATCCGCCGCTGCGCCGCGCTGATCCGAGCACCGTGCCGGCCTTCGTCGCCGCCGATGCCGCCGGTCCGGACCTGCCCCGGACGCTGGTGTTGCGCGTCGCGCCGGACGGCACGGTCGGGTACGCGCTGCTCAGCGGCGCCGGCTCGGTGCTCGGCGACGCGGAGACCGGACCACCGGCCTCGGCGTACCGCCGGCTGGACCCCGTCGTGTCGGCGCTGGCGGCCGGCCGAGGCGGCGACGAGGTCGCCGTCCTGAGCACCTACGCCGTCCGGTACGTGCTGCTGGCCGGCGCGGTGACGGCGGGCTCCGACGGTCTGGTCGCGACGTTGGATTCCGAGCCCGGACTGCGGCGGTTGTCCACCTCGGCCGGCGAGGCGCTGTGGCGGGTGGCCGGGACCACATCCCGAGTCCGGCTCGCCGACGCCGCGGGCGCGGCCACGTCGGTGCCGGCGACCGACTCGCCCGGCGCCGGCACCTTCGTCGCGACGACGCTTCCGCCGGGACCGGCGGGACGGCGGTTGCAGTTGGCCGAGGCGACCGATCGCCGCTGGCAGGTCACCGGCGACGGCGCCGGTCCGGCGCGCACGGTCGACGGCTGGGCGCAGGGTTTCGCCGTACCGGCGGCCGGCGGTGCCGTGACCGTCACGTACGACGGCCGCGCGCGGACCTGGCAGCTGCTGGCGCAGCTGGTAGCGGTGCTGGTCGTGATCGTGCTGGCGCTGCCGGGCCGGCGCCGGGAGCAGGTCGACCCCGAGGCGGTCGAGACCGCCGCGGCGCTGGCGGCCGGCCCTGCCGGAATGGCCGGCGCTCAACCGGACTCCGGCGCTCAACTCAAGTCCGCCGACGAACCGGAGCCCGGCGACGAACTGGAGCCCGATCGGCAAGCGGAGCGGGGGTCCTCGTGAGAGCCCAGCTGCCTCCCATCCGGGTGGGACTCATCGCTGTCGGCATCGTCATCCTGCTCGCCCTGATCGGGACCGCCGTCGCCCGGAGCGGACCGGCAGCACCGCCGTCCAGCGTGGTCGTGCCGGTCGGCTCGGTCACCGTGGTCTGCCCGGAGGCGGGGTCGGGCGACGTGGACACCGTCCGTACCTCGGCGGCGGTCGTGCCCGGACTGCCCGGGCAGGACCGGCCCGGTGCCGCGGTGCTGCGCACCCAGGCCGGCGACGCCTCGGCCACGGCGACGGTGACCGCTCCCGGCGGTCAAGCGGAGATCGTCAGCACCCAGCTGGCCCGGCCGGCGGTGGTCGGTCACGCCGATGGGGGGCTCGCCCCAGGCTTCGTCGCCGACCAGTTCGGCGTCGACGGCCGCGGCCGGGACCGGGGCCTGGCCTCGACCGCCTGCCAGTCACCGGCGGCCGATCAGTGGTTCGTCGGCGGCGGCGGCACGACGGGCCGGGTGAGCCGGGTCATCCTGGTCAACGCCGACGAGGCGGCCGCGCAGGTGGACGTGCTGCTGGTCGGGCCGGCCGGTCCGATCGAGGCTCCGGCCGGCCGCGGCGTCGTGGTGCCACCGGGCGGTCGTACCACCCTGCGGCTGGACGCGCTGGCCCCCGGCGTCGCCGACCTCGCCGTCCACGTCGCAGTCCGGTCCGGGCGGGTGGCCGCCGGCGTCCACGACAGCGAGTCGGCCGGTATCGATCCGCGGGGCGTGGACTGGGTCCCGCTCGCGGCGGCCCCGGCCACGCGGGTCGTCCTCCCGGCGATCCCCGCGGGCGCGGGATCCCGTGTGCTGCAGGTGGTATCACCGACCGCTGACGCTCGGGTGGCGATCCGCGTGGTGACCGGGTCAGGCGCGTTCTCCCCGGCCGGGCAGGAGAATCTCGACGCCCCTCGCGCCCGGCTGAGTTCAGTGGACCTGACCGCCGCGCTGGGCGGCGCCGCCGGTGCTGTCGAGCTGACCAGCGACGTCCCGGTGGTGGCGGGACTGCGGGCGCGGTCCGCGGGAGCTGTGATCGACGAGTCCTACAGTGCCGGCGCCTCGCCGCTGACGGGTCCCGCTGCGGTGACCGGCCTGCCCGGCCAGCCCGGCCTGGCGACGTCGATCGTCGTGAGCGCCTCGGGCGCCGGTGGCGCGGCCGACCTCACCCTGCTCGGCTACACCGCGGCGGGCGTCGCCGTCCCGACGCCGCCACGGCGTATCGACGTCGCCGACGCCACGACGGTCGCCGTCGGCGTGACGCCGCCGCCGGGGGCGGCGTGGTTCACCGCCGTCCTGACGCCGGTCGCCGGCGGGCCGCTGTACGCCGGGCACACCGTGACCCAGCCGGTTCCCAACGGGGTCGCCATGACGGGCTATCCCTGGTCGCCGCTGCGGGTGACGGTGGTGGTCCCGGCGGTGGACGCCGATCTGGCCGTCACACTCCGCCGCTGAAACCCCCGTCCGGCCGGCTGACCTGCGCCGTCGACCACGTTCCGCTGCCGGGGTCGGACCGTGCGCTCCGGCTACCGGACGATCCGCTTGGTGTTCTCAGGACAGCCCCTACGGTGACCGATCCCTGAGGGAGATCGCAGGATCGCCCAGGCCCCACGAACCCCGGATCAGCACCGCGCCACCGGGGCGAGGAAGGAGCACTCCGTGCAGCATGCCCTCCGTGACCGGGTCGTCGGTCGCCTGAAGTCCCGCCGGCTGTCGACCCTGGCGCTGCCGGTCGCCGCGACCGCGCTGGTCGTCCCGCTGCTGGCCGCGACCGGGACCCCGGCCGCCGTGCCGGCTGCCGGGCCGGTATCACCGGCGACGGTGCCGGCCGCCGTCGTCGCCCCGGCTGCCACCGGCTGGGTCAAGGTCTTCTCCGACGGGTTCAAGCGTGGGGTCACCCGGCCGTGGTCGGTCTACGCCGGGCAGCCCGGGGGCAACGCCTACGGCCTGTGGAGCCGCAGCAACGTGACGGCCCGCAAGGGCAAGCTGGTGCTGCGCGGCGACGCCGCCGGGGGACGCGCCGTGACCGGCGGACTGTGCCTATGCTCGTTGAACCTCACCTACGGCCGGTGGGAAGCCAAGATCAAGGTGCAGGCCGACCGGGGCGTCAAGTGGGTCGCGCTGCTGTGGCCGCAGAGCGGGCGCTGGCCGATGGACGGCGAGGTCGACTTCGCCGAGGACTTCGGCGGCTCGCGTTCCGGTTTCAGCGCCTTCGTGCACTACGGCGCCAACAACGCGCAGATCCATCGGGTGGCGCCGCGGGTCAACATGACCAAGTGGCACCGGGTCGGCGTCGAGTGGACCCCGGGCCAGCTGCGCTTCCTCATCGACGGCAAGGTCTGGGGCACGGTGACCGGTCCGGCCGTCCCGACCAAGGCCATGCACCTGGCGATCCAGACCGAGGGAGTGGCTCGGGCGCAGGCCAACCCGGCCGACCTCAAGGTCGACTGGGTGAAGGTGTGGCGGCTGGCCTGACCCCGGGTACGGCGGCGCCGACGGTCAGGGCTCGTCGTCGGGGCCGCCGTAGGTCGGGTCGACCTGTTCGGGTCAGCCCGAGCACCACGGCCACCTGTTCGGCCACCACGTCCTGCACGATCGCGGTCAGCTCGGTGGTGCCGTTGGCGCGCAGCTCGACCGGGCGGCGGTGGACGATGATCCGCGCCGGCCGGTCGCCACTGGCATCCACGCTGCGGCCCAACGGGATCGGCGGGCCGGCCGGATCGCCGGAAGGCGCTGCCGGGACGTCGTCGACACCGACCTCGATCCGCGCGACATCGGGGAGGTGACGCTGCAGCCGTTCGACGGCGTCCAGCACGAGGTCGTCGAACGCCTCCGCCCGGGTGCGGACGAACGGCAGCGCCGGCGGTGCGAGCGGCCCCCGGACCCCCCGGCCGTGGCGATCCCGCCGCCGCCGGAATCTCCCGCCGGAAGAGGGTGCGCCGCCGTCGGGAGCGGGTGCGCCGCCGTCTTGTCCTTGCCCGTCGGGCATGCCGAACCTCGCTGAAGCAGGACGGTGTGCTGGATGCCGCCGACGGTACCGAGCGCGACCGACCGACGTCCCGTCGCCGGCCTGGCGGCCCGTTGTCCTACGGTGAGCCAAGCCCTGCGGGGCTGCCGGATCCGGCAGCAGCCGGCCGGCCGGCAGACCCGGAGGTCGTCATGCGGGAACCGGACTGGACGATCCTCGACGACGCTCTGGCCTATCCGCAGCAGTGCCTGGGCGACCTCTCGGCGTACCACCACCTGCCGGTCAGCCTGGAAGGCGTCGGCTTCATCGGCCGGCTGTTCGACCCGCCGATGTTCGCCGCGAGCACCGCCACCCCGGCGGTCACCCCGGGCGACATCCTCGCGGTCAGCATGCTGTCGCAGGTCATCCCGCCGCGCGCCGCGGCGTGCCTGGTGCAGAGCCCGCCGCCGGAACTCGTCGACGCGCTGCAGGCGATTCCCCCGGAGGCGGAGCTGGGCAAGGTCGACGACCCGGCCAGCGAGTGGCTGAGGATGGCCGCGGCGGCGCAGGCCGCCGTCGCGGGGATGGCCGGGATGACCCGCAGCACCACGTCGGCGGTGCTCGCCCGCAAGTGGCCCGGGCTCGTCCCCATCGAAGACGACGTGACGATGGCGGCCTTCGGCGAACCGGACACGCTGTGGGAGCCGCTCCGGCAGCGGCTGCGCGGCGGCCTGCACGACCAGGTGGAGGACCTGCTGATCCAGACGATGCTCGTCGGCCGGGTCTCCGTGCTGCGGGCCATCGGAACGATCCTGTGGATGCGGCAGCGCGACCCGGCCGACGGGGCCGTACCGCCTGGCTTCCTCTAGCACCGGGCCCACCAACCGGTCCGGCGCGCCGAGCCGGTCAACCCCGGCCGCGCCGGTAGTTTGCGCTCGTGAGTCCCGTGCGGCGCTGCTCCAAGCCCTCCTGTACCCGTGCCGCCGTCGCCACACTCACCTACGTGTACGCCGACTCCACGGCCGTCCTCGGGCCGCTGGCCACGTACGCCGAGCCGCACTGTTACGACCTGTGCCAGCACCACAGCGAACGGCTCACCGCACCCCGTGGCTGGGAGGTCGTGCGGATCCAGCCCGATCCGGAAGCGCTCAAGCCGTCCAGCGACGACCTCGAAGCGCTGGCTGACGCCGTACGGGAAGCCGCCCGCCCTCGCGCCGCGGTCGCCGGTGCCGGTGACGAACCGAACGGCCCCGAGCCCGCCCGGCGGGGGCACCTGCGGGTGCTGCGGTCTCCGGACTGACCAGTCGCCCCTGCCCGGTAGTCGCGACAGGCTCCGCGACCGCTTCCGAGGGGAACGCTTCCCTCCCCGCCCGAGCGTCCATTACGGTCGGCGGCGGCGCGCACCGGTACGGGTGCGGATTGGTCGACGCTCAGGGGGCTGGCCCGTGACTGTCGTGTCGGGGATCGGGAGTCATCATGGCGGGTGTGTCCGGGGCTGAACGCGAGCCGTTGGGGTCGCTGACCCAGCGCGGCGCGCGCGGCGAGCGGAGCTGCCGGGCCTGTTCCAGCGTCCGGGTCACGCACATCGTCATGGAACTCACCGACGGGTCGCTGGTGGACTTCACCTCGTGCCTGGACTGCGAGGAGCGGACCTGGGAGCAGGACGGCGAGGTGCTGACCGTCGACACCGTCCTGCACAAGACGCGCCGGCCTGATCGGTAACCCGGCCGGCGTCCTGCCATGGCAGCTGGCCGAACCCGGCCGGCTGCGTCGCCGCGCTGGCGCCTCGCCGCGTCGCTAGGCTCACCGCCGTGCGTGACCTGGACAGGATCATCAAGGCCTACGACGTGCGCGGCGTCGTCCCCGACGAGTTCGACGCCGAGGTGGCGCGGCGGATCGGTGCCGCCTTCGTCGCGGTGTTGGCCGACGACGGGCAGCGTCCGGCCGGCATCGTGGTCGGGCACGACATGCGACCCAGCGGTACGGACCTGGTCGCGGCGTTCACCGAGGGAGTCACGTCGCAGGGCTGCGACGTGGTGTCGATCGGACTGGCCAGCACCGATCAGCTGTACTTCGCGTCCGGCCGGCTGCAGCTGGCCGGCGCGATGTTCACCGCCAGCCACAATCCGGCGCAGTACAACGGAATCAAGCTGTGCCGCGCCGGCGCGTCGCCGGTCGGGCAGGAGTCGGGTTTGCGCCGGATCCGCGAGCTCGCCGATCGCGACCTGCCGGCGTACGACGGTGAGCCGGGCCGGCTGACCCACCGGGACCTGCTGGACGACTACGCCACCTACCTGAAGGAGCTGGTGGACCTGTCGAGCAGCCGGGAACTGGTCGTCGTCGTCGACGCGGGCAACGGCATGGGCGGTCATACCGTCCCGGCAGTTCTCCAAGGTCTTCCGCTGCAAGTGGTTCCGCTGTATTTCGAACTCGACGGGACGTTCCCCAACCATGAGGCCAACCCGATCGACCCGGACAACCTGCGGGACCTGCAGGCGGAGGTGCTGGCACGCGGAGCGGACCTGGGGCTGGCCTTCGACGGCGACGCCGACCGGTGTTTCGTCGTCGACGAACGCGGCGGCGTGGTCGACCCGTCCACGCTGACCGCGCTGATCGCCGCCCGCGAACTGGGCAAACACCCCGGTGCGACGATCATCCACAACCTCATCACGTCCCGGGCCGTGCCGGAGATCGTCACGGAGTTGGGGGGAGTTCCGGTCCGGACCCGGGTCGGGCATTCCTTCATCAAGGCGACCATGGCGCAGACCGGCGCGGTCTTCGGCGGCGAGCATTCCGGTCACTTCTACTTCCGTGACTTCTGGCGGGCGGACTCGGGGATGCTGGCCGCGCTGCACGTGCTCGCCGCGCTGGGCGAGACTCCGGCCGGCACCGGGCTGTCGGACCTGCTCGCGCCGTACCAGCGGTACGTCGCCAGCGGAGAGGTCAACTCCGTGGTGGCCGACACGGCGGCGGCGACCGCGCGGGTCCGGTCCCGGTTCGCGACCGGCTGCGAGGTCGACGACCTCGACGGCATGACGGTGAGCGGGCCGGACTGGTGGTTCAACCTGCGGCCCAGCAACACCGAGCCGTTGTTGCGGCTCAACGTCGAAGCTGCCGACGTCGCCACGATGACCACGCTGCGCGACCACGTCCTCGCGGTGGTTCGTGAGGGCTCGTCATGAGCGAGGACCGACTCGGGCTCGACGCGGTGCTGCTGGAGCTGCTGCGGTGTCCGGAGCCCCACCACGGCGAGCTCGAGATCGACCGGCAGCGCTCGGCGCTGGTGTGTGTGGTGTGCGGCAACGCGTATCCCGTTCGTGACGGCATCCCGGTGATGCTGCGCGACGACGTCCTGCCCGAGAGCTGAACCGTGCTCGACGACGTCGTACTCGACGACGCCGACGCCCTGGTGGACCGCGACCGCCACCAGGTCCTCTGGACGACGGCGGAGGCCGGTGCCCAGGTGCGCCTCGGGCGCGCCGGACTCGACGACACGATGCTGGACCGGGTGCTGGCCGACGGCAGGCCGCGGGCGGTTGTCGTTGCCGGTGTGGGCGTTGCGGCGTTGGCCGCCGATATCGCCGTCGCAGTCTTCGGCCCGCTGTTGCCGGCGCCCGTGGTTGCCGTCGCCGGCCATCAGCTGCCCGGCTGGGTCGGCCCGGTCGACCTCGTGGTCGTGACCTCGGTGACCGGCGACGCGACCGAGCCGGTCCTGCTGGCGGCTGAGGCCGCGCGACGCGGTGCCCGGACCGTGGTGGTCGCGCCGCCGCGCACGCCACTGGCCGAGCAGGTGCGAAGTGCGCGCGGCGGTGTCCTGCTGCAGATCCCCGAACCCTCCGAGGCGTCCCGCGCCCACTTGTGGTCGCTGCTGGTCCCGCTCGTGTCCACGCTGGAATGCGTTGCGGCGCAGATTGTCTCCACCCAGATCTGGGAGCTCGCCGCGGACGTGCTCGACGCGCGGGCCGCGTCGTACGGCCCCGCGGTGTCGACCGCGGACAACCTGGCCAAGGAACTCGCGCTGGAACTGGCTCCCGCGGTCCCGGTGGTGTGGGGCAGCGGCTCGGTGGGGGGCGTGGCCGCCGGCCGCGCCGTCGCCCAGTTCGCCGGCTACGCCCGGCTCCCGGCGGTGGGCGGCCGGCTGCCCCATGCCGCCCGAACCCAGCTGCCGCTGCTGGACGGTCCGCTGGCCGCCGCCGACGACGCCGAGGACCTGTTCCGTGACCGGGTCGCCGACCCGGACGGCCAGCGGCAGATCCGGCTGCTGCTGCTGCGCGACACCGACGAGACCGAGGTCGTGTCGCAGTGGGCGGACGCCGTCGCCACGTTGGCCGAGCAGCGCCGGCTGGGTGGTCGCACGGTGCGCGCCGAGGGCGACCACCCGGTGATGCGGTTGGCGTCGATCCTGCCGCTGGTGGACTTCGCGGCGGCCTACGCCGCACTGGCCGTCGGGGTCGACCCGGGGGCCCGGGCGTTCCCGGCGCTGGGATACGGGGGCTGAGGTGGCGGTCGTCGTGCGGGGTCACCTGAAGGACTACGCCTGGGGCGTGGTGGACGGCCTGCGCGACTGGGCCGGCGGACCGACCGGCGGCCCGCAGGCCGAACTGTGGTTCGGCGCCCACCCGTCGGGGCCGGCCGTGCTGCGCGACGCCCCCGGCGAGTTGCCCGACGCGGTCGGCGAGGTTCCGTTGCTGGTCAAGCTACTGGCCGCCGCCTCGCCGTTGAGCATCCAGCTGCACCCGGACGCCGCGACCGCCGCCGCCGTGCTGGCCGCCCAGCAGTCCGGCGAGGCTCCGGCGCTGCTGTCCGACGATGCGGAGAAGACCGAACTGCTGCTGGCCGTGCAGCCGTTCTCGGTGCTGGCAGGGTGGCGCGATCTCACCGACGCCGCCGCCCTGCTGCACCGGGTTGGCGTCGGTGAGGCAGCGGCAACGCTGCGGGCCGGGCAGCGGGCCGGCGCCATCCGGCACCTGCTGGCGCTACCGGCGGCGCAGGTCGCGCCGGCGGTCGCGGCGATCGGCGATGCGGCCGCCGATCTCGGGTGGCCGGCAGCGGCGGCCGAGGCGATGGCGGCCATCGCCTCTCACTACCCGCAGGACCCCGGGGTGCTGGTCGCGGCCACCCTGCAGCACGAGACGCTGCAGCCCGGCGACGCCGTGTTCGTGCCGGCCGGTACGCCGCACGCCTACGTGCACGGGATGGGCGTGGAGGTCATGGCGGCGTCGGACAACGTGCTGCGGCTGGGCCTGACGCCCAAGACGGTGGCCGTCGAGGCCGCGCTCGGTGCGTTGCGCCACGACCGGGCTCCCGTCGTCGCCCGGGGCACGGCTGCCGGCGCGTGGCTGGAGCCGGCCGGAGCGCCGTTCGCCGTCGCTACTGCCGCCGGACCGGTGGCGGTCCAGGCGCCCGCCGGTAGCTACCGCCTCGTGCTGGCCGTCCACGCCGACGCCGTGGTGGGCGTGGCCGGTGTGACGTATCTGCTGCGCCCTGGCGACGCGCTGGTCGTCGAAGCCGCCGAACCGTTGCTGAGCGCCACCAGCGGCGGGCTGGCCGTCGTCGCCCGGTCGTGCCCACCGGTGCCGACCGCTACCGTGACGCCGTGAGCACCGAGGGCGGCACCAAGGCCGTCCTCGCCGCCCTCGTGGCCAACCTCGGCATCGCGGTGAGCAAGTTCGTCGCGTTCGTCATCACCGGGTCGTCGTCGATGTTGTCCGAGGCGATCCACTCCGTCGCCGACTCCGGCAACCAGGTCCTGCTGCTGATCGGTGGCCGCCGAGCCCGCCGCGCCGCTGATCGGCAGCACCAGTTCGGGTACGGCAGGACCCGCTACGTGTACGGCTTCATCGTCGCGATCGTGCTGTTCCTGGTCGGCGGCGTCTTCGCGATCTACGAGGGCGTACACAAGATCCAGCACCCGGAGGAGCTGACCTCCCCGACCGTCGCGATCGTCGTGCTGCTGGTCGCGATCGTGCTCGAGTCGTTCTCCTTCCGTACGGCCTACCGGGAGGCCAGCAAGTCGCGGGGGAGTCGCTCGCTGTTCGGCTACATCCGCGCCGCGCGGCAGCCGGAGCTGCCGGTCGTGCTGCTGGAGGACGCCGGCGCGCTGGTCGGGCTGGTCTTCGCCCTGGTCGGTGTCGTGGTTGCGGCGATCACCGGAAACGGCGTCTACGACGGCATCGGCTCCATGGCGATCGGCACCCTGCTCGTGGTGATCGCGGTCTTCCTGTCGTTCGAGATGTCGAGCATGCTCGTCGGCGAGAGTGCGCTGCCGGAAGAGGAAGCGCGTATCCGGACCGCGCTGGAGACCGAGGATCTGGTCGACCGCGTCATCCACCTGCGCACGCTGCACGTCGGGCCCGACGACGTGCTGGTGGCCGCCAAGATCGCGATCGCCGGTGACGACACCGGCGCGCAGATCGCTGCGGGGATCGATGCGGCCGAACGCGCCGTCCGGTCGGCCGTGCCTGCCGCGCGCTACATCTTCCTCGAGCCCGACCTCGACCGGCAGCTGCCCGGTGCGGCCGGTTGACGGGCTCGTCGTGAGAGACTGTCCCGCCATTGACCGCGGGGCGCTGCCCCTCCCCGAGTGCGCGAACCATCGAAGCCTCGTGCCGTTCGACGTGCCCTGTCCGCAGCAGGAGTTGCACGCATGACCGAGCCTGATTTCAAGGTCGCCGACCTGTCCCTGGCCGACTTCGGCCGCCACGAGATCCGCCTCGCCGAGAACGAGATGCCGGGCCTCATGGCGATGCGCCGGGAGTACGGCGACTCCCAGCCGCTGGCCGGTGCCCGTATCACCGGGTCGTTGCACATGACCGTGCAGACCGCCGTGCTCATCGAGACGCTGGTCGCCCTCGGTGCGCAGGTCCGCTGGGCGTCCTGCAACATCTTCTCCACCCAGGACCACGCCGCGGCCGCCATCGCCGTCGGTCCCACAGGCACCGTCGAGGCACCCGCGGGCGTGCCGGTCTACGCCTGGAAGGGCGAGTCGCTCGAGGAGTACTGGTGGTGCACCGAGCAGGTGCTGCTGTGGCCGGACGGCTTGGGCCCCAACATGATCCTCGACGACGGCGGTGACGCGACCCTGCTGGTGCACAAGGGCGTCGAGTTCGAGGCGGCCGGTGCCGTCCCGGACACCGCGGCGACCGACTCGGAGGAGTACGCCGTCATCCTGGCGAGCCTGCGCCGGTCGCTGGCGGCCGACGCGACCCGGTGGACCCGGCTCGCGCCCGGCATCCGCGGCGTGACGGAGGAGACCACGACCGGCGTACACCGGCTCTACGAGATGATGCGGGCCGGCGCCCTGCTGTTCCCGGCGATCAACGTCAACGACTCGGTCACCAAGAGCAAGTTCGACAACCGGTACGGCTGCCGGCACAGCCTCGTCGACGGCATCAACCGGGCCACCGACGTGCTGATCGGGGGCAAGGTCGCGGTCGTCTGCGGCTACGGCGACGTGGGCAAGGGCTGCGCGGAGTCGTTGCGCGGCCAGGGTGCCCGGGTCGTGATCACCGAGATCGACCCGATCTGCGCGCTGCAGGCCGCCATGGACGGCTACCAGGTCGCCACGCTGGAGGACGTGGTGGCGACCGCGGACATCTTCGTCACCGCGACCGGCTGCTTCGACGTCATCACCGCCGACCAGATGTCCCGCATGAAGCACCAGGCGATCGTCGGGAACATCGGCCACTTCGACAACGAGATCGACATGGCCGGCCTGGCCCGGGTCCCCGGGATCCAGCGGCGTCCGGTCAAGCCGCAGGTGGACGAGTGGGTCTTCGCCGACGGGCACTCGATCATCGTGCTGAGCGAGGGGCGGCTGCTGAACCTGGGCAACGCCACCGGTCACCCGTCGTTCGTCATGTCCAACTCGTTCACCAACCAGGTGCTGGCGCAGGTCGAGTTGTTCACCAAGGGCGAGCAGTACCCGCTGGGCGTCCACACGCTGCCCAAGGTGCTCGACGAGAAGGTCGCGCGGCTGCACCTGGACGCCCTCGGGGTCCGGCTGACCGAGCTGCGCAAGGATCAGGCCGAGTACTTGGGCGTCGACGTCGCCGGGCCGTACAAGGTCGACCATTACCGGTACTGACAGGCCGCCTGTGACGCTGACGCCCGGCGCGGGTCCACGACAGCCACCGTCGTGGCTGATCCGGCCGCCGGCCCCGGCCGACTACGACGGCTGCCCGGTCACCGTCGACGAGGCGAAGGCCCGCGGTCGTGTCCTGCGCGCGCCGGGGTGGGGCATTCCCGACGCCCTGCTGGCGATCTTCGGCACGATCACCCTCGCCGTCGTCGTCGCCAGCGTCCTGATCTCGTTGCGGGACAACGGGCAACCGTTGCCGGTCGGCGTGCACCTGCTGCTCGGGCTCGTCGTACCGTGGCTGGCGCTGGCCGGCGTGCCGCTGCTGTTCACCCGGTGGCGGGGCAACGGCCCGCGGATCGACCTCGGCCTGCGGCTGCGCGGTAGCGACGTCGGCTGGGGCCTGCTCGGCGGGGTGGCCGCGATCGCGCTGGGCCTTCTCGCGGGCCTGCTCACGCAGTGGCTGTTCGGCGATTTCACCTCCGCGGCAGGCGATGCCGCGCAGGAGGTGGCCGACAGCGGGCAGCGAGCGGCGCTGACGGTGTTCGCCGTGCTGGTCGTGGTGGGCGCGCCGGCCGTGGAGGAGCTGGCGTTTCGCGGCCTGTTCTTCGCCGCGCTGCGCAAGCGCGGGCTCGGTGCCGCCTGGACCGTCGCGACCACCGCAGTGGCGTTCGCGCTGTTCCACTTCGAGCCACGCCGGCTGCTGGTCCTGCTGGTCATCGGCGCCGTGCTGGGCGTCGTGCGGTGGCGGACCCGCGCCCTGTCGGCGTCGATCATCGCCCACGGCGTGAACAACCTGCCGGGAGCGATCGCCCTGCTGGCC
The DNA here is from genome assembly GCA_004297305.1 of Actinomycetota bacterium. Classification (NCBI taxonomy): domain Bacteria; kingdom Bacillati; phylum Actinomycetota; species Actinomycetota bacterium. The sequence continues at coordinate 40,963 of SCTR01000008.1, forward strand.
CTGCAGCCGGGCTGAGCGCGACAGTCACGGCGTAGCCCGGCTCGGCTCAGGACTGGGCGTGCATCCCCGGCCGCAGTTCCGGTTGCGGAAGGCCGGCGGCCAGGTCGCCGGCCGGCACCGTGTCGAGCTCGGGTGCCGCGGGACGGTAGCCGCGCAGCCGCCGATGCGAGGTCACGACGTAGCACCAGGCCGCCAGGGCGTCCACCGCGTCGGCGTCGGGGTCGCAGAACTCCACCCGGACCGTCGTGCCGTGCGCGGTGAGCCGGTCGTCGAGCAGCCGCGCCTCCAGGCGCACCAGGTGCGCCGGCCCGTCGTCGTCGCCGCCCAGCAGCAGGCTCACCGTGGCGACGTCGGAGGTGTGCGGCGCCGCCGCCAGCAGCAGGCTGGCGCCGCCGGTCGAGACGTCCACCGTGGTACCGGAGGTCAGCTGGCCCGTGGCGTCCTGCACGACGACCGGCACCTGGGTGGGGAACCGGAACTCGCGGCGCCGCTGCCGGCGCAGCCCCACGAGGTAGAGGCTGCGCGTGACGCGGCGCAGTTCGATCAGCCCGAGCAGCGGCAGCAGCCAGACGGCCACACCGGGCACCGCGGGCAGCAGGTCGGCCGGCACGAGCCAGTCGACCGCGCGGACCACGGCGCCGACACCGATAGCGGCGCCGAGTACGGCGAGCATCCGCAGCTGCCGCAGCGCAGCCCAGCCGCCGGTGTCCGTGCCCTGCTTCGGGGTCACCCGGAACGAGGCGCGGCCCGGCCGGACCGCGCACCGCAGCGAGCGCAGGTAGATCCAGCCGGTGAGCTGTTCGAAGTGGACCGCCTCCGAGACCCGCATCCACCCCCGCGACAGCGCCGAGCCGCCGGCGATGCACAGGGCCACGCTCGGCGCCCACAGTGCGGCGAGAGCCCAGGGGTCCAGCGACATCGGCAGCCAACCGGTCCACAGCGTGACCGCCAGCACGCCGAGCACCAGCAGCCGCACCGGACCGGCCAGGTACGCCGACAGGCTGCCGAGGTAGGACAGCCGCTGCCGGCCGGTCAGTCCGGCGACGCGCAGCGGGTTCTCCGCGGTGGTGAACACGGCCAGATTGCCCCGCGCCCACCGGTCCCGTTGCAGCAGATAGGACGCCAGGTCATGCGGCGCGAGGCCCTGCACGAGCACCTCGTCGTGGTACCGGGTGGTCCAGCCCTGGCTGTGCAGCCGCAGCGTGGTGTGGAAGTCCTCGGCGATCGTCTCGGTGGCGACGCCGCCGACCTGCAGCAGCGCCGCGCGGCGCAGCAGGGCGCCTGAGCCGCACCAGAAGGCCGCGCCGTGGCGGTCCTTGCCGGGCAGCACCACCTCGTAGAACACGGACTGTTCGTGCCGGCCGGCGTCATAGTGCTGCAACGAGTCCTGGTTGTAGAAGTCGTGCGGGCTCTGCACGAGGGCCACCGTGTCGTCGGCGAAGTAGCCGACCATCGCGTCGAGGGCGTCGGGCATCGGTACGTGGTCGGCGTCCAGCACCAGCACCAGGTCGCCGCCGGTGCGCGGCAGGGCGGCGTTGATGTTGCCGGCCTTGGCGTGGGCGTTGTCGGAGCGGGTCAGGTACTGCGCACCCAGCCGGTCGGCCAGCGCCCGGACCTCGGGCCGGCGTCCGTCGTCCAGCACGTACGTCGTGTGCGGGTAGGCCACGCGCTCGCAGCCGACCAGGGTCGCGGTCAGCACCTCGACGGGCTCGTTGTACGTGCACACGTAGATATCCGCCTGCAGCCCGGTGCGATCCGTCGGCATCGCGGGCCGGGCGACTCCCGGGCGGCGCCAGGAGTACCAGGTCTGGATCCCCAGCGACCACATGCCGTACAGCTCGCACAGCAGCAGCGCCAGCCAGAGGACCGGCTGCGCGCCCGCCGCGCTGAACGCGATCCGCCACCCCAGGTAGACCGCACCCCAGCCGAGGGCGACCAGCGCGAGGCACCGCAGCAGCAGTTGGTGCCGGGCCATCCAGGCGCCGTACGGCGCGAGCCGGACCGCGCCCGCCCCAGGTGCGCCGGCGCGCGGCGTACGGGCGCCGAGCAGGCGTTCCACCCCGGCGCGCCAGCGCGGGGCGCCGGGGCGTCGCCGATGGGACAGCTGATCGGTGCGGTTGCGACGCCGCGGCAGGACGATGGCCATGACCGATCCATCGGCCGCGGCCGCCGCGGACCTGAGATGCGGACCGGAGATCCGTGCGGATCTGCTGCCGGAACCACGCCGCCCACCCCGGCGTCGCACCCGCGACGGTGCGCCGAGCGGCGGCGGGCCAGGGAGTGACACCATGACCGTCGTGAAGGGACGGGTCCTCGTCGTCGACGACGACGTCGCGCTCGCGGAGATGCTCGGCATCGTGCTGCGCGGCGAGGGTTTCGATCCGGTGTTCTGCGCCGACGGATCCGCTGCGCTCGGGGTATTCCGGCAGGCGCGGCCCGATCTGGTGCTGCTCGACCTCATGCTTCCCGGTCTGGACGGCATCGACGTGTGCCGCGCGATCCGGTCGGAGTCCGGCGTTCCGATCGTCATGCTGACGGCCAAGAGCGACACCGTGGACGTCGTCGTGGGCCTGGAGTCCGGGGCCGACGACTACATCGTCAAGCCGTTCAAGCCCAAGGAACTCGTCGCCCGGATCCGCACCCGGTTGCGCCGCAACGACGATCCGCGGCCCGAGACGTTGCGGATCGGCGACCTCACCATCGACGTGCCGGGCCACGCGGTACGCCGCGACGGCGCGGCCATCTCCTTGACGCCCCTGGAATTCGACCTGCTCGTCGCGCTGGCGCGCACGCCGTGGAAGGTCTTCACCCGCGAGATCCTGCTGCAGGAGGTCTGGGGCTACCGGCACGCCGCGGACACCCGGCTGGTCAACGTCCACGTCCAGCGGCTGCGCGCCAAGATCGAACGTGATCCCGAAGCTCCCGAGATCGTGGTGACGGTCCGCGGCGTGGGGTACAAGGCCGGCGAGGGCTGAGATGGACCGGCTGCGACCGCCGGCCGCGGTCCGCACGGCCTGGTCCAGTGTCCAGGGGGTCTTTCGCCGGTCGCTGCAGCTTCGGGTCATCACCACCACGTTGCTGGTGTCCGCGGTCGTCGTGGGCCTGCTCGGGGCGTTGCTGCTGAGCCGGGTGACGTCCGGTCTGCTGGAGGCCAAGGAGCGTTCGGCGCTGGCCGAGGCGTCGGCCGGCCGCAACGAGGCGCAGCGGTTGCTGGACGCGGCCGACACCGGGACCACGACGCCGTCGCCGGTCCGGCTGATCGACTCGGTGGCCGCCACCCTCGCCGCCCGTGCCGGTACGCCGGGACTGTTCGACATCCTCGTGCTGGCCTCGGCGCCCACCGCGGCCGAAGCGCCGGAGCGCGGGACGAACCTGGTCTCGGAGGACAGCGTGCCCGGCCAGCTGCGGCAGGCGGTGGCCGGCTCGCAGCGGCAGTCGTGGACCTACCACGAGATCCGGTACGTCGACGGCCGTACCGTGCCGGGCCTCGTCGTCGGCCAGCCGGTTGCGGTGCCCACGGTCGGCGCGTACGAGTTGTACTACCTGTTCCCGCTCAACCAGGAACAGTCGACCCTGGACCTGGTGCGCTCGACGGTGTTCGGGACCGCGGCCCTGCTGGTCGTCGGGCTCGGCTTGCTCGCTCTGTTCGTGACCCGCCAGGTGGTTTCTCCGGTCCGGCAGGCAGCCCAGGTCGCGCAACGGGTCTCGGAGGGCAACCTGTCCGACCGGATGCGAGTCCAGGGCGAGGACGACCTGGCGGTGCTGGCGACGTCGTTCAACGAGATGGCGCAGAGCCTGGAAGAGCAGATCAACCGGCTCGAGGAACTCTCGCGGGTGCAGCAGCGCTTCGTTTCCGATGTGTCGCACGAACTTCGCACACCGCTGACCACCGTGCGGATGGCAGCGGACGTCATCTACGAGGCGCGGGAGCGGTTCGATCCGTCCACGGCTCGCTCCGCGGAACTGCTGCAGAACCAACTGGACCGGTTCGAGTCGCTGCTGGCGGACCTGTTGGAGATCAGTCGGTTCGACGCGGGTGCCGCGGTGCTCGACGTCGACAACGTCGACGTCCGGGACCTGGCGCGCCGGGTGGTGGAGGAGACCGCGCCGCTGGCCGAGCGGCGTGGCGCGGTGGTGCGGTTGCAGCTGCCGGCCGGCGAGTGCGTGGTGTCGTGTGACTCGCGCCGGGTCGACCGGATCCTGCGCAACCTCGTGGTCAACGCGATCGAGCACGGTGAGGGCGCGGCGGTCCGCATCACGGTCGGTGCCGACGCATCGGCGGTCGCGGTCACCGTGCGCGACGCCGGGGTCGGCCTGAAGCCGGGCGAATCGTCGTTGGTGTTCAACCGGTTCTGGCGCGGCGACCCGGCGCGGGCCCGCACCACCGGGGGCACCGGGCTGGGCCTGGCCATCGCGCTGGAGGACGCCCGGTTGCACGGCGGCTGGCTGGAGGCCTGGGGTGCGCCGGGCGAGGGTTCGCTGTTCCGCCTGACGTTGCCACGCGACGCGTCCGTCACGCTGGATCGCTCACCGCTGCCGTTGCAGCCCGGCGACGTCGACGAATCGGCCCGGGCCGCGCTGGTGTCGCCGTACGGCGGCCGTCCGTCCGACGCCGCTCGGGGACCAGCGGACCGCAGCGTGGCTGCCGGCGCCGTGGCGGCCGGGAGCGGGGCACCGGGGGACGAGGTGGCCGGGAACGCGCTGCCCGGGGACGCGCTGCCCGGGGACGTGGTGGCCGGCAGCGGGGTCGGCGAGAACATCGCTGGCGGCACGGTGGCGGCCGACGATGCAGCGGACACCGTCGCACTCGAAGCTCCGGCCGTCGATGCCCTGGCGGTCGATGCCCTGGCGGTCGATGCCCTGGCGGTCGAAGCTCCGGCGGTCGATGCCCCGGCGGTCGACGCGCCCGCCCCCGACGCCGTCGCCGAGGACCGGTCCGGCGAGCACCGGCCCTTGTCGCCGAGCGGGTCGCGCACGTCCGGCGGCCGGCCATGATCGCCGGCCGCGGGCCGCGGGCAGTACGGCACGTTCGGGTACGGCACGTCGCACCGCCGCGGGCGATCCGGTACTGCCTGGTGCTGCTGGTCCTGGTGGCCACCGGCTGCGCGGGGATCCCGACCTCCGGTCCGGTGCGGCAGGGCGCACAGGTCGGCCCCGGAGGCGACGACCAAGTCATCCGCGTGATCGCCCGGCCCCCGCGGCCCGGGTTGACCCCGGTGCAGGTGGTCCAGGGCTTCCTCGAGGCATCGGCGTCCTTCGAAGACGATCACGCCGTCGCCCGGCAGTACCTCACCAGTGGTGCGCGCATGTCGTGGGATCCCGCCGCGCGGGTGCAGGTCTCGGCCGAGCCGTCGGTGGCGCTGACCGAGACCGCGCCGGGCGTGGTGTCCGGTGCCGCGACCCTCGACAGCACCCTGGCCGCCGACGGCAGCCGGACGGTCGCCGACGCGGGCACCCGGCTGACCCCGGTCTACAACCTGGTCCGGGAGAACGGCGAGTGGCGGATCGCGGTACTCGATCCCGGGCTCGTGCTGTCCCGATCGGACCTGGACCGCGGCTACCGGCAGTACGCCGTCTACTTCTTCGACCCGCTGTTCCAGGTGCTCGTGCCCGATCTGCGGCTGGTCCCCGCCACGACGACCGGGATGGCGACGTACCTGACCCGGCTGCTGGTCGCCGGTCCGAGCAGCTGGCTCGCTCCGGCGGTGCGGACCGCGGTGCCGGCCGGCGCGGACCTGGCGTTGCAGGCGGTGCCGGTGGACTTCGGAAATGCCCGGGTGGACCTGGTCGGTGCCCCGACCGTCCTGGACGATCCGACCGCCGACGCGCTGCGCGCCCAGTTGTCGGCCACTCTGCGGCAGCTGCCGGAGGTCCAGGCGGTCACGTTGTTGCTGACCGGGCAGCTGATCCCGGCGTCCGGTCCGGCAGCGGCCGATCCGTGGAGCACCGTCGTGTCGGCGACCGGGTACGGCCTGGACGGCCGCGGCGGGATCGTGGCCCTCGACGAGTTCCCGGCGTCCGGTCCGAGCGCGAGCGCTGGCGGGTACGGCGCGCCGCCGCTGCGATCGGTGGCCGTGGCGCGCGACCAGCGCACCGCGGTCGGGGTGGACGCCGACGGGACCGGCCTGTGGTCCGGGGACCTGGCGACCGGGGCTGCCTGGACGCAGCGGTTCGCCGGAGCGGATCTGTCACGGCCCTCGTTCGATCGCTGGCGCGGCGCCTGGTTCGTCGACCGCGGCGGGGTCGTCCGCTACCTGCGACCCGACGGCAGCGTGACGCGGGTGTCGGTGTCCGGGCTCGGGCCGGCCAGCACGGTGCTGGCGGTCGCCGTACCGTCGGATGCCACCCGGATCGCGCTGACCGTGCGGACCGGCGCCCGGACCGAACTGATGGTGGCCCGGGTCGAGGACCGCGCCGAGAATCCGCGCATCGCCGCGCCCCGCCGAATCGAGTCCCGGCTGGACGGCGTCAGCGACGTCGCCTGGTCCGCCGCAGCCGGCCTGACCGTGCTGGCGACCGAAGGAGCCGGCACCCGGCAGGCCTTCACCGTCGACACCGGCCTCGGCATCGTCACCGGTCTCGGCAGCCCCGCGGACCCGGTGCAACTGGCGGCCTACCCCGGGCAGCGGGTGCTCGTCGCGGCCGGCGACGGCATCGTCTACCAGCCGACCGTCGGCGTCTGGGCGCCGTACGCGCGCGCGTCCGCACCGACGTACGCCGGCTGAGCGCGGGCTTCCCCAGACCACGGCGGCACCCCCGGCCGCGGGCCCGGTACGCCGAGGATGCCGCGGTGCCGCACTCACCGCCGGCCGCCTGGTGGCGCCGGTTTCTGTCGTCCGCCCGCACGCGCCGGGCGCTGTCGTCTGCCCGGACGCGCCGGGGGTGGTCGGCTGGCGGCAGGCCCGAGGTGTTGTCGTCCGCCGGGACGTGGCTGGCCGGGATGTCGGCATCGCTGCGGGACCTCGCGGACGCTCTGGTCGACCTGGCGCTGCCGCGGTTCTGCGTCGGTTGCCGGGCACCGGGCCGGTGGCTGTGCCCGGCGTGCGCGCCTGCGCTCGGCGGTCCGGCCCAGCGCCGGGATCCGCGACCGCGCCCGGCCGGGCTGCCACCGGTGCACACCGCCGGCAGCTACCGCGGCGTGCACCGCGGCGCGGTGCTGGCACACAAGGAGCGGGGCGTGCGGTCGCTGACCCGGCCGCTGGGGAGGGCGCTGGCAGCCGCGGTGCAGTCGGTGCTCGACGAGGTCGGTGCTGCCCCGGGTACGCCGGTGGCCTTGGTCGCCGTCCCGACGTCGCGGGCGGCGATCGCCAGCCGGGGCGACGACACGGTGGCCTTGCTGGCTGCGGCCGCCGCGGCGTCGCTGCGGCGGCAGGGACTGCCGGTCACCGTGGTGAAGGCCTTGCGGCCGACCCGGCGGCGGGCGGACCAGGCGGGCCTGTCCGCCGCGGCGCGCGCGGCCAACCTGGCCGGCGCTTTCGCCTTGTCGCGCAGGGGCACTCGTCGGCTCCGCCGAGCGTTGGGCGCTGAGTGCGGCGGGCTGGTCGTCGTCGTCGACGACATCGTGACGACCGGGGCCACCGCGCGGGCGGCAGTCGCGGCGTTGGCGGCGCGGGGGGTGACCGTGGCCGGCGTGGCGGCGGTGGCGGCACCGGTACGCCGTCCGTCCGGGCGAACGGAGCCCGGCGACCGTCCCCCGAGCGGGGCCGGGAAGGGCTAGCGTTGCCGTCTGGACGCCCACAGCTACCGGGAGGTCTCGTGAACCGCAACGTCACCGCGGACAACACCAGCATCGACGCCGTCGGGACTCCCGGCGCAGCCGCTGGCCAACTCGATCCGGCGCCGCCCGAGGCGCTGCAGATCGTGGTGCGGACCCGGCATACCGACATCACCACCGGCTTCCGCCAGCTGGTGATCGACAAGGTGTCGCGGTCGGCGCGGTTCGGGGTCCCGTTCAGCCGGATCGACGTGGAGATCTGTCACGAGCGCAATCCCCGGCTAGCCGATCTCGCGTTCCGCGTGGAGATCACCTGCCTGGGCCACCGGCCGGTCATCCGGGCCGAGGCGGACGCCGCCGACCGCACCACCGCCCTGGACCTGGCGCTGGCCCGCCTCGACCAGCGGCTGCGCCGTGCGGCGGACCGCCGCCGGGCCCGCCGCCACGCGACTCCGGACCCGGTGTTCGACCCGATCCGCCCGGCTGGCGTGCCACCCGCTGCCGACGGGTACGTCGCCACCCCCGCTGACGGCGTACCGGCCGCGGCCCAGTCCGACGGCGGCTCGGCAACGGCGTTGTCGGACGGCCACGTAGCGGCGGGCAACGACGACGTGGTGTTCGCCACCGGCCCGGTCGTCGTGCGCGAGAAGGTGCACGACGGCGGTCGGATGACCGTGGCCCAGGCGCTGGATGCGCTGGAACTGGTCGGGCACGACTTCTACCTGTTCGCCGACGCCGACTGCGGCCGGCCCAGCGTGGTCTATCGCCGCCGCGGCTACGACTACGGGCTGATCCGGCTGGCCGTCGACGGGTCCGCCGCGTCCGAGTCGCTCTCGACGCAGCAGGCCGGCTGACCGGCCTCACGGCGTACGGCCGGCCGCGCGATGGGCTGGCCGTGGTGGGCTGGCAAACATGATCCCCACCGGAGATGCTGGGGCCCATGACGTCGGTCGGCGCCGGTGACGGAGCGGTGTTCCTCGGTGGCGCGGCCACCGCCTCCGACGACGGCTGGACGCCGGGTCACCGCTCCCGCTTCCCGCCGATCGCCGAGTACGGGTTCCTGTCCGACTGCGAGACCAACTGCCTGATCGCGCCCTCGGGCGCCGTCGAGTGGATGTGCCTGCCCCGACCGGATTCGCCGAGCATCTTCACCGCGATGCTCGATCGCGCCGCCGGGTCGTTCCGCGTCGGCCCGTGGGGCGTGCGGGTTCCCGCGGCCCGTCGGTACCTGCCGGGCACGTTGGTGCTCGAGACGACGTGGATGACCGACACCGGCTGGCTGGTGGTCCGCGATGCGCTGTCCATCGGTCCCTGGCACAACGTCGACCAGCGCTCGCGTACCCACCGGCGTACCCCGAGCGACTTCGACGCCGAGCACGTCCTGCTGCGGACCGTCCGGTGCATCTCCGGCGCGGTCGACGTCGAGGTGGCCTGCGAGCCGGTGTTCGAGTACGGCCGCGATGAGCCGCAATGGAGCTACGCCGGCTCCGGCTACGGCGAGGTGGTCGCCAAGGACGGCGCGGTGACGCTGCGGTTGTCGACCGACCTGCGACTGGGTATCGAGGGTCGCGGTGTGCACGCCCGTCGCCGGCTGAGCGACGGCGAATCCGCGTTCGTGGCGTTGTCCTGGTCACCGTTGCCGGCCCCCACGACGTACGAAGAGGCCGCCGACCGGCTCTGGCGAACCTCGGAGTACTGGCGGCAGTGGCTGAACCAGGGCGAGTTCCCCGACCATCCGTGGCGCAGCTACCTGCAGCGCAGCGCGCTGACGCTGAAGGGACTCACGTACGCCCCGACGGGGGCCCTGCTGGCGGCGCCCACCACGAGTCTGCCGGAATCACCTGGGGGACAGCGGAACTGGGATTATCGCTACGCCTGGGTCCGCGACTCCACGTTCGCACTGTGGGGGCTGTACACGCTCGGCCTGGACCGCGAGGCCGACGACTTCTTCTACTTCATCGCCGACGCGGTCGCCGGTGACAAGGACCTGCAGGTCATGTACGGCGTCGGCGGCGAGCGGCAACTGGACGAGTCCGTCCTGGAGCACCTGGGTGGCTACGAGGGTGCCCGCCCGGTCCGGATCGGGAACGCGGCATACCAGCAGACCCAACTGGACGTCTGGGGTGCCTGCCTGGACTCGCTGTACCTGCACGCGCGTTCCCGGGAGCAACTGCCCGAGAGCATGTGGCCGATGCTCGTGCGGCTCGTCGACACCGCCGCGAAGCGCTGGCAGGAGCCGGATCGCGGGATCTGGGAGGTTCGCGGCGAGCCGCAGCACTTCACGTCCTCGAAGCTGATGTGCTGGGTCGCGCTGGATCGCGGCGTACGACTGGCACAGATGCACGACGAGCCGGAGTTCGTGAGCCGGTGGCAGCAGGTGGCCGACGAGATCCACCAGGACATCTGCGCCAACGCCCTCGACGAGCGGGGTGTGTTCACCCAGTACTACGGCTCGACGTCGCTGGACGCCTCCAACCTGCTGATGCCGCTGCTGGGTTTCCTGCCACCGGACGACCCCCGGATGGTCGCCACGGTGAACGCCATCGCCGACGAGCTCAGCGCCGACGGACTGCTGTTGCGCTACCGGGTCGAGGAGACCGACGACGGCCTGCACGGCGTGGAGGGCGCCTTCACCATCTGCTCGTTCTGGCTGGTGTCGGCCCTCGCCGAGATCGGCGAGGCGCAGCGCGCCCACGACCTGCTGGAGCGGCTGCTCGGGTTCGCCAGTTCGCTGCAGCTGTACGCCGAGGAGATCGAGCCGAGGTCCGGGCGTCACCTCGGGAACTTCCCGCAGGCGTTCACGCATCTGGCCCTGATCAACGCCGTCGTGCACGTCATCGGGATCGAGCAGGGCATCGAAACCCCGCGCTTCAACCCGGCTCACGCGGTCCACTGACGGACCGATTGCCGTCCCCGGCGCCCGCGGAACCACGGCGCGGGCAGGCTCTGTGGAGCCACTGCCGGGCGGGCGGCCGCCGATGGCTACGGTCGGGCAGCCACACCGACCGGCGACGAGACGAGGGCCCGTGACCGACGAAGGTGACCTGCCACCGAAGGCTGTCGTGGTGACCGGGGCCGGATCCGGCATCGGCGCTGCCACGGCCGAGCACCTGGCTGCGGCCGGCTGGCGGGTGATCGGGACGGACCGCACCGCGCCGGCGGGCGGTCACGTCCTCGACGTCCGGGACGAGCGCGGCTGGCAGGACCTCTTCGCCGCAGCCGGGCCGGTGGACGCGCTGGTCAACTGCGCCGGCGTTCGCGGCAGCGTCGGCATCGCCGACATGTCGCTGTCGGATTTCGAGACGCTGTTCGCCGTCAATGTCACCGGGACCTTCCTCGGGATCCGGACGATGTTCCGCCACCTGAACTCCCGGCGGTCGGCCGGCGCCGTGGTCAACGTCAGCTCGACCGCCGGGCTGGTCCCGATCGCCGGTCAGGCCCACTACTCGGCGTCCAAGGCGGCCGTCGCCACGCTGACCCAAGCCGCGGCGATCGAAGGCGCCGCGGCGGGGATCCGGGTCAACGCCGTCGCGCCGGGCCCGGTGGACACCGCCATGCTCCGCGAGCGGTTCGGCAGCCCCGAGGCACGCCAGCAGCTCAGTGCCCACCTGCCGTACGGCCGGCTCGGTCAGCCGGCCGAGGTCGCGGCCGTGATCGGCTTCCTGCTGTCGGCCGAGGCGTCGTACGTCACCGGGGTGTGCCTGCCGGTCGACGGCGGCACGGCGGCCGGCCGGCCTCAGTCCGGCGGCTGACCCGGGCCGGTCCACGGCTCGACGGCGCAGGCGTACGCCCGGCGGCGGATGTCTCTCTACGATGGTCGTACGGCGGCGCCTCCGCCGTACCGCCGCGCGCCCTGATCGTCGCCGGCGGTCCGACGAACGGAAGAGGCCGTCGCCTTGTCCATCCTCGACAAGATCCTTCGTGCCGGCGAGGGCAAGACGCTGCGCAAGCTCAGCGCCCTGGCCGCTCAGGTCAACGCCATCGAGGATGACTTCGTCGCGCTGTCCGACCCCGAGCTGCGGGCGATGACCGACGAGTTCCGCGCCCGGCTCGCCGACGGCGAGACCCTCGACGACCTGCTTCCCGAGGCTTTCGCCACCGTGCGCGAGGCCGCCCGTCGGGTCCTGGGCCAGCGCCACTACGACGTCCAGATCATGGGTGGCGCCGCACTGCACCTGGGCAACATCGCCGAGATGAAGACCGGTGAGGGCAAGACTCTCGTCTCGACGCTGCCGGCGTATCTCAACGCCTTGTCCGGCAAGGGCGTGCACGTGGTGACGGTCAACGACTACCTGGCCGAGCGCGACTCCGAGTGGATGGGCCGGGTGCACCGGTTCCTCGGTTTGGAGGTTGGCTGCATCCTGTCGCAGCTGCCGCCGGCGCAGCGCCGCGCGGCGTACGCCGCGGACATCACGTACGGCACCAACAACGAGTTCGGGTTCGACTACCTGCGCGACAACATGGCGTGGTCGAAGGACGAGATGGTCCAGCGGGGCCACAACTTCGCCATCGTCGACGAGGTCGACTCGATCCTGGTCGACGAGGCACGGACCCCGCTGATCATCAGTGGCCCGGCCGACCAGGCGACGAAGTGGTACGCCGAGTTCGCCCGCATCGTGAACCTGTTGAGGATCGACGAGGACTACGAAGTCGACGAGAAGAAGCGCACGATCGGCGTCCTGGAAAGTGCGATCGACAAGGTCGAGGACCAGTTGGGCATCGACAACCTCTACGACACGGTGAACACCCCGCTGGTCGGCTTCCTGAACAACGCCATCAAGGCCAAGGAACTGTTCAAGAAGGACAAGGACTACGTCGTGGTCGACGGCGACGTGCTCATCGTCGACGAGCACACCGGCCGGATGCTGGTGGGCCGGCGGTACAACGAGGGCCTGCATCAGGCGATCGAGGCCAAAGAAGGCGTCGAGATCAAGGCCGAGAACCAGACGCTGGCCACGATCACGTTGCAGAACTACTTCCGGCTCTACGACAAGCTGTCCGGGATGACCGGCACCGCGCTGACCGAGGCCGCGGAGTTCCAGCAGATCTACAAGCTCGGCGTGGTACCGATCCCGACGAACCGCCAGATGCAGCGCATCGATGCTCCGGACCTGGTGTACCGCACCGAGGCCGCCAAGTTCGAGGCGGTGGCCGACGATCTGGAGGAGCGGCACGCCAAGGGCCAGCCGGTCCTGGTGGGGACGACCAGTGTCGAGAAGAGCGAGCACCTGTCGACCCTGTTGCGCCGCCGCGGGGTGCCGCACGAGGTGCTCAACGCCAAGCAGCACGACCGCGAGGCAGCCATCGTCGCGCAGGCCGGCCGGCGCGGCGCGGTCACCGTGGCGACGAACATGGCCGGTCGCGGTACGGACATCATGCTCGGCGGGAACCCCGAGTTCCTCGCCGCCGCGGAACTGGCCCAGCGCGGCCTGTCGCCGACCGATACTCCCGACGAGTACGACCAGGCCTGGGCCGATGCCCTGGCGAAGGCGACGAAGGCGGTGGAGGCCGAGCACGACGAGGTCGCGGAACTGGGCGGCCTGTACGTCCTGGGGACCGAGCGGCACGAATCGCGCCGGATCGACAACCAGTTGCGCGGCCGTTCCGGTCGGCAGGGAGACCCGGGGGAGACCCGGTTCTACCTGTCGCTGGAGGACGATCTCATGCGGTTGTTCAAGGCCGACCTCGTCGACGCGTTCCTGCGGCGCTTCAACGTCCCCGACGACGTCCCGATCGAAGCGAAGATGGTCTCCAGCGCGATCCGCTCCGCGCAGACCCAGCGGGAGGCGCAGAACTTCGAGATCCGTAAGGACGTCCTGAAGTACGACGACGTGCTCAACCGGCAACGTCTGGTGATCTACGACGAGCGCCGACGGGTGCTGGAGGGTGAAGAACTCGTCGACCAGATCCGAGAGTTCCTGTCCGACACCGTGACCGGGTACGTGTCGGCCGCCACGGCCGAGGGATATCCGGAGGACTGGGACCTGGAGAAGCTCTGGTCCGCCCTCGGCCAGCTGTATCCGGTCGGCATCACCATCGAGCAGTTGGAGGAGTCCTCGGGCGGCGGCCGTGAGGGGCTGTCCACCGACTATGTCAGCGAACAGGTGATCCAGGACGCCCAGGCCGCGTACAGCGCCCGCGAGGCCGCGCTGACCGCGCCGGTCATGCGGGAACTCGAGCGGCGGGTGATCCTGTCCGTCCTGGACCGCCGTTGGCGTGAGCACCTGTACGAGATGGACTACCTGCGCGACGGCATCGGGCTGCGGGCGATGGCTCAGCGCGACCCGCTGGTCGAGTACCAGCGCGAGGGTTACGACCTGTTCAACGCGATGATGGACGGGATCAAGGAGGAGAGCGTCGGCTACCTGTTCAACGTCGAAGTTCAGGTGGACGACAGCCCCGAGGTCACCGGGGTCGACGTGGTGACGAGCGACGTGGTCGAGGTCGTCGACGGTGAGGTGGTCGCCGAGGCCGTCGAGGAAGACCTGGTGGTCCAGTTGCAACCGCGTGCGGTGCCGCGGGTGGCGGCGAAGGGCCTCGACCCGCAGCGGCCGGATCACTTGGAGTACACCGCGCCCACCGTCGACGGCGACGGCGAACCGGAGCACCTCAGCGTCGACGAGGACGTCGTGGCCGAGCCGGGACCCGACGCCAGCCGGGCCGAGCGGCGCCGCGCTGCGCGGGCCGCCCGCAAGCGGGGCTGAGCTTCTCGTCCCGCGGCATCGACGCGACAGTCAAGCGAGGGCCGCCCGCAAGCGGGGCTGAGGCGCGCCGGGACATCCGGCGGTTGCCGGACAGTCGGTGAGAGGCTGGGGGAGTCCCCGCGCCGGGTAACGGGCGCCGACGACTCGCCCGCCGGGCAGCGGGCACGAGGACTCGCCCCGGGTGGTGGGTACGGCCGCCTCGGGCAGCCAGGTAGCCGGGTGTACTCGATCGGCGGTTTGCCGAACGGGTCGTGCCTTGGGCGGCATCGGGTTCGGCGAGCACGCCGGTTGCGTTGGTCGGCGAGCCGTCCCCGGTGCGGCTCGCCGACCAACGCAGGTGACCGCTGCGCGGACTGCCGCAGCCGACCGTTGCCGGAGGGCCGCGGCCCTATCGCTGACGGTGGTCGGGCAGCAGCGGCTCCATCCGCCGCCCGGCCGTTGTCAGCCGACCTCGACGGCTGTCGCCAGCCAGCGTCCCCCGACCGCTTCGAGCCGCAGCGCGACCGCGCGGGCTCGGATCTCGCCCCGCACCACGGCGCTTGCTTCGACGATCGTGGGCGTGACGACGTGCACTCGGACACTGCTGACCCGGCGGCACTGCGCGGAACGACCGTGCCGCGACGGGTGTCGTGAGGCCGCCACTCCACGTCGGGTGAGTTCGGCCATGACCGCGGGCGCGGTCCATCGCTTGAGCTGGGATCCAGGTCGTTCGCCGCAGACGACCTCGAGCACTGCCCGGGCCAGGCGGGCCGCCCACGGGGCTGCCGGTGGCATGCCGGCCAGCGGCAGCTCGGCATCCGGTCCGACCCGGGGACCCTGGCCGACGATCCGCAGGTGCTTCGGTGCCGGCGGCTCGACGGGCAAGCCTGAAGGCAGCTGCCAGTCCAGCGCGAGTTCGGCTTGGTGACCGTCGCCGGACGGCAGCAGGCGCAGGTGGCGGCCGGTGGACGGCAGGCCGGTGGCGGGATGGGCCACGGAGGTCTCCTTCGACGCGGTCCCCGGGGGTGGGGACGGTGGACCGCGTCGGGGGCCGCGGAGGGCGGTGGTGGCAGGCCGGGCAGGTGACGTTCGCAGGCCCGGAAAGCGGGCTGGGAAGGCTCAGCGCGTGGGTTCTCGCAGGCGCTGGCCGGGGATGAGCAGGTCAGGGTCGGGGCCGATCGTGCGGCGGTTCTCGGCGTACCACCGTCGCCATTCTCGATCGATCGCAGCGGCCGTCGCGCGATCGGGCAGCACCTGTGAGGCGATGTGCCACAAGCAGTCCCCGCGTCGAACAACGACGACCCGACGGGGGCTCGGCGGCGGCACGCCGCGCGCGACCGCCGGGGCGACGGCAGGTCCAGGGAGCCGATCCAGCACGGGCCCGAGCGGGGTGGGACCGCCTGGCTGCGCGCCCGGCGGCGCGGTGCTCACGTCCGTGGCGCTGGCATCCGGGCCGGTGGCGCCCGGGGTGCCGCCCTTCGGCGCGTCGGCCTTCGGTGCGCTGAGGTCCGGTGCGCTGAGGTCCGGTGCGCTGACGTCTGGTGCGCTGACCTCCGATGCGACGGCCGCGGCCGGGGTAGCCACGGTGGCCAGTCCGATTGTCCCTCCCGAGGCCGCGATCACGCTGCGGCCCAGCAGGAATCGCAGGTTCGGAAGCTCGCTGCGGCAGCGGGAGAAGGCGCTGGGCAACCGAGCGACACCCCGGCCGGCGGCTCGTACCGACTTGAGTACGACGACCGCTCCGGCAGCTGCCGCGGTCGCCAGGACAACGACGTGCTCGAGATCAGCTGCGCTCGCCCCGGTATCGATGACGTCGAGACCCATAGCGGCATCCGCCCCCAGATGCTGTGTTTACCTCTGTTTACCGCGATTAGCGTCTGTCAACGCTCGCTCGCTGTCAAGAGCCGGTCTCTGACCTGTGTCTCACGTGTCCGAGGCCCGCTACAGCGGGGGCAGCCCGTCGTCGAACGCCCGCATCCGTCGGTAGAGCGCCTGCCAACGGTCCGGCGCCGTGTGCTTCAGGACCCGAGTTGTGTTCCACAGAGTCAGCGACCCTGGTGCGGCGTTGGTGACCAGCCATGTCCGCTCCCGTAACGCCCGACGCTGACCGTCGCCGTCGTCGATGAGAACGAACACCTCGTTTCCCTGCTGAGCCAGGACCGATCCGTGCGCGATCACCAGGATCTCGCCAAGATTCCGCTTCGAGCGCACGCGGTCCGCAGCCGGCCGGCCGGACACCCGTGCGACTGCGGCAATGAACGCCTCATCGACCAACGTGTCGTCCAGGATCTCAACCCGTTTGGCGGCAACGAGCGTGCGCCACGTCCGCTGCGCCCCGGTCGCGGCGAACCGCCCTTGTCCGGCATTGCGATCTACTTCCGTCCGGACGGCATCCGGCGCGGCCAGGCATAGTCCGTGCGCACGTGCCAGGTCGAGGAGGAGGGCCTGCTCCGAGACGGCGATGAAGTTCAGCGTCGGTCCCGCGTCGAGCAGGATGCTCACGGCGACGGGCGGTCCGTCGGGAACAGCGGCGCATCACGGCCCCAGTCCTCGTCGATCTGCGACCCAGAGCTTGGAGGGCCTAGCTCAGCTTCGAGGTCGGCCGCGTCCTGTCCGTACCAGAGCGCGACCTCCGGCAGACCCAGGACGCCGCTGTAGTAGCCGGCTACGGCCCGAGCCATGAGCGCCTGGGGTGCGCGCGGCTGCTGGGAGGCGGCGACCAGTGAGCGGTATTGGCTCAGCCAACCGAACTCCGCCGCCAGCACCTGCGCCGACAGCGGCGCCCACGCCCCGCACGTTGCTGCGTCGATGTACCTCGTTTCCTTGAGCTGAATCGCGGCGACGCGCGGCGACACCTCAAACTCCTGCACGATCGCGGACAGCTCGGCGCGTGAGACGTTGCTCGTCGCAACCCGTATGCGCACCGCGGCCAGGGGTAGGAGGAGGTGGCGCGCGAACGTGTCGGCCTGGATCTCGGCGGGCGTGCGTGCTCCCGGTCGGTCACCAGTCGGTCGGTCGATATCGCCCGCCAACACATGGCCCAGTTCGTGCGCCACGGACGTTCGCTGCCGCATCGGGTTGCTCGTGGTGGCCACTGCGATCACGGAGCGTCCGGTGGCCGGGTCCCGCATCGACAGGCCGTGCTCCGCCTCGCCGGCGTCCAGGCTCAGGACGTCGATGCCGGTCGTGGCGTGCACGAGCGCGAACACGTCCTTGACTGCGCTCACCCCTAGCTCGTGCTCGGCGCGGAAGGCCTCGGCTCGCGCACGGCCCAGAGATTCGTTGCTGCTCACCGGGTCGGGATGCCCTGCTGGCTCAGGTAGTCGTCGAGCTCCAGGTAGGCGTAGAGGCGCTCACGCATTGCAGTCATGTCCGACGCGCTGCCGTCGGTACGGGCGGCATAGCGAGCTCGCTCGCGGATGGACGGCAGCCCGGTGATGGTGGCGGCACGTACGCCGAACAGGTCGGCCAGGCGCACGAGCTCGTCACCCTTGAGCGGGCGGGCACCGTCCTCGATGCGAGAGTAGGTGGGCTGGGATACCCCCAGCGCGCGGGCGGCGGCGTCCTGGGAGATGCCGCATTGTTCGCGCACTTCGCGGATGCGCCGCGGCAGCAGGGCGGCAAGATCGGTCATCTGAATAAACCCTTCCTTGTCATTCAGTGTGCTCCCTGGGCGGCTGCGGACGCAAGTCCTCCTGAGCGCGGGCAGACGTGGGGACGGGGTGTGGTCACTCACCGTGGTCGTCTGTGATCGGACGATAGGCCGTTCGAGTGAGCATCCTCACCGGCCGGAACGGGGCCGCCGGTGCTCCCGTCGGTGATCGACATCAGGTGGACCGGCGCGGGGGCGCTGGTCGTGGGGGATCGGGGGCGGCCGTGACAGATCCAGCAGGACAGCACGGCCGCACCCCGGCCTGGTCACCGGTGGACCGGGTGATGGCGGATCTCGACGCGACCGCAGCGGTGCGCGCCGAACTCGACGACGAGGCACTGCTGGTCGACCTGGCCCGCGAGCGCCGATCGGTCGTCGCCTTACTGGATCGGTTGCGCGACAACGTCGATGCGCCGATCGACCTGCGGGTCACGGCGATCGGCCGGTTGCGCGGCGTGCTTGTCGCCGCTGCCGCCGACGCGGTGGTACTGCGGGGTCACGACGGCCGTCGCTGGTTGATCCCGGTGGCCGCGGTCCTCGTGGTGACCGGCCCCGGCGACCGGTTCATGAGCGCCGCCAGTGCCGGTCCGATTGCCGCCCGGCTGGGCTGGCGGGCTGGGCTTCGCCGGCTGGCCGAGGCTGGCAGCGATGTCGTCGTCCACCTTCGGGATGCCTCCACTGTCGCCGGACGCATCGTCACGCTGCGTGCCGACCACCTCGATCTGCTGCTCGCCTCGGACGCGGATGCCGGCGGAGCACGCGTACTGGTTCCCCTGGCAGCGATCGTGGCGGTGCTGGCATGAGTGGCGGTGCAGGCGTCAGTGACGGTGCGGGCGTGAGCGGCCGCTCTGTGCTAGGTCGGCGGCGGCTCATCCCGGTCGTCGTCGCGTCCGAAGGGATGGGCGGCGACGAACTCTTCGGTGACGGCGTACATCCGGGCGATGTACTCCTCCAGCGCCGGTGCCTCCACGCGCCACTGGCCCCGGCCGCCGATCTTGATCGCGCGGAGATCCCCGGCGCGTACCAGCGCATAGGCCTGTGCCGCAGAGATGTTGAGCACCTCCGCGACGTCGGCGAGCGTGAGGAATCGGGGTGTCACGCCGGTGATCCTGGCACGCCGATGCCCGCTGACGCTGTCGTCCGCTCGGCGGCGGTGGACAGCCGCGTGCGACCACTGCCGACGACGACCGAACCCCGGAGCTGATCGTGCCTCGTCCGTTCTTCTCCCGGCGCGCCCACGGCGTCGCCGTACCCGGCGGTGCCGCGCCCAGCAGCCGTACCGCAGCCAGCGGCGAGCGACGCTTCCCCGCGCCCGGCGTCGCGGCCGAGCGGTTGCGGCCGCAGCGGTGGCGCGAGCCGCGCTTCGTCGCCGGGCTCGTCCTGGTGATGGTCTCGGTCGTGCTCGGCGCGCGGTTGGTGGGCAGCGGCCCCGCCGGTACGGCGGTCTGGGCGGCGGCCAAGCCGCTGGCGGCCGGTACCACGATCGGCGCGGCCGATCTCGTCCCCGTCCGGCTCGACGGCGACGCCAGTGCATACGTCGCGGCGACGGCGGTGCCGACCGGCGTACTGCACCGTGATCTGGCCGCCGGCGAACTGCTGCCGCAGTCCGCGCTGGCGCTGCCCGCCGCCGACCGGCGGTACGTGACGGTCGCGGTGCAACCGTCGCACGCCCCGGCCGACCTCGGCCACGGCGACCGGATCGACCTGTGGGTCACGCCGGCCGACGATGCCGGGTCGTCGGTCGCCGTCCCGAAGCGTGCCCTCGCCGGCGCGGTAGTGGCGGCGGTCTCGACGTACGAGGGGCTCGGCTCCGGTGATCTCGCGGTGGTGCTCGACGTCGCCGAAGCCGACGCGGGCGTCGTGGTGGCCGCGGTGCGCTCCGGTGCCATCGACCTGGTCCGGGTGACGGCATCGGACGGTGTGCGGTGACGGCCGCGCCGGTGCCCGTGATCCTGGCCCTCGGCAGTCTGCCCGGCGAGGCCGACGTCGTGGCGGCCGCCGCGGCAGGCTCCGCGGTCACGGTGGTACGACGATGCCGCGACACCACCGATCTGCTGGCCGCGGCAGCCGACGGCACCAGCCGCGCCGCGCTGGTCTCGGCGTCACTGCCGCGGCTGACGCTGGAGGCGGTCACCCGGCTGCATCGACTCGGCGTCGTCGCGGTCGGGGCGGCCGACCCCGACCGCCCCGGCGACGCGACGCGGCTGCGGGCGCTCGGCGTCGGGACGGTGACGGCCGTCGACGGGACAGACCCGGCCGCGGTCGGCCGGGCGATCGGTCTGCTGGTCTCCGCGGCCGAGCGGCATACCGCTGCCGCGCCGCAGGAGGTGGGGGACAGCGCCCGGCGCGACCGGCCGGACGGGCGCGGGGCTGCTGCTGGAGACGGCGTCGTGGTCGCGGTGTGGGGACCCACCGGCGCTCCCGGCCGGTCGACCGTCGCGGTGACCGTGGCTGACGAACTGGCCAGGTCCGGCAACTCGGCGTTGCTGGTCGACGCCGACAGTTACGGCGGCGCGCTGCCCATGATGCTCGGCCTGGTCGACGACGCGAGCGGTCTGGCTGTCGCCGTACGGCGTGCCGATCTGGGTGGGCTGGATCTGGTGGCGTTCAGCCGTTGCACCCGGGCCCTGGGTCCGCGGCTGCGGGTGCTCACCGGGATCCGTACGCCGGACCGGTGGAGCGAGCTGCGGCCCGCCGCGTTGCAGGCGGTGTGGAGTCGGGCCCGTGACCTGGCCGAGGTCACGGTGATCGACACCGGCTTCTGCCTCGAGCGCGACGACGACCCTGCGATGGAGCCATTCACGTTGCAGCGCAACGCCGCGACGATCACGGCGCTGGCTGCTGCTGACGTGGTGGTCGCGGTCGGTGGCGCCGAGCCGCTGGGGCTGGCCCGCCTCGCCGCCGGCTTGCCGGACCTGCGGGCAGTGATTCCGGAGACGCCGATTCGCGTGGTGGTGACGCGCGTTCGACGCGGCATCGCCGGCCGATCCACCGCGCGTCAGGTGAGCCAGACGCTGCACGAGTTGAGCGGACTGGACGACGTGGTGCTGGTGCCCGACGACCGTCCGGCGCTGGACCGGTGTCAGCGGGACGGTACGACGCTGGCCGATGCCGCGCCGCGCTCCGCGGCCCGGATCGCGCTGCGCGACTTCGCCGCGACGCTGCCGGTAGCCGGACGAGTCGTCAAGCCGACCTGACAAGCCCTCGCTCCAGCGGAGCCGAGGTGACAGCTGCTACGGCCGGTGTGTCAGAAGCGGAAGGGTTTGGGCGGGGTGGCCAGGCTCGCGCGAGGGCAGGTCGCCAGGTCCAGGTTGCCGAAGCCGAGGGCTTCGTCGCACAGCTTCACCACGGTCCAGCCGCGGGACGTGCCCAGCCGGGTCACGGTGGCGCGGTAGACGGTGATCTCGTAGCGGGTGGGCGTGCCGTAGGCGACCTGGATCGTGCCGATCAGCTGGGCCGGCCCCGGGTCGCCCGCGCCGTTCCACGACGCGTCGTAGCGCGCCCAGCGGGACGGGTCGGACAGCCACAGACCACCGTTCTGTACGTCGCGCAACGCCAACTCCACCAGGACGGCACGCGCGGACTCCTCCGGGATGATCGCCGCCGGGCGAATGACCTCGGTCACGACGCCCTCGTCGTACATCTCGGTCATGAAGATCTCGGAATCCGACACCCGAGTCCTCCTTCGTTCCTGCCGGCCGCGGTCGCGCCAGAACGCAACAACCTCTCGGCCACCATCGGCCGATCCGGCCGGCGACTTGAATGCGCCGCACCCGGTGTGGCCGTCGGCGCGTCGCGGCCTCGCCGTCGGAACGGCCAGCTACAGTGCGCTGTCGACTATCGCTTCGTTCGAGATCGCTGGGGAAGGCGCCACTCGAGCGAAGGAGTCGACGGTGTCCGTCCTCGCGGCCTCTCGCCGTGCGCAGGTTGCGCGCGGCGTCGTTTTCGTGCACGCATGCGCGCGTGCGGTGTGCCCCCATGTCGAATGGACGCTGACCGAGTTGCTCGGGTCGCGGGTCACGCTGGACTGGACGCCCCAGCCGGTGCTGCGGGGCGCCGCGCGAGCTGAGCTGTCCTGGACGGGCGAGGCCGGGCTGGGCTCGTCGATCGCCTCCGCGCTACGGGCGTTCCCGGACGTGCGTTTCGAGGTCACCGAAGAGCCGACCGCGGGCCGCGACGGTGAGCGGTACGCGTTCACCCCGTCGTTGGGCCTGTTCCGCTCCACCGTCGGTGTGCACGGCGACCTGTTGGTCAACGAGGACCGGTTGCGGTCCGCGCTGAGCAGCGGCGCGGGCCTGGCCGACGAAATCGCCCGACTGCTCGGTACGCCGTGGGACACCGAACTGGAGCCGTTCCGGTACGCCGGTGACGGCGTACCGGTCCGCTGGCTGCATCAGGTCGGCTGAGCGGCCACCCGCTCCGGCGTACCGGGAGCTCGGCCTACCGGGGATCAGGCTTACAGGGGGATGTTGCCGTGGGTGCCGCGGCTGGCGCCCGCGTCGAAGATCGCCTGAGCGAGCGTCGACCGGGTCAGCGCGGGATCGAGGACCTCGTCGACGACGCCGAGCGCGATAGCGCGATCCACCCCGCCGGCGATGCGCTCGTGTTCCTCGGCCAGTTCGTTCTCGACCTGCTCGCGGACGTCGTCGGGTACCTCCGACAGGCGCCGGCGGTGCAGGATCCGCACCGCGGCGACGGCCCCCATGACGGCGACCTGCGCGCCGGGCCAGGCGTACACCCGGGTCGCGCCGAGCGCGCGGGAGTTCATCGCGATGTAGGCACCGCCGTACGTCTTGCGCATGACGACGGTGACCCGGGGCACCACGCATTCGGCGAACGCGTGCAGCAGCTTCGCGCCGCGCCGCACGACCCCGTCCCACTCCTGGCCGACCCCGGGCAGGTACCCGGGCACGTCGACGAGGACGACGAGGGGGACACCGAAGGCGTCACACATCCGTACGAAGCGTGCCGCCTTCTCCGCGCTGGCGGCGTCCAGGCAACCGCCGAGCCGCAGCGGATTGTTGGCGACCACGCCGATGGTGCGGCCGCCCAACCGCCCGAGCACCGTCGCGACGTTCGGTGCCCAGCGCGGGTGCAGTTCCAGTGCGCTGCCGTCGTCGAGCAGGTCGTCGATGACCGGATGCACGTCGTACGCGCGCCGGACGTTGTCCGGCAGGTGGGCGCCGAGGTCACGGTCGGCGACGCTGGCCACGTCCAGGGTGCCCTGCCGGCTGAGCAGGTGGGCCAGCCGCCGCGCCGAGTCCAGCGCCTCCTCCTGCGAGTCGGTGACGACGTGGACGACGCCGCTGCGGCGGCCGTGGGTGTCCGGCCCGCCGAGCCGGAGCATGTCGACGTCCTCGCCGGTCACCGACCGCACCACGTCCGGACCGGTGACGAAGATCCGGCCGTGCGGACCGAGGATCACGATGTCGGTGAGCGCCGGCCCGTACGCCCCGCCGCCGGCAGCCGGACCGAGCACCACGGAGATCTGCGGCACGCGCCCGGAGGCGCGGGTCATCGCGGCGAAGACCTGCCCGACCGCGTCGAGGCTCTCCACGCCTTCGCGCAGCCGCGCGCCGCCGGTGTGCCAGATACCGATGACCGGGACCGAGTCGGCCAGCGCCCGGTCGTAGGCGAGCAGGATCGATCGGCAGCCCTGCAGCCCCATCGCGCCGCCCTGCACGGTCGGGTCCGAGCAGAACGCCGCGACCCAGGCTCCGTTGACCGTGCCGACCGCGGCGAGCATGCCGCGGTCGTCCTCGGGGTGCAGCGGGGTGAAGACGCCGTCGTCGAAGAGGGCGGCGAGCCGGGCGCGCGGCGACCGGGGATCGAGTTCGGCGGCCGGTGCCGCCGTCGCGAGCGCCATCAGGCGGACCGGAAGGCGAGCGCGACGTTGTGGCCGCCGAAACCGAAGGAGTTGTTCAGCGCCAACAGGTCTCCGGCGGGCAACGGTCGTGGTTCGCCGCACACCACGTCCAGCGCGATCTCGTCGTCGGGATCGTCGACGTTGATCGTCGGCGGGACCAGCCGGTGGTGCAGCGACAGGACTGTGAAGACGCTCTCGACCGCACCGGCGCCGCCGAGCAGGTGACCGGTCATCGACTTGGTCGCGGTCACCGCGACGCCGTCGACCGCGTCGCCGAGCACCTCCCGCAGCGCCACGGACTCGGCGATGTCGCCCTGCGGGGTCGAGGTCGCGTGGGCGTTGACGTGGACCAGTTCGCCGGGGGCCGCGTCGGCGGCTGCCAGCGCCGCGGCGATCGCCCGGGTGGCCCCCAGCCCTTCCGGGTGCGGCTGGGCGATGTGGTGCCCGTCGGACGTCATCCCGGCACCGGCGTACCGGCCGTAGATCGTCGCGCCGCGCGCCCGCGCGTGCTCCTCGGACTCCAGGACCACCGCGCCGGCACCCTCGCCCATGACGAACCCGTCACGGCCCTTGTCGTACGGGCGACTGGCTCGCTCGGGCTCGGCGTTGCGTGTCGACAGCGCGCGCATCGTGGCGAACGCGGCGATCGTCAGCGGCAGGATGCACGCCTCGCCACCGCCGGCCACCACGACATCCGCGCGCCCGTCGTCGATCATCCGGGCGCCCAGCGCGATCGCCTCGGCACCCGACGCGCAGGCGCTGACCGGCGTATGGACCCCGGCCTGCGCGCCGACCTCGAGGCCGACCCAGCCGGCTGCCCCGTTGGGCATGATCATCGGGACCGTGTTGGGCGACACCCGCGACCAGCCCCGCTCCTTGAGGACCTCGTACTGCTTGAGCAGGGCGTCGACGCCGCCGATCCCGGTCGCCATCACCACCCCGAGGCGGAAGCCGTCGACGTCCGGTTGCCCGGCGTCGCTCCAGGCCTGCCGGGCCGCGATGAGGCACACCTGCTCGTAGCGGTCGAGCCGGCGACCCTCGTGGCCGGCGATCACCTCGGCCGGGTCGACCGCGACGCCGGCGGCGATCCGGACCGGGAAGTCCTCGGGCCAGTCGGCGCCGAGGTCTCGTACCCCCGACCGCCCGGCCAGCAACGAAGCCCACGTCGTGGCGACGTCGCCGCCGAGAGGAGTCGTAAGGCCCAGCCCGGTGATGACGACGGATCGGCTGGTTCCCATGGATCCTCCTGTGGTGATGGGTGTGGGGGAGGCGACGCTGCAGCGGTCAGGCTGCGGACGGCCCGGCCGCCGTCCCGAGCGGTCGGAGCGCCGGGATGCGACGCTCCGACCGGCCTCAGGACGACTTGCTGATGAAGCTGACTGCGTCGCCGACGGTCTTGAGGTTCTTGACCTCGGTGTCGGGAATCTTCACGCCGAACTTGTCCTCGGCCGCCATCACGATCTCCACCATGGACAGGGAGTCCACGTCCAGGTCGTCTACGAAGGACTTGTCGGCCTGAACGTCCTCGACGGGGACGCCCGCGACCTCGTTGATGATGGCCGCGAGGCCGTCGAGGATGTCCTGCTCGCTCATCCGGGGTTACTCCTTGTCC
Organism: Actinomycetota bacterium; assembly: GCA_004297305.1. NCBI lineage: Bacteria > Bacillati > Actinomycetota > Actinomycetota bacterium. The sequence goes on from SCTR01000008.1 coordinate 66,490, forward strand.
GATGGGTGAAGGGGTAGTGCTCGGGGCTTAGTGTGCCGGTCCACGGAGGTCGGCCGGCGTTGCTGCGGCTCGCGTGTACGGCGGGTCTGCCGCGGCAGGCGTCGCCGCGCCAGGCTGCTCAGGGCACGGTGACCACGAGTGCGGCGTACGCCAGGCCGGCGCCGAACCCGATGACGAGCGCGGTGTCACCGCTGCTGATCTCGCCGGCTTCCAGCATGCGCTCCATCGCCAGCGGGATGGATGCCGCCGAGGTGTTGCCGCTGGTGACGATGTCGCGCGCGATCTTCACGTGGTCGGGCAGTTTCAGGGTCCGCAACATCGCGTCGGTGATCCGGATGTTGGCCTGGTGCGGGATGAAGACGTCCAGGTCGGCGGGGGTGAGCCCGCTGGCGGCCAGGGCCTCGACGGCGACCTTCGACACGTCGCCGACCGCCCAGCGGAAGACCTGCTGGCCCTGCATCCGCATGGTGGGGAACTCGCCGCCGTTGTCCCGGAACGAGAACCAGCTCTGCGACTGCATGATGGCCTCGCGCGCGCCGCCGTCCGAGCCCCACACCACCGGGCCCATCGCGGGTATGTCGGACGGTCCGACCACGACTGCCCCGGCGCCGTCGCCGAAGATGAACGCCGTCCCGCGGTCGGTCGGATCGATGATGTCGGACATCTTCTCGGAGCCGACGACCAGGACGTACTCGGCGGAACCGGCCACCACCATGTCCCGTGCGGTGGCCAGCGCGTAGCAGAACCCGGCGCACGCGGCGCCGAGGTCCATCGCGGCGGCGTTGACCGCGCCGATGCGATGCGCGACCTCCGCAGCAGCCGCGGGGTAGCCGGCGTGGTGGCTCATGCTGCCCAGCAGCACCATGCCGATGCGGTCGGCCGGCACCCCGGACGCGGCCAGCGCCTTCTCCGCCGCCGCGGCGGCCATGTCCGGCACGGTCTCCTCGGGCCCGGCGAACCGGCGTTCGGTGATCCCGGAGCGTTCCCGGATCCAGTCGTCGCTGGAATCCAGGCCCGCCGCGACGACGTCGTCGTTGGTCAGCACCCGGGAGGGCCGGTAGCCGCCGACGGACAGGATGCGGGCGTACGCCGGTCCACGCGGCGCCGTCATCGGGTTCGAACTCATACGTGCACCGCCTCCGGATGAAGCCGGACCAGCGGTTGGCCCGGGGATACAGGGTCGCCGTCCTCGACGAGCCATTCAACGATGCGGCCGCCGTGCGGGGCGGTCACCGCGAGCTCGTCGCGGAGGTTGACCACACTGCCGACCCGGGCGCCCGGCGTGAGGTCGGTGCCGGTGGGCGAGCCCTCGTCGAGGCGGAAGGTGCCCTTCGCCGGAGCAACCAGCAGTCGCCACGTCGGGCCGGTGTCGATCGGGGAGTCGCTGGCGTGCCGGGCGATCAGGTCGCGGGCGGCTTCGAGGTCGTCCGGGCCGCCGACGGCCAGGGTCTCCACTCCCGGCAGGGCGCGCTTCACCAGACCGGTGAGCGTGCCGGCCGGCGGGATCTCCAGGACGGCGGTCACCCCGAGATCGGCCATCGTGGCCATGCACAGGTCCCACCGGACCGGGTTGCTCACCTGCGAGACCAGACGCGCGAGCACCTCTCGGCCGTGGTGGACGATCGTGCCGTCGGCGTTGGAGATCAGCCGGGTCCGCGGGTCGTGCACGGTGATGGAACGGGCGTACGACGCCAGCAGGTCGACCGCCGACGCCATGTGGTGGGTGTGGAACGCCCCGGCGACCTGGAGCGGGCGGACCCGCGCCTTGGCGGGCGGATCGGCCGCGAACGCCGCCAGTTCCGGCAGCGTGCCGGCGACCACGATCTGCCCGGCACCGTTGATGTTGGCGGCGGTGAGGCCGTGCCGCGTCGCCGCGGCCACCACCTCGTCGGCGTCGCCGCCGAGCACCGCGCTCATCCCGGTCGGGGTCAGCGCCGACGCTTCGGCCATCGCGCGGCCGCGTTCCCGGACGAAAACCATGGCCTGCTCGGCCGTGATGACGCCGGACGCTGCCGCAGCGGTGATCTCTCCGACGGAGTGCCCGGCGCCGGCACCGACCAGCCCGAATCCGGAGGACGGCTGGGGGAACAGCGACAGCAGCGTCACCAGGCCCGCGCCCACCAGCAGCGGTTGGGCGACGGCGGTGTCGCGGATGGTGTCGGCGTCGGACTCGGTGCCGTGCTTGATGAGGTCGACTCCACTCACGGTGGACAGCCACCGGAGGCGGTCGGCCACATCCGGCAGCTCGAGCCACGGGGTGAGGAAGCCGGGAACCTGGGAGCCCTGTCCGGGCGCGACGACGACGAGCACGGGCCCTACCCTCCCCAAGCCGGGCCGGCGTTCGGCAGCACCTCGCCGCCAACGTCGGCATCAGATCTTTGGAGGAAACCTACAAAGCGGCAGCATCGTCTCGCGCCGCGCCGCCTGACGCGCGGCCAGCGTCACGGGGTTCGGACGAGCGGGTGACGGCGTCCGCGGGCAGCCGTTGCAGCATCAGGGCGAGCCGCAGGATGAGGGCGCCGCGCGGATCGGACGGGTGCAGGCCGGTCAGCTCGGCGACGCGGCGCAGCCGGTAGCGAACCGTATTGGGGTGGACGTACAGCAGCCGCGCGGCCGCCTCCAGCGTGCCGGCCCGCTCCAGCAGCGCGGCCAGGGTGTCCAGCAGCACCCGGTCGTCGCTGGCGAGGGCGTCGAGGACCTGGGCCCGCAGCGCCGCGCGGGCGCGCGCGTCGCCGGCCACGACCCGTTCCGGCAGCAGCTCAGCGCTGTCGACGACGCGAGGGCACTCCGGCCACGCGTCGGCGACCCGTAGCGCGGCGAGCGCCTCGGCCGCGGCCTGTCCGGCAGCGACCAGACCGTCGCTGCCGGACCGAGCCTGTCCGACGACGACCGGCCCGCGTTCGAAGGCCGGCAGCAGATGCCGGACGGCCGCGGTCAGGTCGGCGGCACTGCCGACCACGACGACCAGCACGTCGCCGTGGACGCCGGTGAGGACCTCGAAACCGTGGTGGGCGGCCAGCCGGCGTGCCGCGTCGACCGCGGTCTCCGGGTCGCCGGTCGGGCAGCGGCCGACCGCGACCGCGACGGCACCGGCCGACGGCCAGCCGAGGGCGGCGGCCCTCGACACCACGCCGTCGTCGACCTCGTCGCGCACCAGGGCGTCGATGACCAGGGACTCCAGCCGGGCATCCCAGGCGCCACGCGCCTCGGCGGCCTGGGCATACACCTCGGCGGCGGCGAAGGCGATCTCCCGGGAGTACCGCAGGATCGCCTCGCGCAGTTCCCCCTCCCGGCCGGGGGCGGCCAACTCGTCGACCCGCTCCTCGATCACCGCGATCGTGGCGCGGACCATCTCCACGGTCTGCTGCAGGGAGATCGCCCGGACCAGTTCCCGCGGAGCGGTGCCGAAGACGTCCGCGGTGATCTGCTGCGGCTGCTGCGGGTGGCGGAACCACTCGACGAACCCGGCGATACCGGCCTGGGCGATCAGCCCGACCCACGACCGGGCCTCGGCGGGCAGCTGCCGGAACCACGGCAGCTCGTCGTCCATCCGGGCCGTCGCCGCGGTACCCAGGGCTCCGGTCGCCCGCTGCAGCCGCTGGGTCGTGGACTCCCGGCCGCCGGGTCCGTCGGCGACGGTCAGCCGGATCCCTCCGTGTTGCCCGCGTCCGCGGCCGCCGGATTCTGCAGCTGGTACCGCTCGATGGCCTTCGCGACCACGTCGGCGGCGATCTCACCGCGACCGGCCAGCCGGGTCAGCGTGGCGACGGTGATCGCCTGGGCGTCGACGAGGAAGTGCCGCCGCAGCGCGCCGCGGGTGTCCGACATCCCCCAGCCGTCGGTGCCGAGCGAACAGAAGTCCGCCGGAACCCACTCACGGATCTGGTCCTGCACGGCCCGCATGTAGTCGCTGACCGCGACCACCGGCCCGGGCTGCCCGGCCAGCCGGGTGGTGACGAACGCCTGCCGCGGTTCTTCGTCGGGGTGCAGGAAGTTGTGGCGGTCCACGGCGAGCCCGTCGCGGCGCAACTCGTTCCAGCTGGTCACCGACCAGACGTCGGCCTGGACGCCCCAGTCCTGCGCGAGCAGCTGCTGGGCGTCGATCGCCCATGGCACGGCCACTCCGGAGGCCAGCAGCTGGGCACGCGGCGCCGGCGAATCGGCGGGGGCCGCCGCGACGCGGTGAATGCCGCGCAGGATCCCGTCGACGTCCACGTCGGCCGGTTCGGCCGGCTGCAGGACCGGCTCGTTGTAGAGGGTGAGGTAGTAGAAGACGTTCTCCGGGTCCTCGCCGTACATCCGGCGCAGCCCGTCGCGCACGATGTACCCGATCTCGTAGCCGTACGCCGGGTCGTACGCCACCACACCCGGGTTCGTCGAGGCCAGCAGCGGTGAGTGGCCGTCCTCGTGCTGCAGGCCCTCGCCGTTCAGCGTCGTACGGCCGGCGGTGGCGCCCAGCACGAAGCCGCGCGCCATCTGGTCCATCGCGGCCCAGAACGTGTCTCCGGTCCGCTGGAATCCGAACATCGAGTAGAAGATGTAGACGGGAATCATCGGTTCGTCGTGCGTGGAGTACGACGAACCGGCCGCCAGGAACGATGCCGCCGAACCGGCCTCGTTGATCCCTTCGTGCAGGATCTGGCCGCGCTCGGACTCCTTGTAGGACAGCATGAGTTCGCGGTCGACGGACATGTACTGCTGACCGTGCGGGGAGTAGATCTGCTGCACCGGGAAGAGCGAGTCCATCCCGAACGTGCGCGCCTCGTCGGGGATGATCGGGACGAAGCGCGGACCGATGTTCGGGTCCTTCAGCAGATCCCGGAACAGCCGGACGAAGGCCATCGTGGTGGCCACGAGCTGGTTGCCTGACCCGCGCTTGCTGTTGGCGTACGCCGAATCCGCCGGCAGGGCCAGTGGCCGCGACGTACGGCGACGCGACGGCAGGTAGCCGCCCAGTTCGCGGCGGCGCTCGTGCAGGTACTTCATGTGGGGGTGGTCGTCGGCCGGCTTGTAGTACGGCGGCAGGTAGGGGTCCAGCGCGGAATCGGGGATGTCCAGGTCCAGCGTGGTGCGGAAGGCGAACAGGTCTTCCTGCGTCAGCTTCTTCATCTGGTGGGTGGCGTTGCGGCCCTCGAAATGCGACCCGAGCATCCAGCCCTTGACGGTCTTGGCCAGGATCACCGTCGGCTGGCCGCGGTGCTCGACGGCCGCCCGGTACGCCGCATACAACTTGCGGTAGTCGTGGCCGCCGCGCTTGAGCTGCCAGATCTGGTCATCGGTCAGCCCCGCCACCATCGCGGCGGTCCGCGGGTCGCGACCGAAGAAGTTCTCCCGGACGAACGTGCCGCTCTCGGCCTTGAACGTCTGGTAGTCCCCGTCGGGGGTCTGGTTCATCAGGTTGACCAGTGCGCCGTCACGGTCCTGGGCCAGCAGCGGGTCCCACTCGCGGCCCCAGATCACCTTGATGACGTTCCAGCCGGCGCCCCGGAAGATCGACTCCAGTTCCTGGATGACCTTGCCGTTGCCGCGGACCGGGCCGTCGAGGCGCTGCAGGTTGCAGTTCACGACGAACGTGAGGTTGTCCAGTTCCTCACGCGCGGCCAAACCGATGGCGCCCAACGACTCCGGCTCGTCCATCTCGCCGTCGCCGAGGAACGCCCACACGCGCTGGTCCGAGGTGTCCTTGATACCGCGCGCGTGCAGGTACTTGTTGAAGCGCGCCTGGTAGATCGCATCGATCGGGCCCAGGCCCATCGACACCGTGGGGAACTGCCAGAAGTCCGGCATGAGGCGCGGGTGCGGGTACGACGGCAGCCCGCGTCCGAGGCCGCCGTGCGACAGTTCCTGCCGGAACCCGTCGAGTTGGTCCTCGCTGAGCCGGCCCTCAAGGAACGCTCGGGCGTAGATGCCCGGCGAGGCGTGCCCCTGGTAGAAGATCTGGTCTGCGCCGCCGGGGTGTTCGGGGCCGCGGAAGAAGTGGTTGAAGCCGACCTCGTACAACGAGGCGCTCGACGCGTACGTCGAGATATGACCGCCCACGCCGACGCCGGGGCGCTGCGCCCGATGCACCATGATCGCGGCGTTCCACCGGGTGTAGGCGCGGATCCGGCGTTCGATGGTCTCGTCGCCGGGGAACCACGGCTCGTGTTCCGGTGGGATCGAGTTGATGTAGTCGGTGCTGCGCAGGCTGGGCACGCCGACCTGCCGCTCCGCGGCGCGACGCAGCAGCGCCAGCATGAGGTAGCGCGCCCGGTAGGCGCCAGCCTGGTCGACCACGGCGTCGAAGGAGTCGATCCATTCCTGGGTCTCTTCGGCGTCCACGTCGACGTACTGCGTGGGCAGACCGCCGGCCAGTAGGGGTTCCCGGTCGCGTCCGTGGGTCACGCGCGATCCTCCGTCCCATCGGGGCGCCGGCAGGGGTGGGCCGCCGCCCGTCGTCGGTGTTGTCCGGCCCATCATCGCGCGCCGGGGTGGCCGAGGTGACTGGCGGGGCGAAAGGGCGACGCCTTCGGCTAGGGCGCTTGCGCTGCACGCAGGGGTCGGGTGGACTACGCCCACAGCCCCGGACCCGGGGAGCAGCCAGCCGGACCGCCGGCGACGACCATGACGGAGGACGTTGGTGACCGCGACCGCGGACCACGCGGAAGGGCAGCGTGGCCTGGCCGCCAGGCTCGGCATCCGCACGGGGCAGACCGTCCAGGAGCTGGGCTGGGACGACGACTGCGATGAGGCGCTGCGCACCTCGATTGAGCAGACGACCGGTTCCGAGCTGGTGGACATCGACTACGAGGACGTCGTGGACGTCGTCGTGCTGTGGTGGCGCGATGACGACGGGGACCTCGTCGACGCGCTGGTCGACGCGATCGGACCGCTCGCCGACCACGGCGTGGTGTGGCTGCTCACTCCGAAGCCGGGTCGCGACGGTCACGTGGAGTCCGAGGACATCGCCGACGCGGCCCCGACCGCCGGGCTGCAGCACACCAGCACGATCAGCGCGTCCCGGGAATGGCAGGGCAGCCGGTTGGTCGCCCCCCGTGCCGGCAAACGCTGACCGCACGGCTACTTCCGGTGCCGTGGCCCAGCCGTAGCGGCGAACGGTGTCTGACGATGTCAACCGAAGGATCAAGAGGAGCTGCCTGATGACAGTCGAAGTAGGCCAGCCGGCCCCGGACTTCGAACTGAAGAACCAGCACGGCGAACTGGTGAAACTGTCGGACTTCCGCGGCAGCAAGAACGTCGTGCTGTTGTTCTACCCGTTCGCGTTCACCGGCACGTGCACCGGCGAGCTGTGCGCCGTACGGGACGATCGAGCCGACTTCGTCAACGACCAGACGCAGATCCTGGCGATCTCCTGTGACACGCCGCATTCGCTGCGCATCTTCGCCGCGCAGGAAGGGTTCGACTACCCGCTGCTGTCGGACTTCTGGCCCCATGGCGAGGTGGCGCGGCAGTACGGCGTTTTCCGTGAGGACCGCGGGGCTGCGACGCGGGGTACGTTCGTGATCGACCGGGACGGCATCGTCCGGTGGTCGGTCGTCAATGCCATGGGTGATGCCCGTAGCAACGACGACTACCGCAAGGCGCTCGCCAACCTCGCCTAGCGGCCCAGGGGTTTTCGAGCGGGCGCATAGCTCAGTTGGTAGAGCGCCTGCCTTACAAGCAGGTGGCCGGGGGTTCGAGTCCCTCTGCGCCCACAACGTCAGTGCCACAACGGTTTCCGCGGTCGAATGCCGCGCGATTCGGGGGCGACTTCGACGGCCGGGGCGCGATGCTCCTGCGCTGGTCCACTCATGCGGCCCGCCGCCGGCATGGGACGGGGCGCAGATGCGGGCTGACGGGACTCTGTCGTGCCACGCACGTGGGCCCCGTCCTGACGGGCAGGACGGTGCCCACGCGTGGAACGTCACGGATTCCGAGGCGAGCGTTCCGAGTGCACGTGTAGGTACTCGTGCAAGAGGGTGGAGACGTCGGTTAGCGTCCACCTCAACTGCAACAGGCTCACCTCAACCCCCGATCGCTCGGGGCTCGTTGGCTGTGGCCTGCACAGTGATCTTGCGGGGCTTCGCCTTCTCCGCCACCGGGATTCTCACCTGGAGCACCCCGCCGTCGTACGTCGCCTCGGCGCGATCGGCGTCGAGCGTGTCGCCCAGAATCACCTGTCGGCTGAAGACACCGTGGGGGCGTTCGGTGACCAACCACTCGTGGGTGTCCGCAGGCGCGGGGCGTTCGGCTCGGACGGTGAGGACATTGCGCTCGACGTCCAGGTCGACGGTGGCCGGATCGACACCGGGCAGGTCGAGCTCGATGAAGAAGTCATCCCCGTCGCGCCACGAGTCGAGGGGCATGGTGACCGGCCGTGACGCGGTGCCGGCAGTGCCGAAGAACTGCTGGGCGAGCCGATCGAAGTCACGGATCGGGTCAGTGCGCAGAAGCATCACAGGTCGCCTCCATTGGCTCGGATAGGTGGCCCCAAACCACCTATCTATGTCGACAGCCACAGATATTAGATGTCGTCTAACATAGATCGCAACATCGGGACGGGCCGGCAACGGAGGCAGTCATGACCGCCGACGAGGACCTGCAGGCCGGCCAGGGCCTGTTCGGCATCACCACGGCCGCTGAGCTCGTCGGCCTCGACGCCCAGAGCCTGCGCCTCTACGAGAAACGAGGCCTCCTCGAGCCCGGCAGGACGCCCGGAGGGACGCGCCGCTACAGCACCGACGACGTGGCCCGCCTGCGACGTATCACCGCTCTCATGTCCAGCGGGATCAACATCGCCGGCGTCGCCGCCATCCTGGAACTGGAAGCGGTGAACGCTGACCTCCGGGCCCAGATTGAGCAGCTGCGTACGTCCTAAGCGACCGGCCGCGGTGCAGGATCCGTTCTAGGGACTCCGCGGCCGCCATGCTGCCGGACGAGATGGGAGTCCAGGGGCAACCGGGTGGTCGGCGGACCCAGGCAGTGCGCAGGTGGGGAGGGGGGTAATGCACGCCAGCCGCCCCTGCGTGATCATGCGCTGTCGGGCGGGTGTCCCGCGCAATCACTGCCGCGTGAGCTTGCGGTGGAGGTAGTCGGCGGCTCGGGGAAGCCATTGCCATCTGCGGTTGCCCACCAGGTGGTCGCCCGCAGGAATCACGAGATGTTCGCCGTGCGGCGCCAGGTGGGCGAGATCGGCACCGTCGCTGTACCCGGGAATGACGTCGTTCTCGCCGTCGATGGCCAACAGCGGCTGGCGGATCTCCGCAGCGAAAGTGCGCACGTCGACATGAGCCGCAAAGGCGGCAGCAGCGTCGCGACTGCCGGCGCGAATGGTCAGGATTGCTTGGAGGAGTGCGGGAAGCTCGTCCCAGACCATGGTTGAGGGGCCACTGACGGTGACGCCGGCCTGTAGTCGGGGCTCACGGGCAAGGGACAGCGCGCCGTAGTACCCGCCGAGGCTGAGCGCCATCAGCCCAATCCTGCGCGGCGTCAGCCCAGTCGCCAGGGCGGTGTCGAGCGCCTCGCTGACGACCGCGTGATAGTCCGCGCGGACCGTCGTGGTCGATGCCAGTTCCCCCTGCCCGGGGCCGTCGATCGACAGGGTGGCGAGCCCGCGGCGCTGCAAGGCGATCGTGTTGGCGTGGAACTCGACGCGGCTCGAGTCCAGTCCAGGCACGACCACGACCAGTGGTGCTTCCGGGTCGCCCTGCGGGACGGTCAGGGTGCCGCGAAAGGCCGCACCGGTCAGGGTCTGCGCACCGGGCTGGAGGATGGCGAGCGCTCGGGCCATGGCGTCGGCTGCTTCGGCGTGGCCGTCGCGATCGTCGGCCGGGAGGGTGGTCGCGATGTGACAGCACGCGGCCGCAGCCAGGTAGGCGTCTGCCTGGGTGATGGGGTTGCCGTCGCTTTCGGCCCGGCGGGCGTCGGCGAGGTGGGCTGCGCCGGCGGCTCGAAACGCTGTCGTCCACTCGCTGGCGCGGCGCAGCGTAGCCGTGATGGCGTCGTACTCACTGGCATCGACGCCGGCAGCGATCGCCCGCGATCGGCCCAACGCGACCACTGGCTCCAGCATCTCGGGTTGATCGAGCAGGACAGTCATCAGCATCTCCTTGTAGCTCAGGGCAAAGTGCAGACCGCGTTGCCCCGTACCTGGCGGGTTACCATCGCCTCGATCGTCTGCAACGTGTTTGCCCAACCGGCGACTCGGCCGATCTCGGGGTGCAGCCGGCCGGCAGCTACGAGACGTACCAACGCGGCGAGGTCGTCTGCAGTCGGGGTTGGATCGTCGGTGTACAGGAACTTGCGGATCGTGGCGCTCGATCCGCCGCTCCAATCGAAGAAGTCCAGCGTTGGAGGGTTTCGGCTGGCCTGGCCGAACCAGACCAGCATCCCGTGCACGGTCAGTTTGCTCAGCACGGTCGCGGTTGCTGCGGCGCCCACTGAGTCCAGTCCCACGTCAAACCGCCCGACGGCTTCTGCTGCATTGCTGACCCAATCGGCGGCGCCGAGCTCGATCAGTTGGCGGCTGCGGTCCTCGTCCGCGGTCACGACGGTGATCTGCGCACCCTGGGCCGCGGCAAGTTCCACGAAGTAGTGGCCGACTCCGCCTGACGCGCCGGTCAACAGGACGCGGCGCGAGGCTAGGGGCCCGGTGACCCTGGTCAGCCGGATCGCGGTGAGGCCGGCCAGCGGCAGTGCAGCGGCCCGGGTAGTACTAATCGCTTCGGGAAGGACCGCGAGCCGATCCAACGGCACGGCCACTCGCTCGGCCCAACCGGAGTGGTCCAGGTGCGCGACCACGCGAGTCCCCGCACCCGGTCCTCGTCCGGAGGCGGCGGGCCGCAAGACGACCCCCGCGATGTCCTTGCCGGGCCGAAAGCCGGGCGGGGCATGGTCGAGCACGAAAGTCTCACCCCGGTTGGGCGAGAACGCCTGGACCGCAACCACTGCCTCGTCTGGTCCGGGCTCGGGCTCACCGACCTGCCCCAGGGCGATCGATCCGGGTTCTGTCGTCATCCACGCTTGCATGCACGACAGCGTCACAACGACAGGCCCTCTTGGGAAGTAGGCATCAATTGGTGCTATACACACCCTGTGGTAACCAACATCGCAGCGTTGCGGTCGGACGACGGGCGCTTCGACGTCATGGCTGCGGCTTGTCCCACCCGCCAGGTCATCGGACGGGTGGGGGACAAGTGGTCGCTGCTCGTCCTCTACGCGTTGTCGACCGGCACGAAGCGGTTCTCGCAGCTGCGATCTGAGGTCGAGGGCATCAGCCAGAAGATGCTCACTCAGACCCTCCGGGCCTTGGAGCGAGACGGGCTCGTCCACCGCCACGCGTACCCGACGATTCCGCCCAAGGTGGAGTACAGACTGACCCCGCTCGGCCAAAGCCTCGAGGACGCCATCGCTGTTGTCCGCCGGTGGGCGTATGCCCACATGGACGAGATTGCCGCATCCCGCGACACCTACGATCAGCAGCCGGCGCTCACCGACGGCGGGTGAGTTTCCGTCCCGCTGCTCACGACGACTCGTGGCCGCACAACGCACATCATCTCGACGAGAAGCAGGGCGCTCAGAGCTTGCGTGGTGTCGGCAGCCGCGCAGGACGTGCTCGTGGGCGCGTCCTTCATGCCACCGTTCGGCTACCGGCCGAGGGCGTCGGCGAGCAGGTCGACCTGATCCGGATCGGCGTCGTTGCCGGTGAAGATGAGTTCGTCGCAGCCGTGGCTTTCGAACTCGGCTGCGGTGGCGGCGATGCTGTCAGGCGACGTGAGGGCGGTGGCAATGCCGTGCTGTGCCCACTCGTCGCCGGCGAAGGCGTAGTAGGGACCGATAGCTTGTCGCACCGCGGTTCTCGCGTTGGGACCGAGTGCGAACATCGTCGAGGCGATCACTCGGGGCGTGCCGGTGCGGCCGCGCTGCTGCCAGGTCTCGACCAGTTCGGGTACGAACTGGTCGAGGTCGTCCGCGGTGGCGGTCCCGGCCAGCCATCCCTGTCCCCGGCGAGCGATACGGCGGACGGTGGCGGCGGAGGTGCCCCCGAATAGCAGGGGAGGACCGCCTGGTGTGGCGGGCAGCAGCCCGGTACCGGCGCCGTCGTGAAACGCGTCGGCGAGTCGCCCGAGCAGGGCGTCGAAGGCGACGCCACGGGTTCGGTACGGCACGCCCGAGGCTGCGAAGTCGTCGTCCCGGAAGCCGGCGACCAGTCCGAGCCGCAGCCGGTGAGGGCCGGCCAGGTGGTCGAGGGTGAGGATCGACTTGGCGAACAGCAGGCTGTTGCTGTGAAGCGGCGCCAGCAAGACGCTGGTCTGCAGGCGGATCCGTCTGGTGGCCGCCGCCGCCGCGGCCAGCAGGGTGAGCGGTTCCGGCGTCGGCCACAGCAGGCGATCGCTCACGCTGACCGAGGAGAAGCCGCGCGCCTCGGCGCGCCTCGCCCACTCGACGAGCTGTCGAGCATCGCGCCATGGGGCGTGACCGGGCAGCCCGACTCCGATGTCCATCAGGGATTCTCGTCTCGTGTCAGCGCGTCGCCAGCGTCGGTCACGGCCTGGTGGATGAGCTGGCGTAGGAACACAGTCGAGTGCAGGCCGGTGAGCGGAGGGCCGTCGCCCAGAACCAGCGAAGGTACGCCGCTCACCCCGCGCTGCCGGGCGGATCGTTCGTCGGTTCGTACCTCCGCAGCGAAGGCGTCGCCGGCCAGCAAGGACCGGATGTCGTTGCCGCCCAGTCCCGCCCGGGTACCGATCTCTTCGAGTGCGCCGTGATCGGCGATGTTGACACCTTCGGTGTGGTAGCCGTACAGCAGGCCCTCGACGATGTCGCCTTGCCGACCGTGGTGGGCGGCGAACTTCACCAGACGGTGCGCATCGAAGGAGTTGACGGGGCGAGCGACGTGCAGATTGAGTTGCAGCCCCTCGGCGCTGCCGAGGGAGCGGATGTCAGCGATCCGCGCGGCTGCCTGGTCGCCCCACCATGTCGCCGCAGCCATCTGCTGCGCCGCGGTGTCAGCGGGGACCCGGCTCAGGCCAGGCGACAGTTCCACGCTGCGCCAGCGGACGATGACCGCGCTGCTGGGCGCATCGCGCAACGCCGACCGCAGCCGACGATGGCCGATGTAGCACCAGGGGCACAGGATGTCGGCGTAGAAGTCGATCATCAGCTGATGGTCGGCCATCGAGTCGCCGCTCCCGTCTACAGTTCGTATATGAACGATTCGCACCTAAACCTAAGCGCCGACGGTTCACGAGTCAACTGTTAGCCGTAGAATCGGGCAGATGGTGACCAAGCGAATGACAGCGACGCAGACCCAGCTCGCCACGTGGCGTGCGCTGTACCGCGCGGATTCGCTGCTCTTTGCGCATCTCAACAACCAGCTGCGGGCCACCCTCGGCGTGACCTACTTCGAGCGCGAGGTGTTGGCGGCACTGGAACGTTCGGACGGACGGCTCCGGATGGCGCCACTGGCCACCGAGCTGATGATCTCGCGCAGCGGGATCACCCGCCTGGTCACCAAGATGGAAGCCGACGGCTGGGTGACGCGGACCAGGCCACCCACCGACCGCCGGGCCACGTGGGCAGAACTGACCGCCACGGGGCGCCAGCTGCTGGCGGCCGCCCAGCCGGTCATCGACGCCGTCGTGTCCACCTTCTTCGCCGACTACCTCGACGCCGCCGAACTTCGCCGCGTCACCGCGGCCCTGGATCGGCTTGCTACGGCGAATCCCGGGATCGGAGAGTTCGACTGCGGGTTGTAGGGCCCACCAACGTTCCTGAGAATGCGGAGCTGGCCATGGTGGACACCGACGGCGGGATTGGCCATATTGCGCGGGGCGGTCGTCCGATCCGCCCGTGAGCTGGCGGAAGGTGGGCCGGTGGCGCAGGGCCGGTTCGGCGCCATCAGGGCGCGTGCGTTCGCGGTGGTACGACGGCTGCGGCGGGCTCGCGCCTACCGCGGCAACCGGGTCGAGTGCCCGCTGTGCGGCGGGCACTTCGACCGATTCATGCCCGTGAAGAACCGGACGAACGCCAAGTGCCCGCGTTGTGCGGCGCTGGAGCGTCACCGGAGGGTCGGTCTGTTTCTTCGGGAACGTACCGACCTGTTCGACGCGAAGCTGCGGGTCCTGCACATCGCGCCAGAGCGCAGCCTGCGCCGTACTCTCGGGCGCTTGGAGAAGCTCGACTATCTCACCGGTGACCTGTACGCCCACGGTGTGGACCTGCAGCTCGATATCACCGCCATCGACTTCCCCGACGACAGTTTCGACGTCATTCTGTGTTCCCATGTGCTGGAGCACGTGACCGACGATCGCGTCGCCATGGCCGAATTCGCCCGGATTCTCCGGCCGGCCGGATGGGCAGTGCTCAACGTCCCCTGCGATCCCAACCGGACGGAGATCTACGAGGACGCGTCCATCGTGGATCCGGCTGAGCGCGCGAAGCATTTCGGCCAGCGGGACCACGTGCGGTGGTACACCGTCGACGGCTTCGCGGCGCGGCTGACCGAGTCCGGGTTCACCGTCGAGGTGGATCCGATGGATTTCACGGCCGAGCAGCGCGCCCGGTACGCGTTGGACGGGGACGCCTACGACCACCTGTTCTTCTGCCGACCACGCCCTGCGCCGGCATCGCCGCAGTAGCGGTGGCGTCGCGCCGACGTCACTGCGTGAATCCGTCCGCGTGATGCCGTCGCCCAGGCTGACCAGTCGCGTTCTGGCGGCCTCAGCAGCCCGATACGCAGCACCTGCCCGGCTGCGGCGGTACCGTCGGGACGGTGCTCTTCGTCGAGGGACTCACCAAGCGATACGGCTCCGTGCTCGCCTTGAACGACGTCGGGTTCGAAGTCGAACCCGGCCAGACGGTCGGCTTTCTCGGGCCGAACGGCGCGGGCAAGACCACCACGATGCGCGCCATCATGCGGTTGCTGACATTGGACGCCGGGCGCGTCACCTGGCAGGGGCAGGCCGTCGACCGAGCCGTCTGTCGCAGGTTCGGGTACATGCCGGCCGAACGCGGCATGTACCAGCGCATGCGGGTACGAGACCATCTCGTCTACTACGCGCGGCTGTCCGGGCGGAGCAAGTCCGCGGCGGGGCAGTCCGCGGACGAGTGGCTGGACCGGCTCGATCTGACCGAGCGCGCCGACGACGCGGTGCAACAGCTGTCCAGCGGCAACCAGCAGCGGGTCCAACTGGCGCTCGCTCTCCTCGACGAACCGGAGTTGCTGATCCTCGACGAACCGTTCTCCGGCCTCGACCCGCTCGCGACCGAGCGGCTGGTCGCCGTATTGCGGTCGCAGGTCCAGCGAGGCGCGGCACTGCTGCTCAGCAGCCACCAACTGGACCTCGTCGCCGACGTGTGCAGCACCGTGATCATCGTGGATCGTGGCCAGGTCGTGCTGCGCGGCGACGTCGCCGACCTGCGGGCCCGCAGTGCTGCGCGCTACGTGGATGTCGAGTTCGCCGAGCCCACCCGATGGCAGGCGGCGGGGGCGGTGGCGATCGACGACGGCCGGCGCTACCGCCTCGAGGTCGGCCAGGATGCCGACCCGGGAGATCTCATCGCCGCCGCGGGCAGCCACGGCCGCCTGGTGTCGTTCACCTTTGCGCCTCCGAGCCTGTCCGACGTGTTCCTCCGCGCGGTCGGCCGAGCCGCACTTGAGGACGACGAGCCGGTCGGGACTGCCTCGTGAGGGCCGACGCCGCGGCGCCGGCGGTCCGCCTGATCGTCGATCGCGAAGTTCGCGAGCGCCTGCGCGCCAAGTCTTTCATCGTGGTGACCCTGCTCCTTCTGGTAGCGATCCTGGCCGGCGGGGTGATCGCCCGGCTCGTCGGAGGTAACGACCCCAAGCCGGTCCGCATCGGCGTGACGATGCAGGTCGGCGCCGGCGTGACGGGAACGCTGCCGGCCGTCGCGGCGGCGGAGGGCCGGGCGATCGAGGTCGTCACGCTGCCGACGACCGACGCGGCGCGACAGGCAGTTCTGCACGGTGATGTCGACGTCGCCATCGCCGGAGATCCGTTGACGCTGTTCGTGTCCGGTTCGGATGGGCAGGACGCGCGAGCCCTCGCACAGGACGCCGCTGCTCGAGCCCGGACCGTGCAGAGCCTGCAGGCGGCGGGGCTGAGCAGCGCCGAGATCACCACCGCACTGTCGCCACCGGCACTGCCGGTCAGCGACGTCGCCGAGACGCCGCAGGTCGCGCCGCTGCAAGTGGTTGCCGGGACGGTGGCGGCGATTCTGTTGTTCATCATGCTGCAGACGTTCGGGCAGTACGTGCTGGTGGGTGTGGTGGAGGAGAAGGCGTCGGCGGTCGTGGAGGTCCTGCTCGCCCGAGTCCACCCCCGGCAGTTGCTGGCAGGCAAGGTCATCGGCATCGGGCTGGTCGCACTCGGTCAGTTCGTGCTCGTCGTCATCGCCGGCGTCGCGGCGTTACGCATCAGCGGGGTAGTCGTGCCCGACGATGTCTGGGCGGCCCTCCCGATGGCCATCGTGTGGTTCCTCGGGGGATATGCGCTGTACTCCGTGTTGTTCGCCCTGGCCGGCTCGCTGGTGAGCCGGCAGGAGGATGCGCAGTCCGCGGCGGCTCCCATCAGCACCGTCCTGTTGGGCGCCTACCTCGTGGTGTTCGTCGTCGGGTACGCCCCGGAGAGCACCCTGACCACGGTGCTGTCGCTGATCCCGCCGCTGACTCCGCTGCTCATGCCGATGCGCATGGCCGCCGGCGCGGCACCGGTATGGCAGGTCGGCCTCGGGCTGCTGTTGCTCACACTGGCCATCGCGCTGTGCTGGTGGTTGACAGCGATCGTGTACGAGCAGGTCCTGCTGCGCCGCGGTGCCCGGATCGGCTGGCGTGACGCGCTTGCCGGCGTACGGCGCGGCCGGGCGCGCCGGGCTACGACCTCGTAGCGGTCGCGCCGGGCCACCAACGGGTAGCCGTCGAGCCGGGCCACCACCGCGCAGCCGTATCGGTGCCGTCGCGTTTCGGACCGATGGCGCGTGGGGTAGGTCAGGGCCGTCCCGCCGTCCTCGTGGAGGTTCGCTATGCCGTCGTCTCGAAGCAGCAAGGTCGCCTTCACCGTCCCTGGCATGGACCAGAAGGACGCCGATACCGTCACCGCCCTCCTGCAGCGCCGGCTCGACGCGCTCAACGACCTCGCGCTGACGCTCAAGCACATCCACTGGAACGTGGTCGGCCCGCATTTCATCGCCGTCCACACCATGCTCGATCCGCAGGTGGACGCCGTACGCCTCATGGTCGACGACACTGCCGAGCGGATCGCCACCCTCGGTGGATCGCCGCAGGGCACGCCGGGTGCCCTCGTCGCGGCCCGCAGCTGGGACGACTACGCGATCGGGCGGGCCGACGCGATAGCGCATCTCGGCGCGCTGGATCAGGTGTACGACGGGGTCATCGCCGCGCACCGGGAGGCCATCGAGGCCACCGACGAGCCGGACCCGGTGACCCAGGACATGCTGATCGAGCAGGCCCAACAACTCGAGCAGTTCCAGTGGTTCGTCCGTGCCCACCTGGAGAGCTCGGACGGCCGGTTGGCGACCGCGGGCGCCAAGACGGAGCGGACCGCGGCGCGTCGCGCCCAGCGCTGAGACCGCCGTGGGCCGGCGCGCGGGGACGCGGCCGCTAGCCTGCTGCGGTGTCCCGGTCCGACGGCGTCAGGCTCGCTGAGCTGCTGCGGTTGTGGCACGGGCGTTATGACCCGAGCAGTGCGGAGTCCTGGGACGCCGTCGGCCTGGTGTGCGGTGATCCGGACGAGGACGTCTCGCGGGTGTTGTTCGCCGTGGACCCGGTCGACGTCGTGGTCGATGAAGCGCTGTCCAGCGGTGCAGACCTGCTGGTGACGCACCATCCGCTCTTCCTGGCCGGAGTGCACGGGGTCGCTGCCAATGACCCGAAGGGTCGGCTGGTCCATCGCCTGGTGCGTGGCGGGTGCGCGTTGCTGACCGCGCACACCAACGCCGATGTCGCAGCTCCCGGGGTTTCCGACGCCTTGGCCGGCGTACTCGGTGTCGGGGAGTTGGTCCCGTTGCAGCGCAACGATGCGCCGCCGCTGGACAAGGTCGTGGTCTTCGTGCCGCCGGACGACGTCGAGGCGGTGGCCGATGCGATGGCCGACGCCGGTGCCGGTCAGCTCGGTGACTACGACCGCTGCTCCTACCTCACCGACGGGGAGGGCCGCTTCCGTCCGTTGCCGGGGGCGATGCCGGCGGTCGGTCAGGTCGGTCAGCTGACCTCGGTCGTCGAGCGCCGGCTGGAGATGCTCGTGCCCCGGCAGCGACGGGTCGAGGTCGTGCGTGCCCTGGTCGCAGCGCATCCGTACCAGGAGCCGGCGTACGACGTCATCGAACTGGCGCCCCGACCGGCCTCGACTGGGCTGGGCCGGGTCGGCCGGCTGCCCGCGTCGACGTCACTGGGCGAGTTCGCCGCCGTGGTAGCCGCGGCCCTGCCCGCCACGGCACACGGCGTCCGTGTCGCCGGTGACCTCCACGCCATGGTGAACCGGGTGGCGGTCTGCGGTGGCGCCGGCGACTCGCTGCTGGACGCCGCCGACGCGGCAGGTGCCGACGTCTTCGTCACCTCGGATCTGCGCCACCATCGAGCGCTGGAGCACCTGGCCCGCGGCGGCTGCGCGATCATCGACGTCGCGCACTGGGCGGGTGAGTGGCCGTGGCTGCCGCAGGCTGCCGCGCTGTTGACCCAGGACCTCGCCGCTGTCGGAGCCACAGTCGACATCGAGGTGTCCAGAACCCCGACCGATCCCTGGACGCAGCAGTTGAGGAGTATCCGGTGAACGCCGACCCCGCCGTGCAGTTGCGCCTGCTCGACCTGCAGGCCATCGACACGACCCTCGCCCAACTCGATCACCGGGCCCGCAATCTGCCGGAGGCGGCGCGGCTGGCCGACGTCGAAGCGAGACTGCGGGTGTTGCGCGACAAGGTGGTTGCGGCGCAGACGATCGTGGCGGACTTGGAGCGCGACCAGGCCAAGGCCGACGCCGACGTCGAGCAGGTCCGCGAACGGGTGGCTCGCGACCAACGGCTGCTGGACTCCGGCGGCATCGGGTCGGCCCGTCAACTGGAGGACCTGCAGCACGAACTGGCCTCCCTGGCTCGCCGGCAGACCGAACTGGAAGACATCGAACTGGATCTCATGGAGCGGCTGGACGGCGCTCAGCAGGCAGTGAGCTCCCTGGTCAACGACCGCGACGCCGCCACCGCCGACCTGGCCGACGCCACCGCGGCGCGAGACGCCGCGGTGGCTGATCTCGAGCGGGAACGCGATCGGGTCGGCTCGGCACGAGGGGGCGTTGCCGCCGACATCCCAGCTGACGTGCACGCACTGTACGACCGGCTCCGCGCCGACAACGGTGGCGTCGGCGCTGCGGCGCTGCGGCGGGGCCGGTGCGAGGGCTGTCACATGGAGTTGACGGTGACCGACCTGGGGCGGATCCGGGCGGAGCCGGCCGACGCGATAGTCCGGTGCGAGGAATGCCGCCGCATTCTGGTCCGCACCCCCGAATCGGGCCTGTCCGGCCGGCCGGCTGCGGACTGACGTGGGTCGTTCGTTCGTCGTCGAGGCCGACGGCGGCTCGCGCGGGAATCCGGGGCCGGCGGCGTACGGCGCACTGGTTCGCGACGCCGGGACCGGTCAGGTGCTGGTCGAGGTCGCGGGTTTCCTCGGCGTGGCGACCAACAACGTCGCGGAGTATTCCGGCTTGGTCGCCGGACTGGTGGAAGCCGTAGCGTTGGACGCTGCCGCGGCCGTCGAGGTCCGGATGGACTCCAAACTCGTCATCGAGCAGATGTCGGGGCGGTGGAGTATCAAGCACCCGGCCATGCGAGAACTCGCGACGCGGGCCCGCAAGCTGATCTCAGCCAGGCAGGTGACGTTCACGTGGGTGCCGCGGAAGGCGAACTCCGCCGCCGACGCGCTGGTGAACGAGTCGCTGGACGCGGTCCAGCGGGGGGAGTCCGGGCAACTGCGCCGTACGCCGGGCAGCCCGCCGGCTCCGCCCCCGCAGCGACCGGATGGCCCGGCCGCCGTCGCGGAGGCAGCCGCGACCGGGACCGCCAGTGCGACCGGAGACCAGGTCAGGCCACCGGACCGGTTCACCGGCTGGCGGGCAGCCTGGCCGCCGACCACGACGTTGTTGCTGCGCCACGGCGCCAGTCCGATGAGCTTGGCCCGGCAGTTCTCCGGCTCCGGCGGGACCGATCCGGCGCTGGCGCCCGTCGGTGTGGCACAGGCGGTTGCGGCAGCGGCCGACCTGGTGGCACGCGGCGGGGCAGACGTCGTCGTCGCGTCGCCACTGCGACGCACCCGGCAGACCGCCGAGGTGGTGGCAGCCGAACTCGGTGCGTCTGTCGACCTCGTCGAGGACCTGCGGGAGTGCGCCTTCGGCCAGTGGGACGGGTTCACCTTCGCCGAGGTGCAGGAGCGGTGGCCGCAGCAGCTGACGGCGTGGCTCGCCTCGACCGACGTCGCACC
This sequence comes from Actinomycetota bacterium, assembly GCA_004297305.1. Taxonomy (NCBI): domain Bacteria; kingdom Bacillati; phylum Actinomycetota; species Actinomycetota bacterium. The sequence goes on from SCTR01000008.1 coordinate 86,975, forward strand.
GCCGGGGGGAGAATCCGTCGCCGAGGTCGCGACCCGGGTCGCCGCGGCGCTGGCCACAGTGATCGACCGCTACCGCGGCAAGCGGATCGTCGTGGTCGCCCACGTCACACCGATCAAGGTCGCCGTGGCGACCGCGCTGGACGCGCCGCTGCACAGCCTGTTCCGCATGGAACTCGCGCCGTGCTCGATCTCCACGGTGGCGTGGTGGCAGGACGGTACGTCGACGCTGCTCGGCTACGCCGAAGCGGCACACCTGCGCGGCGTGGAATCTGCCGAGGACGCCTAGCACGGTCCGAACCGGTCAGGGGTCAGTCGCGGACGACCACGTCCATCGTCCAGGCCGCCGCAGGCCGGCCGGGCGCGGTGAGCGTGACGTCGTACCCGGCGTCGGAGCACGCGGCCGCCAACGCCGCCGGGGTTGCCGGCGTACGGCCGGAGGTCAGCAGTGCCCGGACAAGGCGGCCTTTGGTCGCCTTGTTGGAGTGGCTCACGATCGTTCGCCTGCCGTCGGGTTGTTCCGCCAGGACTCGGGCGACCACGGTGCGGCCGGCGGTCGCCGCGTCCGGCCGCCATGCCGCGGCGTAGCTGGTCGACCGGAGATCCAGCACGATCCCGTTACCGGCTGCGCGTGGAAGTGCCTGTGCCAGAGCCGGTCGCCAGGCGGCCGTCACTGATCCGAGGCCCGGCAGCACGACGCCGCCAGCGAGCCGGTACGCCGGGATCCGGTCGGTCAGCCGCAGCAGGCCCCACAAGCCGGAGCACACCGCGATCCACCGGTGCGCACGCCGCCGTGCCGCTGCATCCAGCGACGCCACGTCGAGCGCTTCGTAGAGGACGCCGGTGTAGATCCTGGCGGCCGTCGCGGTCGGTGCAGCGGCCAGCCGGACGTTGCGCCGTACCTCGTCGGCCAGCCCCGCGGACAGGCCGAGAACCCGCGCGGCTTGCCCGGCGTCGTTGCGACACAACCGGACCAGCGCGTCGAGCACCCGTTCCCGGGTCACGGTGAGGTCGGGAAACGACAGGGTGTCCAACTGCAGCGGGTGTCCCCGGTCCGGCGGACGTTTCCCTTCGCTGGGTGGCAGCAGAACCAGCACGGTCAGCCCTTCCAGGACAAGGCCAGGACGGCCAGCGGGACGAGGACGAGGGCGAGGACGGCACCGGAGCCGGCGAAGCGTCGCGCCGATACGGGGATGCCGCGTGCACGGCAGCGGTCCCACCACAACATCGTGGCGAGCGAACCCCACAGCGTGACGACCGGCCCGACATTGACGCCGACCAGCAGGGCCGCGGTCCGCATGGGTTCGGCTGCAGTCGGTTCGAGCGCGAGGTAGGCAGGCAGGTTGTTCACGGCGTTCGACGTCAGCGCACCGAGCCCCGCCAACCGCACGAGCGCGCCGAGCCCGTCGCCGTCGCCTGCAGCGGCCGCCGTCCACGCGGCAAGGCCGTGGTCCAGCAGCGCCGTCACGATCACGAACAGGCCGACGACGAGCAGGCACAGCCGCCATGGCACCAGGGACGCGGTCCGCAACGCGGCCGGGCGTCGTACCGCCGTCACCGCCGCGAGGACCGTCGCGCATCCCGCGGCAACGGCCGGCAGCGGCAGGCCCGCCAGCGTCAGCACCACGAGTGCGGCACAGCATGCGCTCGCCACGACGAGCAGGCCGCGGTCGGCCACGGGCGGAGCGTCCATCACCGCGTACCTGCCGCGGACCTGCCGGCCGACGGTGAGCGTGAGCACCAGGATCGTCCCGGCGATAGCCGTCAGGGCGGCCGGCCACAGCAGTGTGGCAAAGCTCCGGGCATCGAGCCCAAGGCGCTCCGCCGCAAGCAGATTCGTCAGATTGGACACCGGCAGCAGCAGGCTGGCGGTATTGGCCAGCCAGACGGTGGCGAGCGCCCACGGCCACGGCGGCGATCCGATCCGCCGCGCCACAGCGAGGACGACCGGGGTGAGCAGCACCGCTGTGGCGTCCAGACCCAGCACGACGGTGACGGCAACGGCGACCAGGGACATGAGGACGTACAGCACCCGGGTGCGACCGCGGGCGCCGCGTGCCGCCCAGGCAGCCGCACGGTCGAAGACGCCCGCGGCGTCCGTCAGCTCCGCCAGGACCGTCGCGGCCACGAGGAAGACCAGCAGCGGTGCCAATCGCTGTGTGGTCTGGCCGGCCTGCGCCCACGGTACGGCGCCGGTCACGACCAGGACGGCTGCCAGGCCCACCGCAGCCGACCACGCCGGCACGGCGCGCACGGCCGACAACGGTGCAGACATAGGCCAGATCCTCGCGGGCGCGCTGACCTGAGGGCCGGCCACCCGTCGACTCCTCGAGGGGGCCGGCCGGATACGCTCAGTGCCGGCGGACGAGCCGACCGGACGGTCGCTGCGGCGCTCCCTCGTGAGGGCCGCAGAGGAAAGTCCGGACTCCACAGGGCAAGGTGGTGGGTAACGCCCACCCGGGGTGACCCGCGGGACAGTGCCACAGAGAACAGACCGCCGGCCGGCCAGGTCTTCGACCCGGGCGGCAGGCAAGGGTGAAACGGTGGTGTAAGAGACCACCAGCGCGACGGGTGACCGGCGCGGCTTGGTAAACCCCACCCGGAGCAAGGTCGAGAGGGTGACGAGCCTTCGAGCGAGGCACCTGCGCGGACGTTCGAGGGCTGCCCGCCCGAGTCCGCGGGTAGACCGCACCAGGCCACCGGCAACGGTGGTCGCAGATGGATGACCGTCGCTCGCCGCTCGCGGTGGGCACAGGATCCGGCTTACAGGTCGACTCGTCCGTCACCTGCCCCCTCGCTCCTGGCGCGCGACAGTGGGCACTGCAGATCACCCATTGCCCCGACGGCCATCCGGTCTGCGCGGCCCTGACGGCCGTCTGGTCGGTACGACGGCTGGCGGGCCTGCGCGATGACATGCCGCTAGACCTGGCGGCGGTGTCCGACATCGGCATGCTGCTCGATGTTCATCCGGACTTCATCCGGCGCGGGTACGAGCGTCGTACTGTCGGGATACCCGCCCGGCCGTCGACCCAGTAGCCGGGCGGGGCCAAAACCCTCGCTCCTTCGTGTCATATTGAAGCGAAGCAACAGTCGTGTGAACTCCCTGCGACAGTGCCCGAATGGTTTCGCAGATGGCTTGCCACGGGGTCATCCTGGGTGCATGGACAAACTCCACCATGCTTCGCTCGCTCTGCACGACGAGTCCTGGGTCGTCAGGTGCGGCTGCGGATGCGGCCTCGACCTGGAGTTCGACACGATGCGTGAGGCCAGGCGATTCCTCGGCATGCACGCACGAGACCTGCGAGTCGCCTTCTAGCCCGGTGCATCCGGTTCGCACGCAAGCCACGTCACGGTTCGACCCGAAACGGCAAGCCTGCTGAGCCACGTCGAGTGGGCAGGGCGACGGCGTTGCCGTCGGCTAACGGAGCGACGGGTGAGTTCCGACCGCTCCCTCGTCGTCCTGCCACGCTCGAAGCAGCGCCGTCGCCACCACCGGCGGGAGCAGGAGGAACCACCGACGCAAGCTGGCCGGGGTGAGCGGATCGAGCGGGTCCGGGGTGCGCACCCATTCCAGATGGATCGCACGCTGGTCGTCCAAGCTCAACCCGTCCCACCAGGCCGTCAGAACGTCGGGCGTGGCATCGGGAATCGCCATCATCGTGGCCTCCTCGTCAGCTGGTACGGCCAGGGTGACGAGGAGAGGTGACGGGCCCGTGAACCTCCGCCAGCTACAGGCCGAGGGAACCGTGACGGGCTCGGTGGGCTTGCCGTCCGTGCGACGTCGAACCGGTGAGACCTGGGCGCCCAGGGGAGCCGACACGACGCGTCACGCCGTACGATGCCCTGATCGGAACGTCGTAACGCCGGAACCGTTGGGGCGCGGACGCGGGGGAGGTGCCATGGCTATTCCGCCGCCTGCGGAATTGCCGAGTCTCACCGATCCGCGGCGGCGCGGGGTGTGGCTCTTGCTCGCCATCCCGCTTGCCCTGATCTGTCTCGTGACCTATCGCGGTGTGCTCCTGCTTCCTGTCGTGCTGATGGCGAGCGTCGTGCTGGCGGCCGTGTACTGGCGCCGCTCATCTGGCGCCGACCGGATCGTCATGCTCGTCAGCCTGGCGTTGCAGTTCGTCCTTCTCGCGGCAGTGGTGGCGATGGCTGTCGCCTACGCCCTCGTCATGTCTGATTTCTGATCCGACGCCTGCGGCGCCAGACAGGACGCGGCCCGTGGCCCATGTCGAAGCGATCGGGCGGTCAGGCCTTCGCGTAGGTCGCCGCGCCCTTGAACTCGTAGCCGACGAACGGTTGGTCGCCCTCGACCCAGGCATCGTGCCCGGGTGAGATCCGGTACGCATCCCCGGCGGACAGCTGCGCGGTCGAGCCGTCGTCGTGCACCACGTGCAACCGTCCGGACGCGACATAGCCGACGTGCTCGACCTGGCAGGCTTCGCCGCCCACGATGGGCTTGATGCACTCCGACCAACGCCAGCCAGGTTCGAAGGTGAAGCGGCCGACCTCGTTGTCCCCGAGCCGGACGATGTCGATGCTGGACTTGGCCGGTCGGCGGGTCTCGTCTGGCTTGTCGAAGCTCCTGCTGTCGATTGTTGACATGGCGGTCTCCCACGGTGCGGTCGGTGCCGGATTGGGGCCGGTTCAGGCGTACTCCTCCGCTGACCGGACGTCAATGGCCGGAGGGTGCGGAAAGGCGTTGAGCAGTTGGCGCCGGACCGAGCCGACGCCGCACGCGCCGGAGCGCAATGTCAGGCGGCCCGCCCGCGGAGGTAGGCCACGATGGTCGGCCAGTCGGGGAAGGCTTCGCTACCAAAGTGCAGCCACTCGCCTCCCGGATTGTGGTCCGGAAACTCTGCTGCACCGTTGCGGTGACGATCGTCGATGAGGAAATCGCCCCGGTTGAGATGCTTGTGGTGCGACAGGATCACGCGCTTCCACAACGGACTGCCGTTGTCGGATCCGAAGTGACGCTGAATCCATTCGATCTTCTGGCTGGCCCCGGCGGTGTTGCCCCATGGCACGGTCGACAGCACAAAGGTGTCGAACAGCAACGCCAACGTGGTGACCGCCTCGATTGCGCCGGGGATCGGGTCCATCAGAGCGAACAGGCCGGGAATCTGGTCCTCCCGTCCCTTGTATTCAGCTCGGACTTCCGGGTCGAGCTTGTCGAAGGCCGACTCGAAGTCGCAGATGACGCCGTCCATGTCGATGTACAGGATCTTCTGACCCATCGTTCTCCCCTTCTGCTGTTTTCATCGACACTGTCTCAGCAGGGTCAGACATCGAGGATCCCGCCCCGTCCCGGATTGCGTTGCCGCGCATAACACTCTCGCGCGCAGCCCTGTTCGACCTGGTTCAGGACGCCGCCGGTCGGCGGCCGTCAGTGCAGGAGCGCTGACGCGAGACGTTCGCGGCTGGCCGGAAGGTCGCCATCGATGTCGAGGATCCGGAGCACGACCTGGTCGGCTCCCGCGGCGTGGTACGCGGCGATCCGTGCCGCAATGTCGTCAACGTCGCCCCAGGCGACGATGCCGTCGAGCAGCCGGTCGCTCACCTCGTCGATGTCGGACTCGCTGAAGCCCAGCCGCAGCAGGTTCCGCCGGTAGCCGCCGGCGGCGGTCAGGAACGCCAGCGGCTCGCCAGCGACGCGGCGTACCCGCTCCCGGTCGGTGGTCGGCGCTGTCATCAGCAGGACGGCGACCAGGCGGTCGGGACCCAGCCGCGCCCGGGCGTCGGCGACGTACTGCGGAGTCACCAGGTACGGATAGGCGCCGCCGGCCCGGTCGCGGGCCAGGTCGAGCATGTTCGGCCCGAGCGCGGCGAGCACCCGGGCCTCGGGCGGTATGCCTGCCGCGTCGAGGGCGTCGAGGTACGTACCCAGGGTGCGCAGCGGGTGCCGGTCATGCGCGCCGCCCAGCCCGACCACGAACCGGCCCGGATGGTCGTGCTGCAGCGCCTGGTAGGTCGTGGCGACGTCCGGTGCCGCCACCTTCGACACCGGGATGATCCCGGTCGCGACCGGGAGGTGGTCGGTGGCGCGAACCGCTACCTCGACCATCGGCAGAACCCCGGAGCGCCAGAGCGTCGCGAACCCGAGTTCCTCGACCTGCCGCGCCTCGTCGGCCACCTGCTGTGCGTCATCGGTGAACGGTGTGGTGCTGGCGATCCCGATGCCCTGAAGATCCGGCAAGCTGCGCATCCGGAAACGGTACGACGTCAAGTCCACTTGAGGTCAACGGCGATATCCGAAGCGGATTGTCGCGCTGCAGCCGGGAACACTCGCACGGAGCCGTCGTCCAGACCCGCTGCGGCAGAACGGGTCAGCCGGTAACGGCTTCCGCCGCATCCAGCGTCCCGCCGGTGCCGCAGGCAGACCCGGTCGGTTCCTCGCCGGTCAGGTGCGCCACCACCTTGGCGCACGCGCGGCCGAGCGCAGCGAACTCCTCGTCGGTCAGGACGTCGACCAGGCTCTCCCGCACCGCCCGGACGTGGTCGGGAGCAGCGGCGACCAGACGCGCGAAGCCCGCCTCGGTCAAGACCGCCAGTGCGCCGCGCCGGTCACCGGGGCATTCCTGCCGGACCACGAGGCCCGCTGCCTCCATGCGGTCGACCTGGTGAGACAGCCGTGACCGGGAGGACAACGTCTTGTCCGCCAATTCGCTCATGCGCAGCGCCCGTGTCGGTGCCTCGGACAGCCGGACCAGGATCTCGTAGTCCGCGCCGGACAAGCCCTGCGAGGCGATCAGATCGCGGTTGAGGTGCTCGGTCAGCAGTCGGCTGGCGGCCAGCCACGCCCGCCAGTGCTTCTGCTGTTCGGCGTCCAGCCACCGGGTCATGTCGCGAGGGTACGCGCCGGGACGCGCCATTGAAACCGCAACTATCGGGCAGCACCCGTCAGCGTTCAAGATCCCAAATGCGGATGCCGCCGAGGATGCCGGCGGTGTTGGGCACGATTTCGGCCTTGGCGCCCAGGTGGGCGTCTCCCAGGTGTTTGGCGTTGCCGCCGCCGACGTAGATCCGATCGAAGTACAGCCACGAGTCGAACGACTCGATCGCCTGAACGACCCGCTTGGCCCACTCGTCGTTGCCGATCTCCTTGCGTGCGGCGTTGCCGAGTTGGATGTCGTAGGTCTCCTTCTTCCGGAAGGGCGCGTGCGACAGTTCGATGTGGGGCAGCAGCCGGCCGTTGTCGAACAGCGCTGTGCCGCAGCCCGTGCCGAGCGTCATCACGAACTCGAAGCCGTCTCCGCGGACCACCGCGCACCCCTGCACGTCGGCGTCGTTGGCGACCTTCGTCGGGACGCGGAAGGCGCGCGCCAGTGGTCCGGCCAGGTCGAAGCCGCGCCACATGGTGGCCAGTTCCGGGTCCTCCGGGCCGCCGTACTCCCGCCGCGACAGCGAGGGCACGTGGACCACGCGGCCGGATCGGACCAGGCCGGGGAAGCCGACCGAAGCCCGGTGGTGCGAAGGAAGTCCGGCCACCAGGCCACTGACCTCCTCCACGAATCGTTCTGGTGTGCACGGATAGGGCGTGTCGACCCGGACCCGGTCGGCAACCATCTGGCCCAGGGAGTCCAGGACGGACGCTTTGAAACCGGAGCCACCCACGTCGACCGACAGCGTTCGCACGTCGTCAGGCCAGGTGGTCGGGGTGGTTGGTTGGGCGTCCATCGGTCCTCCGCTCGCCGCACGGGTCTGGGCGACACCTTGCCACCGGCTCACCCGGGTTTGCCTCGCGACGAGCCGAACCGTCCCGGTGCGCCGCAGCCGCGGGTACGCCGTACTGCGGGGCGCGACGGCAGCGTGCCGACCGGGCATGCTGGGCTTGTCGTCGCGACGAGGGTAGGAGCGCCCATGAACTGGTACTGGTGCCTGATCCACAACCGGGTGGAACCCGAGGCCGGCTGCCCCCACAGCGAGCGCCTCGGACCGTTCCCGACCGAAGCTGCCGCCGCACGAGCCCTGGACACCGCCCGGGCACGCAACGACGCCTGGGAGGCCGCCGAAGACGACTGACGCCGCTCACCCGCAGCAGCCGACGCATCGAGCTGACGGCGGGTGACGAGCGTCTTCGCGAGCGCCTGCGGCCGGCCAACTCCGGCACGCCCGTAGGGTGCAGCCGGCGGCGATCGGTCCCAGGGGGCCGGGCCAGGAGGAGTGGCGCATGAACGAGTCGACGGGTACCGGCCAGGCCGTAACGACGGGTCTCGATGACACGGCTGTCGGCGAGGCGACGGTCGACGCTGCGGCCACCGACACCACGCTGCGGACCCTCGTCGACGACATCCTCGATCTGGAACGCATCGAGGAGAACATCTTCCGGGGTCGCAGCCCGGACGACGGAATGCAGCGCGTCTTCGGTGGCCAGGTCGCGGCGCAGGCGATGGTCGCTGCCAGCCGGACGGTGTCGACCGACCGCAGCATCCATTCGCTGCACTCGTACTTCCTGCGGCCCGGCGACCCGACGATTCCGATCGTCTACGAGGTCGATCGCCTTCGCGACGGCCGGTCGTTCGCCACCCGACGGGTCGTGGCGATCCAGCACGGCAAGGCGATCTTCGTCCTCTCGGCGTCGTACCAGGTGGAGGAAGAGGGCTTCGATCACCAGGCCGCTATGCCCGAGGTGCGGCCGGCCGACGAACTGGTCAGCTACTCGCTGCTCCACGAGGGCGCGAAGTCGCCGCTCACCGGCGCCGACTCGCCGTTCGACGTGCGGTACGACGGTGATCCTCGCGGCTACGGCGGCCCGGGGTTGGGCACCAACATGTGGATCCGAACGTCGTCGAGCCTTCCCGACGATCCGCTTCTGCATCAGACGATCCTGGTGTACGCCAGCGATATCGCGTTGCTGCGAGCCGTGGTCAACGCGAGCGGTCGACCGAATGAACTGTTGACGCAGCAGCAGTATGCGAACGTCGCGAGTCTGGACCACGCGGTGTGGTTCCACCGGCCCTGCCGGATGGACGAGTGGATGCTGTACGCGCAGGAGTCGCCGAGTTCGTCGGGGGCGCGTGGTCTGGCCACGGGCAGCTTCTTCACCGCCGACGGCGTCCTCGCGGCATCGGTTGTGCAGGAAGGACTTTTCCGGCGCCGGCGGTAGCGCCCGGGTCGGCAGTGGTACACAGGCAACGAGGGTGGCCACGTCCGTCCGGGCGTGGCCACCCTCGTTGCGAGGTGAGGTCTTCCGACTGACCAGGTCAGCGAGTCGTGCGTCGACCGGGTGCCTTCTGTGCGGCAGTCGTGCGCACGGCAGTCTTGCGTGCCGTCGTCTTGCGTGCCGTCGTCTTGCGTACGACGGTCTTCTTGGCAGCGGTCTTCCTCGTAGCGGCCTTCCGGGCAGTCGGCGCTGCGGTCTTGCGGACCGGAACGGCCCGAGTCGGCGACTTCTTCGCCGTCGTCTTCTTGGCTGGCGCCTTCTTGGCCACTGTCGTCCGGGTCGCAGGCTTCACTGGGGCTGCTGTGCGGGTAGCCGCCTTACGGGCTACTGCCTTGGTGGTGGCCTTCTTCGCTGTCCTGGTGGTCGCCGCCGACTTCCCGGTAGCAGTGGCCTTCTTGGCGATGGGCCGCTTGGCAACTGTTCTGGTCGTTGTCGCCTTCCGCACCGGCGAGGATGCCGCGGTCCGCTTGGCCGGCGCACGTTTCGCCGCAGCCTTCTTCACCGTCACCTTCTTGGCCGTCGTCTTCTTCGCGGCCGCCTTCTTGGCCGGGGCCTTGGTGGCGATGGTCGTCCTCGCCGACGTTCGCTTGGCTGGTGCCTTCTTCACCACGGACTTGGCCGGGGCCTTCTTGGCGGCAGCCTTCTTCGCTGGCGCTTTCTTGGCCGGGGCCTTCTTGGCGAGGGCCGCCACGGTGCCTCCTTGGGTTGTCCTCCGACCGGATGCCGGAAGGACTCAGCAGAACTGTTGCAGAGCGTGGCAGAAAACGCGGGCTGACACGCGTCGGTACGGCCGATCGTGCCGGAGTCGTGATAACGGCACGTGTCAGAAGGCGTCGCCGCGCGGACTCCCGGAAATAGCATCGAGCATGCGCGCCAAGCGATCTCGCAGACCAGCCTTATGGCGCGACCCGCGCTCGCCGGGTTCGCCGGCCGCAGCGGACACCAGGTGCTGGGCGGTGTCGAAGGACAGCCCGGGTTCCAGGACGATCCCACCCGCTCGTGGCGGCGGAATGGACAGCAGTTGCGCCGCGTCGGGGGGCAGGATCAAGCCGGCAGCCGGCACGACAAGCGATTCATGGGCGATCGACCCGAGTTCGGTGTCGTCGGCCGACATGGCGAATACCGTCGCGCCCACCCGTTTCGCGTCCTCGACCCGTTCGAGCAGGTCACCCGGGGAGTCGCCCGGCGACACGACGAACAGCGTTTCGCCGCGACTGGCGCGTTCGAGTCGTTCCAGCGTGATGGCCAGGTGCGGTGGCGCATCGGGCGGCGGCGACCACCGGATCAACATCGGTCGCAGTCCGGGAAGTCCGGCGTATCGGGATTCGTCGTCGAGGTGGGCGGCCAGATGCCATGGTTCGTCGTCCGGTGTCCCGACGAGCAACAGGCCTTGCTCGCTTCGTGTCGAGCGCTGCAGGGACCTGCCGAACTCGGCGGTGCGGCGCAACCACGGCGTATCCGTGAGGATCTCGCGGAGCAGGCCGACGCGGGACACGTCCATGAACCCATGGTGCCGTAGCAACAGCGGCCATGACAGGATCTGGCTCCGTGACCGAGGTGTCGAACAGTGCAGCAGGGTCCGAGGCCGCGTCAGCTGCGCCGGACGTGTCGTCGTTGGTCGTCGGATTCCTCGGCGGCACCGGAGATCAGGGCCGCGGGTTGGCGCTGCGCCTGGCCCGTGCCGGGCAGCGCGTCGTCGTCGGTTCCCGGGACGCCGGTCGGGCACAGACTGCCGCCACCGCATTGGGCCCCAACGCATCCGGCGCGACCAACGCTGACTGTGCCCGGCAGGCCGACATCGTGGTCGTGGCGGTCCCGTGGGACGGCCATCGAGCGCTACTGGCGTCCCTTGCCGACGAGCTGGCCGGCAAGGTCGTCGTCGACTGCGTGAATCCCATGGGCTTCGACAAGCAGGGTGCCTACGCCTTGCGAGTCGACGAAGGTTCCGCAGCGCAGCAGGCCGCAGCGATCCTGCCGCGCAGCACGGTCACCGCGGCGTTCCACCACGTCTCGGCGTTGTTGCTGCTCGACGAGCAGATCGACAGCATCGACACCGATGTCCTGGTCCTCGGCGACGACCGGGCTGCCACGGATCTCGTTCAGGCGCTGGCGAGCCGCATCCGGGGAATGCGCGGGGTGTACGGCGGACGGTTACGCAACGCCGGACAGGTCGAGGCCCTGACCGCCAACCTGATCTCGATCAACCGGCGCTACAAGGCCCACGCGGGCGTACGGATCACCGACATCTGATCCCCCTACGCCGGATCCCCACGCGGAATCCGTGCGCCGCCGGAACCGAGATCGGGCTAGTGGTAGGTGTTGGCCTCGGCCGGATACGCCCCCGAGACGACGTCGGCGGCCCAGGCATTGACCGCCTCGGCGATCGTCGTACGGATGTCGGCGTACCGCCGGACGAACTTCGGGCCCGGCCCCGGCGTCAGGCCGACGAGGTCCTGCCACACGATCACCTGGGCGTCGGTAGCTGGGCCGGCACCGATCCCGATGGTCGGGATCGAGATCGACGCCGTGACCCGTTCGGCCAGCTGGGCCGGCACGACCTCGAGCACGATGGCGAATGCCCCCGCCGCCTCCAGCGCCTTGGCGTCCTGCAACAACCGCTCTCCGGCTTCGCCGCGGCCCTGGACCCGGTAGCCGCCGAGCACGTTGACCGATTGCGGGGTCAGTCCGAGGTGACCCATCACCGGAATCCCGGCGGATACCAGCGCCTCGACCTGTGGTAGCACCCGCTGGCCGCCTTCGAGCTTGACCGCGTGCGCGCCGCCCTCCTTCATGAACCGGGACGCGGTTTCCAGCGCCTGCGCCACTGACGCCTGGTACGAGCCGAACGGGAGATCCGCCACGACCAGGGCGCGGCGGCTGCCGCGCGTCACGGCGCGAACCAAGGGAAGCAGTTCGTCGACCGTCACCGGCACGGTCGAATCGTGTCCGTAGACGACCATGGCGGCCGAATCGCCGACCAGCAGGACCGGAACTCCGGCTTCGTCGAACAGTTGCGCGGTGGGGGCGTCGTAGGCGGTGATCATCGGCCAGCGTTCGCCGCGGGCCTTGGCCTCCGCGATGTCGCGAACGGTGACCCGTCGGCCCCCGGATGCGCCGCCGTACAGCAACGGGGTGGGGGCCAGGTCGCGTCCGACCGGCGTCGATTGCCCAGCCTCGGATAGCCCAGCCTCGGATGGCCCAGCCCCGACGACGTGCTCAGACATGGCGAAACCTCCGCTCTCGAGGCTCCCTGACGGAGTCCCCGGACGGAGCCATGGTCGCAGAGCCCGGATGCCGACGCCAATGCGGCCCGCTTGCTGAGGATCCGCGGCGGCATCCTCAGAATTCCGAAACGATACCGTTGCGTTTCGGAATCGGCGGGCGTACGGTCCAACGCGACCGACGAGGAGGCAACGATGAGTGCGCAGCAGCCGCCGGGTAGCCGGCAGACCGGTCCGGTCACGGGGAGCGTGGCGCAGCACAGCGTCACCGACGGCATCTACGCGCGGCGATGGTCCATGCTCGCCGTGCTCGTCACCAGCCTCGTGATCGTCGTGCTCGATAACACCGTCCTCAACGTCGCGCTCAAGACGATCCAGGAGGATCTCGGCGCGACGCAGAGCGAACTGGTGTGGTCGATCAATGCCTACGCGTTGGTCTTCGCCGCCTTGCTGTTCACCTGGGGCGTCCTCGGAGACCGCTACGGGCGCAAGAAGACCCTCATGATCGGCATGGCGAGTTTCGGGCTGTTCTCCGCGCTGACGGCGTGGGCGCAGTCCCCGGAACAACTCATCGCCGCTCGCGCCCTCATGGGCGTCGGTGCCGCGTCCGTGCTTCCGCTGTCGCTGGCCATCATCACGGTCATCTTCCCGCCGCAGGAGCGCGGTAAGGCCATCGGGATCTGGGCGGCGGCGGCGGGTGGCTCCATCGCGCTCGGGCCCATCGTCGCCGGCATGCTGCTCGAGCACTTCTGGTGGGGTTCGGTCTTCCTCATCAACGTCCCGGTGGTCGTCATCGGGCTCGTCGGCACGGCGTGGGTGGTGCCGGAGACGAAGAACCCGGTGCGGCGCAAGCTCGATCCGGTCGGCCTCGTCCTGTCGGTCATCGGCCTGCTCATGCTGGTCTACGGCATTCAGGAAGCCGGCTGGGGACTGTGGGCGACGTACGCCTGGATCGCCGGCGGTGTCGCGGTGCTGGCCGCCTTCCTCTGGTACGAGTCCCGAATCGACCATCCGTCGCTGGACGTAACGTTGTTCCGGATCCGCTCCTTCAGTACGCCGCTGGGCGTGGCGTCGCTGTCGTTCGCGGCGCTATCCGGAGTCATCCTGTTTCTGACCTTCTATATGCAGATCGTGCGGGGCTGGTCGCCATTGGTGGCTGGCTGCTTGTTCCTGCCGTTCGCCGCCGGGCAGCTGCTCGGTGCGCCGGCCAGCGCTGCGGTCGTTCGCCGGATCGGGGCCCGTACGGTCATCGCCGGGGGGCTGGCCTTCGCGGCACTGGGATCGGTCGGGATTGCGCTGTACGGCCGGGACACGCCTATCTGGTTCATGATCGTGGCAGCGCTGTTGTTCGGGTACGGCATGGGCAACGTCATGGCGCCGGCGACGACGCGAATGACCCTGGCCACTCCGCCGCAGCGATCGGGGCCGGCGTCGGCGGTGCAGCAGACCGTCCGGCAGGTCGGCGGGGTACTCGGCGTCGCGATCATCAGTTCGGTCGGGGCGAGCATCTACGCGCACGCGTTCTCGCCGGCGCTGTCTGCCTCGGCGTTGCCGCCGGCCGCCCAGACCGCGGCGTCGGATTCATTGGGAGCGACGGTCGGTGTGGTGGACGCCGCGACTGCGTCCGGGCAGCTGCCAGCCGGCGTCGCGGCGTCGCTGCTCGACGACGCGAACGACGCGTTCCTGCAGGTACTGCACGTCAGTGGCTGGGTGGCCGCGGTCACGTTGCTTGTCGCTGCGCTGGCCATTCTGGTGTGGCTGCCCAAGCAGGCGGAGGCGGTGCCCTGGGCGGGTGGTCACGGCCAGCCGGGCAGGGCGCCGGAGCCGGAGCATGCTGCTGACGCCGTTCATCTGGTCGACGAGGACAGCGACCACCTCGCCCATGTCGAGGAGGCTCCGTTGGAGCGCAACGCTCCGGCGGAATCGATCCGTCAGGAGCGGTGATGGCCCGACCGCGCAGCGTGGCGGCTGACCGAGCGATCACCCAGGCGGTGATGGACATCATCGACGAACGCGGCCTGGCCGAGTTGTCGGTCGACGCCGTCGCCGCCCGGGCCTGCGTCGGCAAGGCGACGATCTACCGCCGGTTCCCGACCAAGACGGATCTCGTGTCTGCGGTCATCGACGGTCTCAAACCGGCGCCCCCGCCGCCGCGTGGAGACGTCCCGCTGCGGGACTATCTCCTGCAGTTCCTGGGAGAGCTGGCCCGGCACAAGCAGTCGCCGTGCGCGGCCGACGACCTGTGGCCGATGATGCTGACCCACTCGCGCGATCCCGAGGTGTTCCAGCTCTACTTCGAGCGCGTGGTACGGCCCCGGCGAGCGGCTTTGCGGCAGGTGCTCGAAGACGCTGTCGCGCAAGGGGAACTGCGGGACGACGTCGAGTTCGACGTCATGATTCAGCTGCTGGTCGGTCCGATCCTGCACCAGGCCGGGCTGCGTCGCAGCGGGGTCGATGTCGCTCCCGAGGCGACCGTCGAGGAGTATCTCGACGTCATCCTGCGGGGGCTTCGTCCAGACCAGGCCCCGCGGACTGCTGCTGCGGTGGCGACGGATGTGGCGGGGACGGAGGCGCCGGTTCGCGCCAGCGGTTCGTGATCGGCAACCGGCGGTCCCGCCCGAACGCCCGGAACGAGATCTTGGTCCCCGGGGGGTACTGCCGTCGCTTCCACTCGGCGCCGTCGGTGAGCCGCAGGACGTCCTCGACGAGGATCGGGTCGAAGCCTTGGGCGGCGAGATCGGCGGCGCTGCGGTCGTGTTCGACGTAGTCGTCGAGCAGGTCGTCCAGGACGGCGTAGTCCGGCAGTGAATCGCTGTCGAGTTGGCCGGGCCGAAGTTCCGCGCTGGGCGGCTTGTCGATGCTGGACTCCGGAATCGGCGGGACCTGTCCGGCGGCCAGCGCGGCGGCGTTGCGTTGCCGCGCGAGTTCCCACACCAGGGTCTTGGCCACGTCCTTCAGCGGTGCGAAGCCACCGACCGCGTCGCCGTAGATCGTGGAATAGCCGACCGACAGCTCACTCTTGTTGCCCGTCGCGAGGACGAGGTGTCCCTCGGAGTTGGAGATCGCCATCAGCGTCGTCCCGCGGACCCGGGCCTGCAGATTCTCCTCGCTGAGCCCGGACAGCGGCAGGACTGCGGCGAACGCGTCCACCATGCCGGCGATCGGCACGGTACGCAGCTGACAGCCGGTGCGGCGCGCCAACTCGGCGGCGTCGCTGCGGGAGTGCTCGGAGGAGTACGAACTCGGCATGGACACGCCGTAGACGTTCTGCGCCCCGATGGCGTCGCAGGCGATGGCGGCGACCAGCGCCGAGTCGATGCCACCGGACAGGCCGAGCACGACACTGCGGAACCCGTTCTTGCGCACGTAGTCCCGCAGGCCGAGCACGAGCGCGGCATACACGTCTGCCGGTTCGGCCAGCGGTTCGGCCCGCGGTGGGATCTGGCGTGGGCGGTCCGGCGTGGGGTGATCGGGCAGCACGAGGATGTCGCCGCCATCGGGCAGCCGTCGTGGCGCGGTGGCCGCTGGCAGGTCCAGGTCGACCACGAGCAGGTGCTCGGCGAACTGCGGCCCCCGGGCGAGCAGGTCGCCGGCGGGGGAGACCACGATCGAGTCGCCGTCGAAAACCAGCTCGTCCTGCCCGCCGACCATGTTCAGGTAGGCCAGCGTGCAGCCGGCCTCGGCGGCCCGGTCGGTGCACAACTGCAGCCGGACGTCGTCCTTGTTGCGTTCGTAGGGCGAACCATTGATCACCACGAGCAGGCCGGCGTGGGTACCGCGCACCTGCGCGACCGGCCCGCCGGGTTGCCAGAGGTCCTCGCAGATCGCCAGCGCGACATCGACACCGCGCACCCGCACCACGCAGGCCTGCGCCCCGGGGACGAAGTACCGGGCCTCGTCGAACACGCCGTAGTTCGGCAGATGGTGTTTGACGTAGCGCGCCACGGCCTGCCCGCCGTACAGCACCGACGCCGCGTTCACCGGCGCGCCGCGGGGCGCCCCGACGCGGTCCTCGCGGCCGTCGATCCAGTCCAGATGGCCGACGACGACGGGGATCCCGGCCAGCCCGTCATCGGCCAGGTCCCCGGCCAGCTGGTGCAGGGCATGGCGGGAGGCTTCGCGGAACGACGGTCGTAGTGCCAGGTCCTCGACCGGATAGCCGGTGAGCATCAGCTCGGGAAAGGCGACCAGGTCGGCGCCGGCCGCTGCCGCCTGTGCGGTCCAGCGCCGGACGTCGGCGGCGTTCGCCGCGATAGCTCCGACGGTGGGATTGCACTGGGCGAGGGCGAGGCGCAGCGATGGCACGTCGGGAGGCTAGCCGCGCCGCAGCGACCGCGCTGCCGGGGACCGGTACGCCGACTCTCGCCGGCCGACGATCGCGGGACCGTCCGGTCGTGGCGGGCGCCGATGCTCGCACCAGGCGTCGCATCGCGACGGTCCCCTCCGTGTCGCGGGCCCCTGCAATACCGCCGTAACCGATCACGGGGCAGGATGACCGCCATGGACAAGCAGACCGAGTTCGTGCTGCGGACGATCGAGGAGCGCGACACGCGGTTCGTGCGCCTCTGGTTCACCGACGTGCTCGGCACTCTCAAATCGGTCGCGATCGCCCCGGCCGAACTGGAAGGCGCGTTCGCCGAGGGCATCGGCTTCGACGGCTCGGCGATCGAAGGTTTCGCCCGGGTGTCGGAGTCGGACATGCTGGCGCGCCCGGATCCGTCGACCTTTCAGATCCTGCCGTGGCGCGGCGAGAACCAGGGTGTCGCGCGGTTGTTCTGCGACATCCTCATGCCCGACGGGTCGCCGTCGTACGCCGATCCGCGCTGGGTGCTCAAGCGGACCCTGGCGCGCGCCGCCGACCTCGGCTTCACCTTCTACACCCATCCCGAGGTGGAGTTCTTCCTGCTCAAGGACAAGCCGGAGCCCGGCGGCGACCCGGTCCCGGTGGACAGCTTCGGGTACTTCGACCACACGCCGCAGAACGTGGGTCACGACTTCCGCCGGCAGGCCATCGGCCTGCTCGAGGCGATGGGGATCTCGGTCGAGTTCAGTCATCACGAGGGCGGGCCGGGCCAGCAGGAGATCGACCTGCGGTACGCCGACGCGCTGACGACCGCCGACAACGTCATGACGTTCCGGCTGGTGGTGAAGGAGGTCGCGCTGGAGCAGGGCATGTATGCCTCGTTCATGCCCAAGCCGTTCCGCGACCATCCGGGCTCCGGTATGCATACGCACCTGTCACTGTTCGAAGGCGATCGCAATGCCTTCCACGAGGCGGGCGCGGATCTCCAGCTGTCGAAGGTCGCGCGGTCGTTCATCGCCGGCCTGCTGCAGTTCGCTCCGGACATCACCGCGGTCACCAACCAGTGGATCAACTCGTACAAGCGGCTGGCCGGTGGCGGCGAGGCGCCGGCGTGGGTGTGCTGGGGGCACAACAACCGCTCGGCGCTGGTACGGGTTCCGATGTACAAGCCGACCAAGGGCAACTCGACCCGGGTCGAGGTCCGTTCGCTGGACAGTGCGTGCAACCCGTACCTGGCGTACGCCGTGCTGCTCGCCGCGGGCCTGAAGGGCATCGAACTCGGCCTGGAACTGCCGCCGGGTGCTGAGGACGACGTGTGGTCGCTCACCGAGGCCGAACGCCGGGCGCTCGGCATGCGACCGCTGCCGCAGTCGCTGAACCAGGCCATCGAGGCGATGGAGGGCTCGGAGCTGGTGGCCGAGACCTTGGGGGAGCACGTCTTCGACTTCTTCCTGCGCAACAAGAAGGCGGAGTGGGAGGACTACCGGCGTCAGGTCAGCCGCTACGAGCTCGATCGGTACCTGCCGGTCCTCTGAGGTCGCCGGTCCGCGGAGGTTGCCGGCGCGCTGAGGTGGCCGCGCGCTGACGTCGCCGGTCTGCTGAGGTTGTGCCGGCGGACCAGGTGCAGGTTCCCGCGCTTGAGCGTGCGCGGCGGACGGGGATCGGCCGGCGACGTGGCGGCTAGGGTCGCCGGGTGACGACGCTGCCCGGCCACCGGGCCGAGCCCGGACCGGCGGGCCGGCCGTCGAGCCGGCAGGCCCGACTGGCTCGGCTCGGCTTCGTCGACGTCGCCCGCGCGGACGGCCTGCTGGATTCCCCGGCGATGCAGGCACTGCTGGCGGCGCTGCCGGCGGACGCCGTGGACCTGCTGCTCGACGACCTCGGGGATGCCGCCGATCCCGATCAAGCGCTGGTCTGCCTGATCCGAGTCGTGGACAGTGCCGCCGGCGGGGATGGCACGCCGGACGCCGCCGCCGCGGAGGCTACCGCGCTGCGAGGCGCGGTGGCAGCAGCAGGACCGTTGCGCCGCAGGCTGATCGCCGTCCTCGGCACCTCGCTGGGGTTGGCCGACCACCTGGTCCGCCACCCGGGGCAGTGGCGGGCGCTGACCGACGACTGGGTACGGGAACCGCTGGACGCCGCGGCGGTCCGCGGCGCATTGCTGCGGGCCGTGGGCGCGGACCCGACGGACGAGGTGCCGGTCGCCCGGGGTGCGGGTCCGGAGGTGCTGGCCGACCTGCGCGTCGCCTACCGGCGCCTGCTGCTGAGCCTGGCCGCGCTCGACCTGGTCGGCGACGACGGCGGCCCCGGGCTGCCGGTCGAGGAGGTCGGCGCGGCGTTGGCCGCGCTCGCCGACGCCGCATTGGACGCGGCGGTCGCCGTCGCCCGTGCCGGCCTGCCGCCGGATGCGCCGCCGTGCCGGTTCGCGGTGATCGGGATGGGTAAGTGTGGCGGGCGTGAACTGAACTACGTCAGCGACGTCGACGTCATCTTCGTCGCCGAACCGTTCCCGGGCGGGGACGAGGTCGGCGCCCTGGCGACGGGGACCAAGCTCGCCGCCGGGGTGATCCGGGCCTGCAGCGCGACCACTGCCGAGGGCAGCCTCTGGGAGGTCGACGCGGCACTGCGCCCGGAGGGTCGCAGCGGCGCGCTGGTTCGAACGCTGGCCAGCCATGTGGCGTACTACCAGCGCTGGGCGAGCACCTGGGAGTACCAGGCGTTGCTGAAGGCGCGCCCCGCGGCCGGCGACCGCGCGCTGGGGGCGGCGTACGTCGATGCGGTCCTGCCGTTCATCTGGGCCGCCGCTGACCGGTCGAACTTCGTCGAAGACGTCCAGGCGATGCGGCGCCGCGTCGAGCAGCACGTACCGTCCCGCGATGCCGAACGGCAACTCAAACTCGGGCCCGGTGGCCTGCGCGACGTCGAGTTCGCGGTGCAATTGCTGCAGCTGGTCCACGGGCGAAGCGACGTGATGCTGCGCAGCTCCAACACGTTGGAAGCGTTGGAATCGTTGTCCACCTGGGGTTACGTCGGCCGGGAGGACGCCGCCTCGCTGGCCACGGCGTACCGGTTCCTGCGTCGGCTGGAGCATCGGATCCAGTTGCACCGGTTGCGCCGTACCCACGTGGTCCCGGACGACGACGCGGACCTGCGGCGGCTCGGCCGGTCGCTGGGTTTCCGGGTCGATCCGGTGGACGACCTGGTGGCGGCGTTCCGGCGGCACCGGCGTGAGGTACGCCGGTTGCACGAAAAACTGTTCTACCGGCCGTTGCTGAACGCCGTCGCCCGGCTGCCAGCCGGCGACGCCCGCCTCACCCCGGAGGCCGCCGAGCAGCGGCTGGTCGCGCTCGGGTACGTCGATCCCGCCGGGGCGCTTCGGCATATCGAAGCGCTGACCTCCGGGATGGCCCGGCGCGCGGCGATCCAGCGCACGCTGCTGCCCGTGCTGTTGGGGTGGTTCGCCGACGCTCCCGACCCCGACGCCGGGCTGCTGGCCTTCCGCCGGCTGTCCGATTCGCTGGGAGCCACCCCGTGGTATCTGCGGTTGCTTCGCGACGAATCGGCTGCGGCAGAGCGGATGGCGGCGGTGCTGGCGACCAGTCGTTATGCTTCCGGGCTGCTGCTGCGCGCCCCGGAGGCGGTCCGGATGCTCGCCGACGACGGCGAACTTGTCCCGCGCAGTCAGGAAGCCCTGGAAACCGAGGCATTGTCGGCGGCGACGCGTTACGACGATCCGGAACTGGCCGTCGCCGCGGTGCGGGCGCTGCGTCGCCGGGAACTGTTGCGGGTGTCGGTGGCGGACCTGTCGGGGCTGCTGGATATCGAGGCGGTCGGCGCGGCGCTGTCGGAGGTGACCGCCGCGACCGTGGTCGGGGCATTGCAGGCCGCGGTCCGGTCGGTCGGACGGAGCACCGGCGGCAAGCTGCCCACGCGCCTGGCGATCATCGCGATGGGCCGGTTCGGCGGCCGTGAGCTCGGTTACGCCAGCGACGCCGACGTGATCTTCGTCCATGACCCGTTGCCCGGCGCCGACGAGCGGGCGGCGGCTGACGCGGCGCTCGCGGTGGCCAACGAGCTTCGCCGGCTGCTCGCCGTACCGTCACCGGACCCACCGCTGGTGATCGACGCGGACCTGCGACCGGAGGGCCGCGCCGGGGCGCTGGTGCGGACGCTGTCGGCGTACGCCGCCTACTACGCGCGGTGGAGCGAGACCTGGGAGAGCCAGGCACTGCTGCGTGCCTCGTTCGTCGCCGGCGATCCGGAGTTGGGGCAGCGCTTCCTGCAACTCGCCAACCCCTTGCGGTGGCCGGACGGCGGGGTCGACGAGGAGGCGGTCCGGGAGATCCGGCGGCTCAAGGCGCGCATGGAGGCCGAACGGCTGCCGCGCGGCGCGGATCCGGCGATGCACACGAAGCTCGGCCGCGGGGGCCTGTCCGACGTCGAATGGGCGGTGCAGCTCATGCAGCTGCGGTACGCCGGACAGCAGCGCAACCTGCAGACCACCGGCACGCTGGCCGCGCTGCGCGCCGCCGAAGCAGCGGGGCTGTTCGACGACCAGGACGCCGAGGCGCTGCTCGGGGCGTGGCGGATCGCCAGCCGGGTGCGCAACGCCGCCATGCTGGTGCGGGGCCGGCCGGTGGACTCGGTCCCGTCGGACCTGCGCGAGCTGCGAGCGGTGGCGCACGTGCTGGGCTACGGTCCGTCCGATAGCGGTCGGTTGCTGGACGATTACCGACGGTTGACCCGCCGGGCGAGGAGTGTCGTCGAGCGGGTCTTCTACCAGTGAGGCGGAGATGAGCGTGCAGTCGGGGGCGAGTCCGGTCCGGTACCGGGACGTCCTCGCGCACCGCGAGTTCCGCGGCATTGTGGCCGCCCAGGTGGCCAGCGAATCCGGTGACCAGGTCGCCCGGGTAGCGCTGGCCCTGCTCGTGCTGGACCGGACCGGGTCGGCGCTGGGGGCCGCGGCGGCATTCGCCGTCGGCGCGGTCCCCGCGGTCTTCGGCGGCTCGTTGCTCGGCCCGCTCGCCGACCGGCTGTCCCGGCGGGGCGTCATGCTCGTCGCCGACGCCGCCCGCGCCCTCATCGTCGCGTTCATGGCACTGACGGTGGTCACCGGCGTGCCGCTCTGGGTGCCGTTCGCCATCCTCTTCGTCGCCGAGTTGTTCACCGCGCCGTTCGATGCGGCGCGTACGGCGACGGTGCCCGACGTGCTGCCGGCCCATCAGATCGCGGCCGGCATGGGGATGACGCGCTCGTTGACGTTGATCAACCAGATCATCGGGCTCGCCCTGGGCGCCGTCGTGGTGAACCTGCTCGGCTCGCAGGTGGCGCTGGCGCTGGACGCCGTGTCGTTCGCCGCGTCATTCCTCATTCTCTCCTTGACGTTGAAGCCGCGTCCGGCCGCGCTGGTGGGCGAGCCGTCGCTGCTGGTCCTCCTGTCGGATCTGCGCGAGGGCGCGGTGCTGTTGGCCCGCGACCGGTCCCGCCGGTCCGTCGTCCTGTTGGCCTGCCTGATGGCCTGGCCGTTGGTGGCGCCGGAGGCGGCGGCCCTGGCTTACGCGCGAGACCAGGGTGTCGGCGACGAGTGGGGCGGCGCGTTGATGGCGATCAGCCTGGCCGGAGCCGCGGTCGGCAGCGTCCTCATCGGCCGGCAACGGCCCCTGGTGCAACTGGACCTGGTCTTCCCGTTCGCGGTGGCGTGCACGCTGCCGATGCTGGCGACGGCCGGCAGCCCTACCGTCGCGGTGACCGCGTTGCTGTGGTGCGCCGCGGGCGTGTTGTCGGCCTTCGTCGTCTCCCTGATGGCCTTCACCAACATCCTCACTCCGCCGTCACAGCGCGGGCGAGTCGCCGGGATCGCGGGTGCGGGCTTCACCCTGACCTCGGCGCTCGGCTTCCTGCTCACCGGCTGGATCGCGGACCTCACCTCGCCGGCGTTCGCGGTCGTGGTGGGCGGCGTCGTCGGCTTGCTCGCGCTGGGGCTGATGGTGCGGTTGTGGCCTGGCCATGAACTCCGAAGCCGGCTGCGGGCGCTCGACGAAATGTGACGTGTCGCAGTCTGGTCACGCCGGTCGCAGTCGTGTCGCAGCTGCCTGACGACAGCCGCCGGTGCGTGCCAGGGCGACTACGGTGAGTCGTGTTCGACGAGGGACCACGTTGATGAGGGGACCCGTCATGGCCACCACCAGGGACGAGAAGCAGATCGCGCTGTTGGTCGGGCTCATTCCGGTGCTCGACCACACCGTCGCGGAACGCCGTCGTGACGCTGCCGTCGATCCGGTGCGCACCGCTGACGCGTCCTGATCAGTCTCGTCCCTCCCGTTTGACGCCCCCGCGGCCCGGGAATGCCCGCAGCCGTGGGCGAGCCGACGCGTGGGGCCAGCATTACGCCGTACCGCGACGGACCGCTGGTCCTGCGGGGCGAGTTCGAGATCCGCGACGCCGACGGCCGTCTCATCGAACCGGGTCGCCGCACCGTTGCGTTGTGCCGCTGCGGTTTCTCCTCGACCAAACCGTTCTGCGACGGCTCACATCAGGGCAGCCGGTTCTCCGACGACGGTCTCGATCAGCGGCCGCACCGGCCGGCCTGAGCCTTCTTCGGGCTCGGCTAGCAGTGCGTCGCGTCGATGCCGAGCCATGGCGCGCAGTTCCCGGTTCGAATGCGCCGCCCGCCGAAGGCGGTGCGGTCCGAAACGGACGCCGCCGTACCGCCAGCGACAGCCGACCGCGAGCCAACTGCAGATGCCGCGTTCGAGCACCCACAGCGGCGCGAGCAGGCTGCCGGATGCCGGTAGGACGGACCGGCCGCCGGCGCGGCGCCGGCCGACCTCGGCCATCCCGACGATCGCCGCAGCGGCCGGTATCAACCAGCCAGGGCGACGCAGGGCTGTGACGAGCACAGCGGGGACGACCGCCAGGAACAGCGCTGCACGCGGCGGCTGCGCGAGGTCGTCGTAGGCCTGCCGGATGCGTTGCGAGAAGAACTTGGCGGAACTCGGCGGACGGCGTTCGACGTAGATTCCGAGGGGGCGGCTCACCCGGCCGCCGGCCGCGCGTACCGTCCGCATGAGTTCGAGATTCTCGAACAGGACCGTGGCGCTGTAGCCACCCATTGCCACGAAACGAGAGCGGCGTACGGCGAAAGTGCCCGGATAGTCCGCGCCGAAGCAGCGATTCAGCAGCGAACGCGCGGTGTCCCAGCGACCGTGCCACGGGGACGGAGAGAAGTAGTTCTGGGGTCCGACGAGATCCGCGTCGGCCAGTGCCGCGACGACAGCCGCCAAACTGAACGGGTTGTACCGGACGTCGTCGTCGGCGATGACGACGTGCTCGCTGTGGCAGCGGGCGAGGCCGGTGAGGACGCCGGTGACCTTGCCGTTGCGGCCGGCGAAGCACGGCCGTACGACGTCCGCGATCTCGTCCAGGGTCCGGCAGTGGCTACGGAACAATTCCTCGTCGGAGCCGTCGACGACGATGATCCGGACGTACGGCGAGATCCCGCGCAGGTATTCGGCGAGGTCGGCCAGGTCGCGGTCGTCCTGCCAGCGAAGCGGCAGGACGTAGTCCACGTCGAGTTCGGTCGTCGTCATGCCCAGGCCGTCCGGCGGTCACGCCGCGCCGACGCTGGACGACTGCCAGCGGCGGAACAGGGCGTGGGAAGCCCGCGCGTCCAGCTCCACGCACGCTGCCGCACCCCAGAGCACGTCGCCAAGCGCGCCGGGGTCGTCGCGGACCAGCGACCCGCACAGATCGACAGCCGCGACCTGTTCGTGCAAGGCGTCGGCTACGACGTGTTCGTCGAAAAACGCCGTCGCGTCCGCGCCGAACCCGAGCCGTCGCAGACCCGCGGCGTAGCGCCGGTTCGGCACGGTCGAGGTGAGTTCCAGGGCCGCGAGATGCCCGGCGAGTGCGGCGACGTGCTTGCGGTGCAAGCCAAAGAACGACATGAGGTTGTTGGCCGCGAGGGTCTCGGCGAAGGCGACATCCCAGGAGGCGCCGTAGGTGTCATCGAGGCCCAACTGGCGCATGGTGGCGGCAAAGAGCGCCGCGTGGGCGCGGCCCGGAACCCCGCTGCCGTACTCGTCCAGTTGAATCTCGACCAGTGCCGACTTGGCACGCCCGCGCAATCGGGGGATGCCCCAGGTGTGCGCATCGGCTTCCCGCAGGTGATAGACGGCGCGCTGCGTCAGCAGATCCCGGTAGTGGCTCGCGGTGGCCGTGCGCTGCAGGAACGACGACAGCGGCGGACCTGGGGTGCCCTCGACAACGCGGCGTAGCTGCCGTGCCACCGGCTCCTCGGAGGGCGTCGGCTGCTGCACCGTCGAGTGCAGGGCGCACGCGAAGGCGGTCTCCAGTTGCCGCCGTAGCGCCAGCTGCGTCTCATCCCACTCCGGCTCGCCCACCTCGTCGACGAAGCCGCCGTAGTTCAGTTCGTACGACACGGCCAAGGCGAGCTGCAGATCGCTGTCGGACAAGGGATCGGGGCTATCGGCTATCGCCTGGGAGACGGAGTGGCCCATGGGCTGGCGACCACGGACCACTCCAATGACGGCCTCGCTGATGGGGCCCCTCGCCAGCGGGGTACGCATCGTCGCGATTCCGGCTGAGGCCGGCGTTACCGGCGTACGGCGGTCCGGTTGGACAGCCAGCCCCACAGCAGCAGCACGATGACTGCCCCGATCACCGAGCCGATGATCCCGGCCGGCTGCAGGAAGCCTTCGCTCGCGTCCTTGTGGAAGATCAGGTAGCCGAGGAAGCCGCCGACGAACGATCCGATGATGCCCAGCACGATGGTCATGAGGATCGACATGTCCTGCCGCCCGGGGACCAGCAGCCGAGCAAGTGCCCCCGCAATGAGGCCCACGATGAGCAGACCGATGATGAAGCCGATCATGTCGTTCCTCCGAGTTGGATCGGGACGGCGCCCTGCGGCGCGGTACATCGACGGCGGAGGTCTTCCCCGGCAACCCGTGGGGCGAAACGCGACCAGCCATCACGCCGGCCGCAGTCCGGCCAACCCCGCCCGCCGCGGGCGGCGGACGCGCGGCATGACGGGCCGCGGCCGTCCGGCAAGACAAGCCAGGGGGACCGGGGGCGACGGGCCGTCGCGCACGCCCACGGCGACCGCGTCGTCCGTGGGCGTGGCGGGAGCTGCTCCGGTCACTGCCGGCGGCCGACCGAAGCGGTGCCCGGAGCGCAGCGGGCCCCGGCGTACGGGCCGCCCTTGTGCGGGCCGATCCTCAGGTGCGGTTCCAGT
This sequence comes from Actinomycetota bacterium, assembly GCA_004297305.1. NCBI lineage: Bacteria > Bacillati > Actinomycetota > Actinomycetota bacterium. The sequence goes on from SCTR01000008.1 coordinate 112,918, forward strand.
TGCGGCCCATGTCCCGGTAGACGTTGCCGAGTTCCCGGTCAGTGATCATGGTTGCGAGGTGGTCCGCGGTGAGAACTCGTTCCTCTTCGGCGAAGTGGGGCAGTGACAGTTCGCCCAGCTCGGTGATGTTCGCGGTCACTCGATGCTCGAGCTGCGTCGGGACTCGTCGTCCGTCGAACTGGGGGAGCAGGTCGCGAAGCTCAACGGCAAGCCGGTGGATCGGGACATGTTCGGCGTCGCGGAGGTCGAGGAATTCCGAGTCGTTGCGCGACAACCGAGCCGCAGCGCGAAAGGCAGGGAAGAAGAAGACGTCCTCGGATCGGTGATGGTCCAGCAGCGTTTCGGTGAATCCGTCAACCGCGGAGGCAAGCTGCGCCCCTTGGTGAGGACTGGAGGCCGCGGCAAGCTGACGTACCTGCTCCGCGCCACTTCGCAGCTGCTCGTGCACTGCGACGAGGCCTCGGACGAAGTGCTGGTGGGTGGATTCGGCGGCCATGGTCCCCCTGTCGGTAGTCCGGCTTCGAGCATAGGCAGCTGTCCGGCGGTGGTGCCCGGTGTTGCGGGATTGCGGCGACCAGGACGAACGGGTCGGCTACTCCGGGTCGTCGCCGACGACGGTGCCGCCCGCCACGATCGCCAGTTCGGCGTGGCGCAGTTCGACGTCGGGCTCGGTGCCGCCCGGGGGAGCGGGGAAGCGCGGGATGAGGAAGCCGGCCGCGACGCTCAACGCGGTGGCCAGACACAGGAAGCTCCACCCGCGGTCGTAGCTGGCCGCCTCCGGGACACCGCCCGGAGCAACTCCGGCGGTCACGATGGTGGCCATCAGGGCGGTACCCAGCGCGCCGCCGATGGTCCGGATGTTGGCGTTCATGCCGCTGGCGACGCCGGTCTGGTCCGGTGGCACGGCCTGCACGATCAGGTTGGCCATCGCGGCGAAGGCCATCCCCATGGCGATGCCGAGGAAGGCGGTCGCCAGGTAGATCTGCCATTTCTGGTCGTTGAAGAACACCAGCATGAGGAACGGGGCAATGGCCATCGCGGCGCCCAGCATGAGGACGGTTCGCGAGCCGATGAGTTGCGCGAGCCGTCCAGCGCACATCCCCAGCAGCAACATCATGATCGCTTGCGGCAGCAGCATCAGGCCGGACTCGGACACCGGTGCGGCGAAGCCGTAGCCAGCCTCGGGCGAGGTGTGCAGGAACGCGGGCAGGAAGCCGAAGGTCCCGTACGTCGCCATCCCGAACAGCAGCGCGACGAGGTTGGTGGTCCAGACCGCGCGGATCGTCATCATCCGCAGGTCGATCAGCGGATGTGCCGAGCGGGCCTCGACGGCGACCCACAGGGCGGCGACGACGACGGCGCAGCCGAGCAGGCCGAGCGTCCCGGGCGCGAGCCACCCCCAGGTCGGTGCCTGGCTGATGGCCAACAGGAGCGCCACCAGCCACACCGACAGCAGCACCGCGGCCGTCCAGTTGATCCGGCCGGCGGCCCGCACCCGCGATTCCGGGACCAACAGCGCCGTCCCGATCGTGGAGGTGACGATGAGGATCATCGGGAACCAGAACAGCCAGTGATAGCTGAGCAGGTCGACGATGGGCCCGGCCAAGACGATGCCGAACCCGATGCCGACGGCGGTGAGCGCGGCCATCGACCCGATCGCGTTCGGCACCTTCTCCGATGGGAACTCGTCGCGGATGATGCCGAACGCCAGCGGGAGCAAACCGCCTCCCATGCCCTGGATGACCCGGCCCACGATCATGATCGGGAGCGTGGTCGCGAAGGCGGAGAGAACCGTCCCGACGCCGAGGACGATCAGCGTGATGACGAAGAGGCGCTTCTTCCCCTTCATGTCCCCGAGGCGCCCGATGATCGGAGTGCACACCGACGCCGACAGCAGGTACGCCGTCAGCATCCAGGTGACCGCCGCCTGAGAGGTCCCCATGCTCTGTTGGAACACCGGCAGGGCAGGGACGACCAGGGACTGCAGCAGGGCGAAGGCACCGATGCCGGTCGCCAGCAGCGCGAACGTCCGCTGGTGATGGGTGCGGTGGGCCGGCGGTGGAATGGCGACCTCCCCCGGCTCGGCGACCTCGATGGGCGTCACTGTACCGCGGACCGGAGCGATCGTTCCGGTCGCCGGCCGGCCGGGATAGTCAAGCAGCGTTGGCTTCCGGCTTCGCCACGATCGTCAAGCCTGGTCGGAACACCGCTGGCCGTTAATAGTCAAGCACGGTTGGCGCACCGCGGTCGTGATCGTGGGCAAGGTCGGGCGGCCACCCTGTGTCGATCCGTCAAGCACGGTTTGGGGAACGTCGGCCCTCGAATCGTCGAGCGCGGTTGGTCCCCGCCGTTCGATCGTCAAGCGCGGTTGGGGCGCGGCCGTTGGCGGTGGATTCGTCAAGTGTTGTGCAGCGCTGGGTACTCGTGACGCCCAGTGGTCCCGTGGCTCGACGCCGATGACGTGGCGTTGCCGTGGTGCGGATCTGCTCCGATCGGGCTAGGCCGTTCGTACCGGAATCGACCACGGGCGGGCGTATCGATCACGGAGCGCTTCTCCTCGCTGGTGACGTCCTGTTACGAAGGTCGTCCGGTGATCAGGCACCGGACTCTCCCGGGGGGAACCCATGCGCAGCAGGTCAGCACAGTTCGGCCGGATGTCGGTCGTTGCGGCGGTCGTGATCGCGGTGATCACCGCGATGCTCGGTAGCACGGCACCGGCCTGGGCGGCCGGCAGTGGGTCCATCAGCGGGACGGTTCTCGATTCGACCGGAGATCCGCTGGAGGGAATCGCCGTTGTCGCCGTTCGGGTGGACGACGACGAGGCCGAGGCGGCCGCGGTGAGCGAACTCGCCTCGTCCGTCGGTACCGAGGGCGCGGCGGTCAGTGCGCTCGACGATGACGAACCGATCGCCGAGAGCGATAGCGCCGGCGCGTTCACCATCGGCGGGTTGTCGGCTGGCAGTTACCTGGTGGCGTACGTCGACCCGGCAGGAAATCTGGCGACCGCCTGGTACGTCACGGGATCGCCGTACGGAACGGTGGCTCCTCGGTGGGCTTCGGTTGTCACCTCGACCGGCAACGCTCTCACGCTGCAGCCGGTCCGGTTGAGTCCCGGGGCTGCCGTCGCGGGGCATATCAGCGGTGACGCCGCCTCTGGCGGCCGGGCACTCGCCGGTGCCCATGCCTATGCCTTCACCAACGCCGGGGATCTCATCTCGGCAGTCGAAACCGACGACGACGGCAACTACCTGCTGTCAGGTTTGCCCGCACGCAACGTGCTGGTCTGCGCCGACGGACCCCAGGCGTATTGGGCACCGGTCTGCGTGGGAGGCAGTCCGACACCGTTCGGCGCGGCCGAGACCGGCGTCACTGCTGGTTCGGTCACCTCCGGCGTCGACTTCGTCCTCCACTACGGCGTCCGCGTGGCGTTCTATTCGACGTCGGTGTCGGCGTCGGGCGTGGCGTACTTCGTCGTCGGCGTTTCACTGGACTCTCGGGTCAAAGCCGAGGGGCAGGTGATCCTGCGGGACGGTACCGAGGTCTTTGCCGTGCTCGACCTTCGCAACGGCCAAGTGCAGCAGGACATTCGGCTGCCGCACGGCGGCAGCCGGAGTATCACCGCGAGCTACTCGCCGGCTCCTGGAATCGAGATCGGACGGGCCGACGTCCAGCTGACTGTGCCGCATGTCACGACGATGCAGACGAGATCAAGCTGGGTCGCACTCGCCGGCGGAAACAACCGCGTCCGGTACGACGTCCGGGTGGAATCGCCCGGGGGAATCCCGACGGGGAACGTGACCCTCTCGGTCGGCACCGGCCAGATCGCCACGGTCCCCTTGGTGAACGGCGTCGCGAGTGTTGTTGCCGGTCGCTACCTGTCTCACGTCTCCGTGGCGTACGCCGGATCTCCGACGATGCAGCCGAGCTCATCGTTGCTGCCCGGGCCGGACCTGGCGCGCACGACCACCACCTTGACTAAGAAGGGAAAGGCGAAGCCAGGTCGAACCGTGACCTTGGTTGCCGCGGTGGGATCTGCTGAATCGGTGCCTTTGGGCGTCGTGCGATTCCTGGTGGGGAACAAGGTCGTGGCGGTATCCAACGTGAAGCACGGGGTCGCGAAGGCGAAGCTCGTGCTGCCCTCGGGACGGGCGATTCCCAAGGGTGGCAGGCTGGAGGTCAGGGCGTCCTACAGCAGCGGCCCGGCTCGATACCAGGGCAGCAATGCGCGGCTGGTCATCCAGATCCGCTGACCGCTTACGTTGCCTGGGTCCAGGCGCGACGCCGGCAGCAGTGTGCGTCCGGAATACCGCAGACGGTCTCCACGAACTCGCCTGCGACGGATCCGGTTCCCTCGACTTCGAGGCCCAGGGTCACGGTGGCGACTCGCAGCTGGGGGACCTCGCCGACGAGTTGCCGGAGTTGGTCGACGACGAGCGGTGAGACCTGCTGGATGGGTGAGGGAGCGCCTCAGCCTGCGACGAGCGCGGTGACCTCGGCGAGCTCGTCGCCGTGAAGGTCGCGCTCGGAAACGTCCGGTGAAGTCGCTGGACATGCATTGGTACGCCAGGGAAACACGGGATCACAGCCTTTCGCGGTTCGTCAGGACGGTCGTGGTGACGTCGTCGAGGCTGATCCGATCGCCGCGGATGAGGGCCTGAGCCGCCTCGAAGCCGGTGCGGATTGCCTCACGCACATCGGCGGTCCGGGCGAAGGCCGGGCTGTCGGCGTACCCGCCAGCGGGACGTGGGCTCCAGGAGAAGCCGGCCTCGTCGCTGTGGGCGTTGATGTCCTCGACCAGATCTGCGAGGCCGCTCGCGCCGAGCGCGTCGAGTGCGTCGGTGACGCTGCTGGTGTTGAGGAGTCGGTCGATGTCGTAGAAGTGTCGACCGTGCTTGAGCAGTGTCGCGGTATCGCCACGGATGGCGGCGTCGTGAACGGCGGCGATCTTCTCCAGCAGTGTTCGTTCGGGCGCGAGCACGTTGATCTTGAAGCTGGCGAACTCCTCCCAGGTGTCCTCGGTCTCGCCGAGGTCGGTGATCGCGTAGTCGGCGACCATTGAACGGTAGGAGTGTGGTCCGGCGGGGTAGGTGCCGCCGCGGCTGCCGAGTTCAAGCAGCACGCCTTCCTTGAGTCCGTTGTCGTACTCGGTCACGGGGTAGTTGTAGGTCGTGTGGCGCTTCACGCCAGTTGTTGAGGCGCCGTGGGTCACGTCATCGTTGGTGAGGCCCAGGTGTGCGATCACGTCGGTGTCGACCTGCTTGAGCACGTCGTGACGGGCCCTGGGTGACGGCCCATCGGGAAAGACTGCGAGCAGGTCGACGTCTTCGGAAAAGCGGTCCACGATCCCGAAGACGCGGCTGAGGCTGGTGCCGCCCTTGAACAAGAACGTCACGGGCGCGGTCGAGCCGTCGGGCATGGCAACCACCCGATCGACGGCGGCGGCGCGGAGCACCTCGGTGACCCAAAAGTCCTTCTCGACGTACGGTGCGGGCAACTCTCGGGCCGCAGCGGTCCGGGCGGCCAGGGCATCGAGGTCGTCGAGGTTGCGACGCAGCTGCTCACTCACACTGCGACCGCCAACGTCTCGTCGAGCCGAGCGAAGTTGTCGCGAACGGCCCGGTTGTACTCGCCGTGTACAGCCTCACGCAGTCGCTCGGCTCTGATCTCGCCGGCACGCAACGAGGCTCGGACCTTCGCGACAAGCGCGTCCCAGCCCGCCTCGACGTAGACCTCGGGAGAGCGCAGGAGTTCCAGCAGCGCGATCTCCTTCTCGTTTAGGTCTGCGCGAGCGAGGTTCTTGCGGTCGTGCTGGACGACACCGTCGATCGGGTCGACCGTCCGCAGGGTCGCCACATGCCACACCGGGGGGAGCTGGGTGGTCACCCCCCAGGCGCGAGCGGCGGAGTAGCCGGCCGGACCGATGCCACGGGTGCCGAGCACCGCGCGAGCAACATCCTCGGGGCGGGGGGCGACCACGCCGTATCGGGTCCGACGCCCCCGGTAGTACAGCCCCCGTCGGACCGGCAGGAGCAGGCCGTCCGTCACCGCACGCGAAGCCGCCTTCCGGGCAGCGGTCGAGGAGCCGGGAAGCCTGTCCACACGGACGAAGGACTTCTCCGGCGTCTCTCGGATCACCGCAGCGGGCGACAGCATCGTCATGTCACGGAAGCATACCGGGAACGTGACATCCCGGCCAGTCGCCTGCACGGCCCACTGGCCCAGCCTTACGAGCCCTTCACGGGCTCGGGCTGCGCGTACCACGGCACCCCATCCGGCTCCATCGAGCCGATGTGGTGACCGGCGTCCCAGAGACCGTGGTCTGACTCGTACCTCTCGATAGAGCCGACCTCTGCGCCCGTAGGGGGGTAGGGGTTCGAGGTCGACGGCTCGCCTCGATGCGCTGCCTCACGCCCGAGGCAGAACGCGCAGTCATGTTCAGAGTCGTCGGGCTCATCCATGACTCCATCGTCCCGAGCGGGCGCCACCGCGCCCAACCATTTCCGCTCTTGGCGATCTTCTGCGGAATCAGGCCGTCTGGCCTCTGTCAGATGTCGTCGTAGAGCGGTAGGTCCACGGCCTGGCGTACGACGGCGTATCCGTACGAGAACTCGCTGAACTCAGCGGCCGGCATCGAGGTCACCTCCGGTGATGGTTTCGCAGGAAGCGGCGTGCTCATGGCCCAAGGCAGCCGATCGGAATGACGTGGACGCCGTCATTGCGGCGGTAGGCGTAGGAGCCGCTGCTGATGATGACTCCGAGGAAGGCGGGCTCGCCGTGCCTGCTCGTGTCCACCTTTGTTGCGAAGCGCAATAGAGATCCGGCTGCCTCGTCGACGGCGTCGTGGTCGAGCTTGATCTCGAAGGCTCCCCACTTGTCGTCGCGAACGTTGACGATGGCGTCGACCTCGTGCCCGTTGGAGTCACGCCACGAGTCGACCGTGCCACCGAGCGGCTGGGCGTAGACCCGCAGGTCTCTCACGACGAGCGCTTCGAATTGCAGGCCCAGCGCGTTCAGGTCGCGCATTAGTTCGGTGCTGCCGATGTCAAGAGCGGCGAGGCCCAACGATGGATCGACGAGGTAGCGGACTGGTGCTTGGCGAAGCCGCGCCCGGGACCGCATGTGCGGACGCCATGGCTCTGAGTCGTCGATGATGTGGAGCCGTTCGAGGGCGTTCAAGTAGTTGGCGAGCGTGTCGCGGGCGATTGGACCGTCGTCGCCGCCTACGTCCTTGGCAATCTCGGTGGATTTCGTCGATTGACCCACGGCACGGCCGAGCGAGGCGAGGAGTCTGCGAATGTTGCCGGGGTTTCGGCGCGTTCCGAGCCCCTGTACGTCGATCTCGGCGACCTGACGGAGGTAGTCGCGGAGCCAGTTGCGGGCTTCGTCCTCCTCGGAGTTGAGCAGTTCGGGCCAGCCGCCGATCACTATGCGCTCAACCGCGTCGATGAACGAGAGGTGCTGGCCGTTGCCCTGCTGTGATTCACCTTCGAGTAAGGCGGCGAGTGAAACGTCGCCGTTGGAGTGCTTCGACTCGAACAGACTCATGGGACGCATGCGGATCACGCCGAAGCGGCCTGCCCCGGAATGTCTGGTGGCATCGTCGTTCGGAGTGGCAGAGCCGGTAAGGATGTACAGGCCCTTGCCTTGGCGGTCGTCGACCTGGCGGCGCACGCGGTTCCAGAGCGTGGGCTCGACCTGCCATTCATCGAAGAGGATCGGCGTTGGGCTCTCGAACAGCTGCTCGGGCGCATTCCGGATCAGGGCCCGGATGGCGGGATCCTCGTCGAGCCTGAAGGTGGTCGTGGCGAACTGGGAGGCGGTCCACGTCTTGCCGCACGCCTTTGGCCCCTCGATCACCACGGCTCCGATAGCGCGCAGCCGCCGCTCCAGTTCGCCATCGGCGACACGGGGGAGGTAAGCGGTCATAGTCCTATCCTACAGATTGCATGACACTCACCTTCTATTTTGCATACAGGACGCTCGACGTTTTGCCTACTACCGGTCCGCGCTTCTGCATAAGCGCAGGTCAGGCCTACTGCTCGCGCGGTAGCCGGACGACGGCGTCTGCCTTGCCGGTCGCCGTGCGTCGCTCCGACCACCGCTCGCTCAGCGCGGCCGGCACCCCGGAGCTCTCCCGCACCGGCCGCGTGCGGTCTCCGGCGGGCGAGCCTGTCGATGCCCCGGGTCGCTCGACGCACTCCCCGGAGCGCCTCGACCAGCTGCCGCTCCAACGCGGTGTTGTGTCGACCAGTTGAACTCGCCGCGTGCTCGAACAGCGCCGTGCCGTAGACCGACAGCCACTCGCCCTGCCGGGTCTGCACCTTGTTGGCGACCGCGACGTGGGTGTGCAGGTCGGGGTCTCAGGCCCTGGAGTCACGGTGGGTGAACGACGTGGCAGCCAGCCCACGGGTCTCGACCTGCCGGGCACCGTCGCGCCCTCCCCGGTGAACAGCGCCTGCCGCTCGATGACAGCGAGCGCGTCGCGTACCGCGGCATCGTGCGCCGCCTCAATCACCCGCGCCACGTAGGGAGGTGCGACCGCCCACAGAGCCGGGACCGACATCACCGGCGAGAAGGTCAGGTCGACCCCGGCTACCGCCGTCTGCCGTGGGCGGGCGTAACGAGCCAGCGCGTCCGACAGCTCGCGCACTTCTTCGGCTCGCCCATGATCGGCGACGAACCGCTGGGCGACCTCCGAGCGCACTCGGGCGCGCACGTCGTGCGGCGGCCGTGACTCGCCCGTGTCGCGGACTCGCTTGGCGACTTCGGCGTTGAACCCGTCGATACCGGTGTTGTCGTAGATCTTGCACGCCGCCCGGAGCGGCTCGTCCGTAAGCGGGTGCGACCCGGTACCGAACAGGTGCTTCATCTGCTTGGCCGTCACGACTTCACCGGCCTCCAGAGAGTCGATCCCGACGAGCCCGGAGCCGACCCAACCCCCGGGCGGCTCGGCCTTCGCCGAGCAGTAGTCGGCCAGGGGAGCGGCACCCTCCTCCGTCGAGTCGAGTGCAGCGACCTACCGGGTCAGGTACGCATATCCCGGCCGGGCCGAGAGCTTGTGGATCGTCATCGTCGCATCCCAAACGGCCGCGCGCAGGACGCGAGTGGCCAGGGGACGGGGCGGTGGATAAAGAGGTGCGTCTGGCTGGGAGGACGTGGCGTGGGAGGCCGTTGGATGTCGGAGGCGGCGAGGAGAATCGCGGTATTCGAAGGACGTGGTAGCGCGATAACAGACCCGGCGGCGTGGAATTTTGGAGCACAAACATGACGAACTCTCGAGGTAATGACCTGCTGAGCGAGCTCAGCGGAGTCGCCACTCGGACCCTGCGCTCTGCTGGTCCAAGATACGGGCCGTCCCTCGATCCCCGAGCGCCGAACCTCGCGATCGTGCCCCTTCAGCAGGCCGGTAACGCGTTGGCCCAAGGCTCAGCGTTTCGCGAGCGGGTTCAGGCGCTGGCAGGCGAGCTTCGCAAGGCCCATGAGCGGGATGACCGCTTCGCGAACGGGCTGTTTGCGCGACGCATAGCAAATTTTCAGCGCAGCATCGCGGACCTCGATGCCCTCGCTTCGGCCGACACGGTTGTCGGCCGAAAGGCCGCCCTGCGCGGTCTGCGCCGTCATCTCCGATCCGTCAGAGGGCGGTTGTCCACTACCGAAACTGAGCTCCGGGCGCGCCTCTGGGCGCTGGAGGGAACCCAGCCCGAAGCCGAATCCGACGAAGAGAAGAAGGCTCGTTCGAGCGAACGTGACCGTGTGCAGTCGCGCCTCGCGGCCATCCGACGCCTAGAGGACGCGCTCTACGAGGTGGCGGAGTTCGCCGACGGCCATGAAGGGGACCTTGTCGCGGACGGCTCCTCGATACTGCTTCTGGGGGAGTGGGGCACCGGCAAGACACACTTTCTCTGTGACTACGCGATCCAGGCGATCGACGACGGAACGCCGACGGTGGTGGTGCTCGCGAACGCACTGAGGACTGACATCCCACCTCTCGACGCGATTGCCGAGAACACTGGGCTGGCGCCGAGCGGTGAGGCGCTGATGTCGCTCCTCGATGCCAAGGCGAAGGAGGCTGGACGCCGAGCGCTGATCATGATCGACGCGTTAAACGAGTCCGACCGCGACACCTGGCGCCGCGCGCTGCCCGGGCTCGTGCGTGCCGTCGCGGACATGGAGAACGTCGGGCTCGTCGTTTCTTGCCGCACTCCATTCGATTCGAGTTTGATCGTGGACGCCGCTCGCAAAAGGATGACTGTGCTTCGTCACCCGGGCTTCGAGGAGCAGGAGTTTGATGCGCAACTTGAGTTCTTCAAGTACTACGACCTGCCGGCTCTCCACGTCCCCCTCCTCACATCGGAGTACTCGCGACCACTCTTCTTACGTCTGATGTGCGAGGGGATCAAGGATCTCGGGAAGCGCTCGCAGAAGAGTCACCTGCGGGATCTTGCATCGGGGCAGAAGAGCATGACGTATGTCCTTGAGCGGTTCGTCAAGGAGGTGGGCGAGGAGGTTGAGAAGGCGCACAACATCTCGAAACTCTCGTGCTGGCACATCATGAAGGGAGACCCACGCAATGGACGCGCTGGCCTTGCTGGCGTCCTCGCGAGGGAGCGCAGGGAGTGGCTCAGCTGGGACGAGGCGCTTGGCGAGGTGCGAGCCTGCACTGCAGCGACCCTGCCGGAGGCATCCGCCATCATCGACTCGATGAAGACGGCTGGCCTTCTCATCGGACACTCCCGCTATCAAGACGGCGGCTACGTCGACGTGCTCGTGCTTCCGTATCAGCGCTTCTCGGATCACCTCGTGGCGCGGCATCTCCTGGACGCGCACCTGGATACGACAAGCGAAGCGCGGGTGCGTCGGTGCTTCTACAAGGATCAGCGCCTCGGTGCGGTGTTCGTGGTGGACGACTGGGGCCGCGAGTTCGCCGAGCCGGGTATCGCCTCAGCTCTCATGATTGAGTTTCCCGAACGCGTGCGACGGATGGCGGAGCGTGACGGGGCTCCCGCCGAGCTTCTCGTCTACCTTCCGAAGGAGCGTCGACTCGTTCATCCGGTCGTTGACGTGTTTCTTGAGGGCCTCTACTGGCGCCCCTCATCAAGTTTCGGTCCAGAGACAAAATGGATAGTCGAGTTCCTGCTGCGCCGACCTGAAAAGGAACTACGCTCGCGTGTCTACGAAGTAGTCGTTGGCCTTGCCATGCGTGACGGGCACCCGCTCGGTGCCGGCTGGCTGATTGACAGGCTCGCCTCGATGTCGATGCCAGAGCGAGATGTCGAGTGGTCGGAGTTCGTGCGAACGGCAGATCCCGATTCCAATCTCGTTCGCCTTCTGGCGTGGGCCGAGCGCGAGGAGCACAGCAAGGTGGACGCGGAGGTTACTGCCCACGCGATCCGGATAACCGCTTTGCTGCTCACCACAACGGACCGGCTGATTCGCGATCGAGCAACTCGCGCACTCGTTCTCATGGGCGAGGCGCATCCACGGCGGCTCTTCGACGAGGTGTCGGCGGTCTTGTTGCTCGGTGACCCGTACGTCACCGAGCGTGTCCTTGCCGCCTGCTACGGCGTTTGCATGCGCGTCTGGGCGACGGAGAACCGCAAGTCGAACTTTAGCGACGACCTGGTCGGCCTTGCGCGTCTCCTGCTGGAGCAGGTCCTCCGCCCGGGGTCCCCTCACTCAACTTGGCATGCGCTCACCCGCGGATATGCGATCGGTGTGCTGCAGATCCTTCTGAAGCTCCGTCCGAGGGCGCTCTCCCCTTCGGACCGCTCGTTGCTGATGCCATCTCCTGGTCACGCCGTCTCGCCATTTCGTCCGGTTTCCCGGATCCGGAAGCGCGACGTCGACGACCCTGAACACGCGATCCATATGGACTTCGGCAACTACACGATTGGTCGCCTCGTGGATGACCGCGGCAACTACGACTTCAAGCACAAGGAGTACGCGGGCGTTCGAAAACAGATCGCTGACCGCATGCGTCGGCTCGGGTACTCCACGGCGCACTTCAACGACGTGGACAAGATCATCGTTGGCCACCTGGAGTACAGGCGAGACGGGCATCGGGTTGATCGCTACGGCAAGAAGTACTCGTGGATCGCCTTCTTCGAGATGTATGGACTTCGGCGCGCCGAGGGAAAGTTCAAGGACGAGTACTTCCACGAGCCCAGGCCCTCCGACAGTGACATCGACCCGTCCTTTCCAGCGGAGATCCCGAAGTGGAGCCCATCGCACGACGATGTCTTCGCTCAGTCGCCCGTTGACCTTCACAAATGGATCGCGGATGGTCAAACCCCCGACTATGTGAGCATCCTCCGCCTGCCTGAAGTCGACGGAGTGGTTGGCGACTGGGTGCTTCTCGACGCCGCGATGCACGAAGGGAAAACTGACGGACGCGAGGTGCGAGGCTGGGTGACGTCCGTTTTTGTCCCTCCTCGATCTGTCGAGCAGATGCGCAAGGAGGTCGCGTCCGGCCGTGAGCTCGGTGATCGAGGATTCCCGGAGACCGGAGCCGACTACTACACCTACCACGGCGAGATTCCCTGGTCGGAGACCTACGGCAGCGACGTTCGAAATGAACATGGTGTGCCGAAGCGCCTCAACGATCGGGCGTTTGACTACTTCGACAGCGGGTGGAGACGCGGCGTACCAGTTGAGGACTCGTGTCGGCGCTGGTCATGGGAGGATTACCACAGCCAGCTCAATCAGGTTGGCGGCGTGGTGTTCCCAGCGCCGCCGATCGCCGAGGCTCTGAATCTGCGCGTCGCTGGCGGCAGCTCGGACATGCTCGACCAGAAGAACAGGTTGGCAACCATCTTCCGGCGTGCAGACGGTCCTGGCTTCGGGTCTTACTTCCTGTACATGCGCGGGGATCTTGTCGAGCGCTACACAGCAGGACGTGGACTTCGGCTTGTGCAAGCAGTCGTAAGTGAACGCAACGTGAGCTACAAGGCCACGGAGCGAGGAATCTCTGATTCGCTCCGAGGAATCCTCCAGAGTCGTGTTCAAGTATCCGGCCAGGTCGTCGGTCTCGGGTAGCAGCTGATTCAAGGCGGACCGGTGAAAACCCTTGGCCGCTCGGGTCACGCGACTTCCTCAGGAACGGCCGTGCGCTTGATGCCGTTCAGCGTCTCGACGATCACGTCCACGTCGGCGTCGGGGAAGAAGCTGTCCGGGCCGGTGGGGGCGTGGTCGGTGTAGGGCGACTCGAAGAGGCGCTTCGGCTCCATGACGCCGTTCTTGGTCAGTTCGTCGACGATCAGGTTCACGAAGCGAACTTGCTCGACCGAGAACACGGTGCCGTCGAGGTAGTGGGCGAAGGCCTCCATCGCGGCCGCGCGGTCGAGTCCGACCAGCCCGCGCACAAAGATGCCCAGGCCGCCGGTTTGCTCGTTGGCCCACGCGAGGTCGACCTGCTGGCCACCGGAGGCGATGAGCATCTGCTCCAGCTCGGTGAGGTCGTCGGACGTAAGCTGCTTGTTCCGCCGGAGTCGCTGGAGGGCGAGGTTGTCGAGATGCTCGCGCAGGTACGCCTCGGCCTTGGACTTGAAACGCTCGTAGTTGGTGCCGGGCGTAACGCCGGGCAGCACGACCTCGACACCGTCGCCGAGGACGTCCTCGAAGTCGGTGTAGACCGGATTTCGTGTGGTCTTCTCGATAAAACGCACCAAGCTACGGATCCGCAGCCGAGCCAGTTCCAGCATCGGTAGCGTGACGTCGATCCACCACTCGTCACCGGCGACGGACTCCAGCAGGACGGCCTGCTCGGCGACGGACGGGATCGTGGTCTTGCCGAACAGTGCGGCGGCGATGTCCTGGATGGTCTCGCGCAGTCGTTCGGCGAGGACGGCATCACCGTCGAGTTGCGCGAGCTGGCGGCGCAGCACGAGCAGGTCGAAGCGCTTGGCGTCCTCGTCGTCGTCACGAACCGATGACGGCAGCCCGGCGAGTCCGAGAGCGGCCTCAGCAGAAGCTGGGGATAGCGACTTCCAGGCATCCGCGTCCGCGAACATCTCGACGGCCTTGCGGTGCTTTCGCACCACAAAGTTGCCGAGGCTCATCCCGGCCACGATCTCGTGCAGTGTCGCCGCTGTGGATGACCGCAGATCCGGTTCGGCGTCGCCGAGAGCGGTCACGAGACCGAGGCGGGCCTCGAAGAGCCGCTGCGAGAGTGACTTCTGGATCTGCCCCTCGGATCCTGGCAGGTCCTGGCTGAAGTACTCGAGGTTGCCGCAGAAGTCGAAGACGAAGAAGTCCTGCTTGTCCTCACCCGGTCCGAACAGGTCGGGGCAGAGCCGGGTGCCACGACCGATCATCTGCCAGAACTTCGACTTCGAGCGCACCTGTTTGAAGAACACCAGGTTGACGACCTCGGGCACGTCGATGCCGGTGTCGAGCATGTCGACGCTGATCGCGATGTGCGGCGCCTTGTCCTTGATCGAGAAGTCGTCGATCAGCGACTGGGCGTACGGCGTGCTGTGCGTGATGACACGCGCGAAGTGTCCGGCGAGCTCGGGGTAGGCGACGTTAAAGCGCTTCTCAATGAACTCGGCGTGCTTCTGGCTCTTCGCGAAGACGATCGTCTTGCCGAGCCGGTCGCCGCCCGCTACCCGGTAGCCCTGCGTCATCAACGTTTCCAGGACCTTGTCGACCGTGTCCTCGTTGAACAGGAACCGATTGAGCTCCTCGGCGCCGACCTCCTCGGGCGGTCCGTCTTCACCCCAGTCGAGTGCGTCCCACTGGTCCTTCTCTTCCTCGGTGAGGTCGTCGTACTTGATGCCCGAGCGAAGGAACTGGGTGCCGGCGCTGATGGCCTTGGGCGGTACGAGGTATCCGGCGTCGACGGCCTCGTCGAGGCTGTAGCTGTCGGTGGGGACGCCGTCTTCGAGGTGGAACAGCCGGTAGGTGTTGTGGTCGACCTCGTCCTTCGGTGTCGCGGTCAGGCCGATGAGCATCGAGTCGAAGTAGTCGAAGATCGCGCCGTACTTCGCGTACACCGATCGGTGTGCCTCGTCGATCACGATGAGGTCGAAGTACCCCGGTCCGAAGCGACGCCTACCGTCGTCCAGGTCGTCGATGAGGTTCATCATCGTCGGATACGTCGAGACGTAGACGCGCCCGTCCGTGACCTTCTCGGTCACCAGGTTGACCGTCGTCGACCCAGGAAGATGGGCCTTGAACGCGTTGGCTGCCTGCGCCACCAGCGCGGACCGGTCAGCCAGGAACAGCACTCGCTTGACCCAGTTCGCCTTCTGCAGCAGGTCGACAAGGGCGATGGTGGTCCGGGTCTTGCCGGAGCCGGTGGCCATGACCAGCAGAGCCTCGCGCTGCTTGCGGTCGAACGCGTCGCCGACCGCCTTGATCGCCCGGACCTGATAGGGCCGACCTGCAATGTCCGTGGTCACCGCAGCGGTCGCGAGCGGGAGCCTGGTCCGGCGTCGCTGGATCAGCAGTTCCAGCTCGTCGCGGGTGTAGAAGCCCTGCGTCTCGCGCGGCGGATAGCCACCTGCATCGTCCCAGATCCGGTGCTCGTAGCCGTTGGAGTAGAAGATCACCGGCCGACGACCGAACTGCTTCTCCAAACAGTCGGCGTACAGCTTCGCCTGCTGCTGCCCGACCTCGGGTGACTTCGCGGTCCGCTTGGTCTCCACCACCGCGAGGGGCAGTCCGTCGTCGCCCCAGAGCACGTAGTCGGCGAAGCCGGTGCCTCCCGCGGTTGGCATGCCGGTGACTCCATACTCACGGTCGCGCTGCTGGTCGAGCGGCCAGCCGGCTTCGCGGAGCAGGACGTCGACGAACAGGTCGCGCGCGTCGGTCTCGTTGTAGTCGTGGTCGTCGGGCCTCGCTACGGCCTGGGCGGCCGCGATCTGCGCCTTCAGCGCGGCGATCTCGACCTCGTGGGCGGCGAGGCGCTCGTCCTTCTCGGCGAGTGCCTTCGCATGGGCTTCGTCCCGTGCCTTGAACCTCGCGGCGAGCCGCCCCACCTCCTCCCGCGACAGAGGAGCGGCGCTCGCGGCCCGCTTCGGCTCGAACTGCGCCTGTAACGGCACCACGTTCGGCTGGGGGGAGTGGTGGTACGACGTCCACACGACGACGTGGAAGAGCTCTCGTAGGACCGCGAGAGACAGGTCGGGGCGGATCTGACGGCTCTCGTGTACCGCGGTGTTGGCGATACGACGGATCGCGGTGAGCTTCTGCGTGATCCCTTGCGGCACTTTCGCCTTGAACGCCGCATCGTTGATCTTCGCGGCCAGGTCGTCACGGTACGGCGTGCGCAACGACAGGACGTCGTAGAGGTAGGTGACGATCTCCTCGACCACTCGGCGGGCGTAGAAGCAGGCAGAACGGGGATCGGAGGAGAGGTACGACTCGGCCCGCCTGCAGTCGTCGTGGATCGACGGCAGCGTCTGACGGACGAAGTCGAAGTTGGTCATCAGTCGTCGCTGTCGATCCCGAAGTGGTCGGCGAGCCGCCCAAGGGTGAACTCCTGGCGTAGCTTGCAGGCGCTGTGCTGGCTGGCGAACATGCCCTTCTCCCAGTAGGCGTCGCTTTGGGGGCGAGCATCGATCCACTCGACGGGGACGACCCACTCGGCGTCGTCATCGTCAAGGTCAGCGATAGCGAAGTCGTAGTCCGTGGCCAACGACTGCTCGGCAAGGCGCATCCATTCGCCGTCGACCCGAACCTGCGCCTTCTCGAACCGGTCGGCTGGAGCCAAGGTCGTCCCGACACCGACGAACCCGGTGCCCGGGACGTTGACCCAGACACGGGCACCCTCGGGCAAGGAACGGATCGTCTGGGAGTAGAACTTGCCCGCACCGGCCGAGATGAAGTTGAACTTGCGTGCGTCCTCCCAGATGCGGTGGCCGCCGAAGGAGACGTACCAGTCGACACCGTTCCAGGTCGCACGCTTGCTCTTCTTGCTGACAGCGGGCGCGGCAGGTGAGTCCTCGTCGGAGGCGGCCAACCACGATCGGGCGAGGTAGCGTCGTCCGTCGTCTTCGAGATAGGAGAAGAAGACCGCGTTCACCGGGACGCCGAACCCGCGCAGGTAGTTCACGATGCGCTCGGAGCTGGCATCAAGCTCGGTCGCCACGATGGTCAGGCTGAGGCCGCCATTCAGCTCATCCGGTGGTGCGGTCCCGAAGACGTCCTCGAACGCGGCCTCGAAGGGCTGGTCGAGGTGCTTGGTGGCGATGTCGATGATGTCGTCCCGAGAGAGGGTCGACACCCAAGATCCGTAGTCGAGCACCTGAGCCACGACCTCGCGCGGGGTCTTGTCGCGCTTCAGCTCTAACAGATTGAGATTGCCGTCGGCATCGATGGCGAGCAGGTCAAGACGCGGGCCGTACGGCGTGATCACCTCGCTACCGATGACCAGCAGGCGATCGCCGAGCAGCGATGGGTCGCGCCTGAGGAACGCGTGCAGGTCCTTCTCAGCGGGAAGTACGGAGGTCGTCAGTGGCTTCGGCTCGTCGCCGTCGATGCGCCACATCCTCATTTCAACAGGCATGGGTCACAACTCCCCTCGGAAGGCGTGGGACTGAAGGGAGGCGAACAGCTCTGCGTCTGCTGAACCTGCCGCAGAGACCTGCTTGCGCTTCTCCTCGATGACATCGACGCGGCTAGCGAACTCCTGCTGGGCCGCGGGGGGGGCCGTTGGCAGTCGGATCGACCCCAGCGCCTCGGTGTTGATGTTGTACTGGCCAGCAGACGTTTTCGAGCGCTCGCGAAGTTGCTCCCGACCCGCCGGGGTTGCCAAATACCCAGCGACGAACTGCGGCTCAATTTCGTCTGACAGCCTGGCTCGAATCAGGTATGACGCATAGATCCACGGCAGGTCTTCGAAACCTGCGGACTTGACGGCTGCCTCCGAGAAGATCGCACTGCGACCGACGTTGTCCTGATTGCCGTTCGTCCGGACGAACAGCAGGTCACCTTCCCGAAGTGTGAGCCTTCGCAACTCGGCGGGTTCGACTAGGACAGTCTTGATCTCGTCGGTGTCGATTGCCCCTCCGACGACGTTGGGGATGCGAAGGGCCGGATATCCAGAGTCACCTGACTTATTCGACGTCCCATATCGAAACTCCTCCACGACAGCCGACATCGGCGTCGTACCTGGAGCATCCCTGAACATCTCCTGAAACACGGCTCCCGTGAGCGAGTCGAGATGGGCGAGGACTTGGCGGCGCTTGGTGCAGATGGCTTCGGCGTGGTCGAGTATCGCGGCGACGCGGCGCTGTTCAGAGAGGGGCGGGAGCGGGATGTTGATCGCTGCAAATGCGCTCTCCACTGCAAGGTTCTTGATCGTGGCACCGCGCACGAATGGTGCGATGGCGGAGGCGAATGTGGGTGTACGCAAGAAGTGGAAGACATATCTCGAGTCCGTCACTGTCGGATCTGTTCTCAGAACCCGGACGAAGTTAGTCGCTACCGTCGGATCTTCGGGCTCGATGCCTACGTAGGCGACGTTTCCACAGTTGCCTGAGGTGGTGAGCACGATGTCGCCAGCGTGGACGCGCGCTTTCGTGAACTCCCTAGCCGTGTAGCCACGCCAGGGCAACGCGCGCCAGCGCAACTCACCTGATGTGCCGACATCGCCGTTTCGGATCGCCTTGGCGTCCACTTCCGCGCCGCCAGCTTCGACTCCCCAGTAACCGGCGGAACGCGTCGTAAGCACATCGCTGAGACTGCTCACGACAGCATCGCCTTCAACCCAGCGATACCCTTAGCGATTTCGTCCTCCAGGTTTTCGATGTCGGCGATGATGTCTAGCGGGGCGCGGTGCTCGATATCGTCGTGGACAATCTCCTTGTAGCGGTTCAGCGACAGGTCATAGCTCTGGGCGACGATGTCGGCCTTAGGGACGAGGAAGCTCTGCTCGGTACGGGCACGGCCCTTCTCCGCAGACAGCTTCTTCCAGCGGGCGAGCACGTTGGGTAGGTC
Organism: Actinomycetota bacterium; assembly: GCA_004297305.1. Taxonomy (NCBI): domain Bacteria; kingdom Bacillati; phylum Actinomycetota; species Actinomycetota bacterium. Next base: position 131,860 of record SCTR01000008.1, read on the forward strand.
GTTCGCCTCGATCGGGTTCCGCTTGTCGTCGAGGGAGAATCCGTCGGCCCGTACGTCGTAGAACCAGACGTCCTCGGTCCCACCGGAGTTCGTCTTGGTGAAGAACAAGATGGCCGTCGAGACGCCGGCGTACGGCCGAAAGACACCGCTGGGCAACTTCACCACAGCGTCGAGCTTCTGCTCCTCGACCAGGATCCTGCGCAGTGTCTTGTGCGCCGTGCTGGACCCGAAGAGCACGCCATCGGGGACGATGACCGCGGCTCGGCCGCCGGGCTTGAGCAGCTTCAGGAAGAGCGCGAGGAACAGCAGCTCGGTCTTTTTGGTCTTGACGACCCGCTGGAGGTCCTTGCTGGTGGACTCGTAGTCGAGCGATCCCGCGAAGGGTGGGTTGGCGAGAATAAGGGAGTACTTCTCGGCGTCCTCGCTCGCTCCCTCGGACAACGAGTCGCGGTAGCGGATGTCGGGGGACTCGATGCCGTGCAACAGCATGTTCATGCTGCCGATGCGCAGCATCGTCGAGTCGAAGTCGTACCCGTGGAACATCGAGCGGTGGAAATGCCCCCGCTGCTTGGCATCGATGAGCGCGTCGGCGTGGGTCGCGCGAACGTACTCGCTCGCTGCCACCAGGAATCCGGCCGTGCCGCAGGCAGGATCGCAGATCTCGTCCGCCGGCCGCGGCGCGGTCATCTTGACCATCAGGTCGATGATGTGACGCGGCGTCCGGAACTGGCCGTTGACTCCGGCTGAGGCGATCTTGGAGAGCAGGTACTCGTACAGGTCCCCGTTGGTGTCTCGGTCGGCCATTGGGATGTCGTCGAGCATGTCGACGACTTTGGACAGCAGTGCTGGGGTCGGGATGGTGAAGCGTGCGTCCTTCATGTGCTCGCTGTACGTCGTGCCGTCACCCAACCCGCGCAGGAACGGGAAGACCTCGCCGGCGATGGTCTTGTGCATCACCTCAGGAGAGGCGTTCTTGAGCTGGCTCCAGCGCAGGTGCGCCTGACCGTCGAGGAAGACCGGGTCCTCGATCGCACTGCGGGTCGTTCGAGCCTTCTTCTCCGCGCGGGTCTGCAGGTCGTCGAGGCGGCGGATGAACAGCAGATAGGTGATCTGCTCGATCACTTCGAGCGGGTTGCTGATGCCGCCGGACCAGAAGGCGTCCCAGACGCGGTCGATCTTGCTCTTCAGCTCCCCGGTTATCACAGCGGAGACTCTAGTGAGGATGCGTCGTCAATCGCGGACATGGGCGCCTCCTGCCGCCCGGGCTGTCCGCGCAGCGGTCCAGGATGGCCGAAGGGTCCGACATTTCGCCGCGACGTGACGGCTTCTCCGCTCGGCCTGTCGGGCACGGGGGCCTTCGGTGGCCGACTCTTAGCGCGCCACCAGCGCCGTCACCTTGGCCAGTTCGGCGCCGTGCAGGTCGCGCTCGACCTCAAGGTCGTAGTCGGTCTGGATGTTGATCCAGAAGCGCTCGTCGACGCCGAGGGCCTTCGAGAGCCGCAGCGCGGTGTCGGTGGTGATCGCTCGCTTGCCGCGCACGATCTCACTGATCCGGGTCTGGGAGAGTCCGGTCGCCTGGGCGAGGCGGTACTGCGTGATGCCCAGCGGCTCGAGGAACTCGGTCAGCAGGATCTCCCCGGGAGTGATCGGGTCGTGTGCCTTGGTCGTCTCAGCCATGATCGGTCTCCTCTCAGTGATAGTCGGTGATCTCGACGTCGTCCGCGCCGTTGTCGGTCCAGACGAAGCAGATTCGGTATTGGTCGTTGATGCGGATCGAGTGCTGCCCCGCACGGTCGCCGACCAGCTTCTCCATGCGATTGCCGGGCCTCGCCCGCAGGCTGTTGCCTGGGCGAAGGAGCAGGAGATGCGGGGCCGAGCGAGAGCCTGCGCGGCCGACAGTGGGCGTAGGCTGATCTCAAGGATTCTGTAGACCTCAAGAATCGAGTAGTCATGAACCTTGCGAAGCTCTCCGCCAACGGACAAATCACTGTCCCGGCTGAGGTGCGCCGTCGGCTGCACTTGGCGCCGGGCGACAAGGTTCTGTTCCTCGAGAAGCCGAATGGTGAGGTGGTAGTCGCCAAGGCCAGCGTCTCGGCACTCATGGACACCCAGGCTGCGTTCGCCGGCGCAGCGGCCGACTTCGGCGTGAGCGGTGAGTCGGACGTCGACGCGCTCGTCGCTGAGTCCCGCGGCCGAGCGTGATGCGGGTCCTGCTCGACACCAACATCATCATCTCGGCGCTGCTCTTTCGGTCCTCGACGCCGTCGACCGTTGTCGAGGTTGTGCTGCAAGAGCATCGGCTGGTTCGCACCGAATGGGTCATCGCTGAGCTGAGGGAGGTCGTGGGACGCAAGCGCCCCGATCTGGTTCCGGCGCTGGAGAGGTTCTTGTCCTCCATCGACTACGAGTTGGTCAGTCCTGGCGACACAGCCGTGGCAATCTCGGATCCCGACGATCAGCCGATCCTCGACGCTGCCACAGCATCTGCCGTCGACGTGATCGTCACCGGGGACAAGCACTTCCTCACGCTGAACATCGAGACGCCCCTCATCCTGACCGCTCGCGCTTTCGTCGAGGCTTACGTCCGGTCGACCTGAGATAGCGGCGGCTTCATGTACCACTCATGTAACAAGCCAGGGGTGAACAAGGGCGTCCAGGGAGTATGCGGCCTGAGCATCACGTTGATCCCTGGCTCGTTACACCATCTTACTATCATAAAGTGGTGTAAGATCGCGCTGTGAACCTAGGCCGAGGCGAGTTGCATCCCGAGTTCGTGGTCAGCTGGGAAACCCATCCTTGGGACCGCGAACCAGATCACTCTGTCTCGCGCCGCCAGCAACTCTCGGCTCGTGGCCCGTATCAAGCGGCCATGCCCGTTGCCGTCGCCGAATCCACGCTACAGGTCGACGTGGGACTCCAGGCCGAGGCCGAGGACGCCGTACGCGAGATCGCCCGCTTCGATGCCGAGATCAGTGCAATCGCCCATAGGCGTGCCGCCCGCGAAGGCGACGACGCGTCCACCGAGCTCGCACCATTGGCGTCAGTGCTCCTGCGCACCGAGTCGGCCTCGTCGTCAGAGATCGAGGGAGTGACAGCTGGTGCTCGCGCGCTGGCGATGGCTGCCATCGATGCGGAGGCTGGGCCGAACGCGCAACTGGTGACGGCGAATGTCACTGCCATGCAGCGCGCCGTCGAGTTGGCCGACAGCATCAGCGTCGACACGATCCTTGCTGCCCACCAGGCGTTGCTCGACCGGCATGCCCATGCCGCTCCTGGTCGACTTCGTGACCAGCAGGTCTGGATCGGTAGCAACGCATTGAGCCCGCACACGGCGTCCTTCGTGCCGCCGCATCAATCACGGGTTCCTGCTGCTCTCGATGACCTCGTCGCTTACGTCCACCGCGTCGACCTGCCCGTGTTGGTGCAGGTCGCCATCGCGCACGCGCAGTTCGAGACGATCCACCCCTTCAACGACGGCAACGGCCGCATCGGGCGCACCCTTGTGCACGCGATGCTGCGGCACTCGGGTGTCACACGCACACTGACGGTCCCGGTCTCTGCCGGCCTGTTGACCGACACGTCGGCCTACTTCCACGCGCTGACGGACTACCGCGAGGGATACGTCGAGACGATCATCCGACAGTTCATCAATGCTTCGTTCCGTGCGATAGGCAACGGGCGGGCGCTCGTGAACCATCTTGAGCAGGTCTACGAAGAGTGGAGCGAGAAACTCCCCGCTCGGCGCGGTTCCGCGGCGCGACGCCTGCTTCCACACCTGCTGAACCAGCCCGCGGTCAATGTCGCCCACGTCGAATCCGCGACGGGTGTCGCTCTGTCGGCGGCACAGCGAGCCGTCGAGCAGTTGGAGGACGCCGAGATCCTCAAGCGCACCAGCGGCAACCGGCGCAACCGCGTCTGGATCGCCCAGGACGTCATCGACGCACTGGACGCCTTCGCCGAACGCGTTGGACGTCGCGGGTACTAACTCATGTCCCGCGTCAAGGAAGTGGCAGGGTTTCGGGTTCGGGAAACGGTGATGACGGTGGGGTCGGCGCGGCCTTGGTGGACGTCGATGGGGCGGTGCCAGGACAGGCCTCGTGGGGTCGGATGGTGTTGAACTCGACCGGGTAGGCCTCGGCCTCGCGGACCAGGTCGAGGGCGTCGTCGATGGGCTCGCGGTAGAGCCGCTCGTCCTTCAGCGACTCGAAAGCACGCTCCCGGACGCCGTTCTGGCCCGGTCTGGCCCCAATCGGGTCATGCGAAGGGGCCCCTGACGCTGCAAACGTGCAGGTCAGAGGCCCCTTCGGGGTTACGACGTCTGTCAGATGTCGTAGTACGACTCGAACGATCTGGCCGGTGTTGGCTCATGACGGCCGGAAGCGAAAAGTGCCGTTGACCTGTGCAAACGTGGTCCTTGGTTGGTGGCTCGTGACGGCTGAATTCGGCCTCGAACGGATCTCCTGCGGTATCACTGCGGCATTTGTCGGTCCTGCCGAGGACGATGGTCGCGTGGAGGAGAAGGACAACAACCCTGGGCTGAACTTCGAGTGGGCCACGGACCTCGTCGCCACGATAGCGGAGGCGATCGCTGAGGGTGGTGAAGTCTACGAGCTGTCGAGCCGGATGAGGGCGAGGCTGCCTGAGCAGTTGCCCGACCATGTGAAGTCGTTCCTGCGGGCGCTCGACTACGTGCAGCGCCATCAGTCCAGCCCGAAAGCAGCGGCTGATGACTTGTATGCCCCCATGTTCACGAGTGGCGATGGCTACGCGTACCCGGAGCCGTTGTCCGAGGTCGCTCCAGACACGGAGCTGGCCTGGTCCGACGCGATGCAGCTCTTCGGCTCGAGTGATGTTGTCGTCGCGCGCGTGGGGGATCTCCTGTGGTGCGTCAAGGCCAAGCCGCGGCCGGACCTTAGCGCGAGGGCAGCCCAGGCGGCGTTCCGCCGACTGTGGAGCGAGAAGGGGTTGGCGTCGGTGCACCGATCCGACGCCTTGGTGCGTGCCCTCGAGATCGCAAGCGAGCTTGGCGACGCTGTTCTCGTTCGTGACACCGCTTCGGACATGGTCGCCGCGGTGCACGAGACGCTCGTGGATGAGGAGTGGGCACCAGGCGTCTCGCTGCCCATGATCGAGGCGCTCGCCGGGCTTCCAGAATCGCGGCAGCCTCCTGACGTCGATGAGCTCATCCGCGTGGCGCGTGACCGCTACGCCAGCGATCCGTTCATCCTCGAGTCACTGATGTTGCTCGAGATGCAACGGGCCGCGGGCGATGTTCGGGAGCGTAAGCGCGTCGCCGCCGAGGCCGTCAACATGTGGCGCGCGGTTGCCGACGAGCGCGGTGGTCTGGTCGGTCTCTCCCACCTCGAACGTGCCTTGGAGCTGGCCCGGAACGAAGGCCTCGTCGATATGGCCAACGAGCTCCGTCTCCTTCTTCAACAGCCGCGTAGTGCGGACGAGTTGGGAATGGAGAAGGTTGCCAGCGACGTCACGATCCCGTCGGAGGTCATCGAGGGATTCGTAGGGGGCTTTGTCGAGACATCAGGCCCGGAAGAGACGCTCCAGCGCCTGGCGGCGCACAGCCCGGTCACGGATGTGGCGGCCGACAAACAGACTGTCCGGGACCAGATGCAGGAGTTCCCCCTCCAGCACCTGTTCTCGACGGTTGTCACAAACGACGATGGGACGCCCATCGCCCACATCATCACTGATGAGCAGAAGTTCGATCATGCCCTGACGAGGCACCACAGCCTCGCGGTGTCCTTCTGGGGCAGCATGCTCGGACTCGTCTTCCGGCGGCTGCATGACGAAGGACGCCTCTCCTCGACCGATCTCGGCGCGCAAGTCGTGGGCGAGTTCATCGATGCCGAACTTGCTGCTGGGATCGCCAAGGCGTACGACTTCATGCAGGTCGGCGACCATGAGGCTGCCCTGCACATGCTGCTCGTGCGCATCGAGCGCGTGGTGCGGCACGTCGCGCGCACGCTCGGGCTCGCGGTGTTTCGCGAGCCGAGTCTGGACGGAAAGTCCCTTGGCGCCTACAAGGGTCTCGGTGAACTCCTCGGACTGCTGGAAGGCCGCGTGCCTGAACAGCATCGCCGCTACTTCGCCGTGCTGCTGACCGAGCGCACCGGCCTGAACCTCCGGAACCGGTCAGCGCACGGACTGATGAACGGCGCGTCACTGGAGGACGCGGCCTTGGCCCTGCATGTGCTGATGGTGCTGTCGCAGTGGTCGACGACCCCACCGGACGGCTCGAACGCCGGCGATTAGCAGCGACGCTCAATTTTTAGAAGTGCCGTCGTAGGCCGACCGCAGTTTGACGATGAAGTCTTGAAACTGCGAAGGCTGTTTCCCGTCCACGAGCACGAGGACGGACTTGTTGCGGCTCTCGTAGTACTTGATCACCGCGAGCGCAGTGAACGTCTTCCCGAGGCCGACGCTGTCGGCCAGCATGCAGCCGTTGTACGTCTCCAGCTTGTTGATGATGCCCACGGCCGCATCGCGTTGGAAGTTGTAGAGCTTCTTCCAGATCTCCGAGTCCCGCCACCCGGTCAGGTCGTCGGGCAGCACGTCCTCGCTGATGTCCTCGAGGAACTCCGAGAAGAGGTTGTACAGGATCAGGAAGTAGATCTGCTCGGGGCTGTTCTCGGCGTACACGCTCGCGACGTGTTCGTGGACGAGCTGGGTGACGTCCTCGACCTGCTCGGGGCTCGTCCAGATCTGATCGAAGGTTTGGAGGTAGGCAGAGGCGAGCGGTGCCTCATCGATCTTGTTGACGAGGTTGGAGACCGCGTCTCCGCGCTCGTAGCCGAGATCGGCAGAGGTGAAGCCCTGAAGCGGCATCTAGGCGGCACGGTCGTCGACGACGGCGAACTGCTGCATCGGAGCGCCGGTCTTGTTGGACTTGAAGGTGACCTTGCGCGTGATCCAGTCCGCACACTCCCGGGCGATCGCCCGTTGGGTGAGCTGGTTTCGCAGCCGGATCTCGAACTCGGAGCCATAGAGGCTCGACTCGCGCTTGGTCTGCGGGATGTAGAACTCTCGGCGCTCTTTTCTCACTTTGTCCGTTGCCTGGCTGGCGACGAATGTCGGAGCCGTGAAGATGAACTCCAGTTCTTTCACGCCTTCCAGCTCCTTGCGGAGCGCCTCGAAGGCGTAGATCGAGAACGTCGACGCGATCCGGACCTTGGAAGCCACTAGTCAGGGTGACCTTGATGTCGTCACCGAGGAGCCTGTTGAGGTTGTCGATAATCTCCATCAGTACTCCCCCTTCTTCGAAGGCCTCGCGGTCTCGTCGGCGGCGCTACTGCGGACCCACTCGTCGACCTCGCTGACCTTGAACTTCCACAGGCGTCCCACCCGGTGGGCCGGCATGTCCTTCTTGACGATCCAGGTGTAGATGCTGTCCTTGGTGACGCCGAGATGCTCGGCGATCGCGTCAGCAGACACCCAGGGCTCGAGCACCCTCCGAACCTTAGTGCCGACCGAGGCCGTTCTTTGCCTGTTTATGCTGATATCTCCTTGTCGTCTTGGTGGGCCGATCGGCAGTGCGCTCGGCCATAAGGAGTAGGGCCCACGTGACGTCCACGAGCTAACGATGACCGATCACCCCTTGCCTGTTGTGTATCGACGCTCTGTTAGCCATTGAGGAGGTCGCCGAGCTATGACTCATGCCGATGGCCGTGTCGCGCGATCGGCGGGGCTGGCACTAGGCGGCGGCATTCCTCGCAGACGGCCGCGACCACCGCGGCGCGTGGTGTGTCGTCCCTGTCCCGTCGGATCCGCTCCTGGACGACCTTGATGTCGAGCCCAAGGCGACTGAGCAGCGAGTCGTCAGGTCTCCCACTGTCCCGCGAAGCCGGTCAGAGCTGGCCGAAGGTGTCGAGGGCCGTCCTGGACGACGCACCTTCTGCGTCACTTGGGCCTCTGGAGCCCATGCGAAGGGGCCTCTGACGCTGCAACGTGCAGGTCAGAGGCCCCTTCGGGGTTACGACGTCTGTCAGATGTCGTAGTACAACTCGAACTCGTGCGGGTGCGGGCGGACCGACACCGGCAGGATCTCCTTGGTGCGCTTGTAGTCGATCCAGGTCTCGATCAGGTCGGGGGTGAACACGTTGCCCTCGGTGAGGAAGTCGTGGTCGGCCTCGAGGTTGTCGATGACCTCGCCGAGCGAGCCCGGGACCTGGGGGATCGACGCGGCCTCGTCCGGCGGGAGCTCGTAGAGGTCCTTGTCGACCGGGGCGGCCGGCTCGATCTTGTTCTTGATGCCGTCGAGGCCGGCCATCATGCACGCGGCGAACGCGAGGTACGGGTTGCTGGACGGGTCCGGGCAGCGGAACTCGATCCGCTTGGCCTTCGGGTTGGTCCCGGTGATCGGCACCCGGATGCACGCCGAGCGGTTGCCGGCGCTGTACACCAGGTTGACCGGCGCCTCGAACCCGGGAACCAGTCGGTGGTAGCTGTTCACCGTCGGGTTGGTGAACGCCAGCAGCGACGGCGCGTGCTTGAGCAGGCCGCCGATGTACCACCGGGCGAGGTCGGAGAGGCCGCCGTACCCGGTCTCGTCGTAGAACAGCGGCTGGCCGGCGTTCCACAGCGACTGGTGCACGTGCATGCCGGATCCGTTGTCGCCGAACAGCGGCTTCGGCATGAACGTCACGGTCTTGCCGTTGGCACGGGCGACGTTCTTGATCACGTACTTGAACAGCATGACCTCGTCGGCCGCGTGCTTCAACGTGTTGAACTTGTAGTTGATCTCCGCCTGTCCCGCTGTCCCGACCTCGTGGTGCGAACGCTCCACCTCGAGGCCAACCGCCTCCAGCGTCATGACCATCTCGTCGCGCAGGTCGGCGTAGTGGTCGACCGGCGGCACCGGGAAGTAGCCACCCTTGTACGGCGTCTTGCCGCCGAGGTTGCCCCCCTCCTCGATGCGCCCGGTGTTCCAGGCGCCTTCGATGGAGTCGACGTAGTAGTAGCCGGCGTTCTGCCGGGTCTCGAACCGCACGTCGTCGAAGATGTAGAACTCCGCCTCGGGCGCGAAGTACGCGGTGTCGGCGATGCCGGTGCTGGCCAGGTACGCCTCGGCCTTCGTCGCCACGCCGCGCGGGTCACGCGAGAACGGCTCGTCGGTGCGCGGATCGGTGATCGCGAAGTTGATGTTGAGCGTCTTCTCCTTGCGGAAGGGGTCGACGTACGCCGTGGCCAGGTCCGGCACCAGCTTCATGTCGGACTTGTCGATCGCGGCGAAACCGCGGATCGACGAGCCGTCGAACATCAGCCCGTCGTCCAGGGCCGAGCTCTTGAACGAGCCCACCGGCACGTTGAAATGCTGCATGACGCCAGGCAGGTCACAGAACCGGACGTCGACGAGCTTGACGCCCTCGTCCTTGATGAACTTCAGCGCCTCGTCGGCGTTCGAGAACATCCATCCTCCTCGTGCCCCCGGCGTCGCCGAGGACGGGTACGGTCGCGGCCTCCCAGCCGTCGGCCACCGAAGCTAGGTCGGCCGGATTTCCCAGCCATGACTCCGTTGTTTCCGCAGGGTTACGCCGTCCGCCCGGCGCACGCGGCCGGCGGGCAGGCTGAACCTACGCGGCGTCGTCCGGGACGTCACCCCCGGGACGGGTCTGCGCCGCCGCGGCGGGTTAGCGTGGCCGCTGTGACCGGCACCGAGCGCGACCGCCCCACGGCGTCCGGGGCGACTGCTGGGAGCGGGGGAGAGCAGGCGTACCGCGGCGAGCGCCTCGGCTTGCCGCCGGCCGGGCCGGGGTCGGTCGCCGGCTTCGGCCGCCGGATCGCCGCGCTGTTCATCGACTGGTTCGCTTCGATGCTGGTCGCCATGCTCGCCTTCCGGCTGGCGTGGGGCAGCCCGGACCTGTCGCTGGCGACGCTCGGCGTCTTCGCGCTGGAGGTCGCCGTCCTGACCTGGCTGACCGGGTCGTCCTTCGGTCAGCGGATCGTCGGTGTCCGGGTCGTCCGGCTGCTGCCGGATCGCGCCGGCCTCGGCCGCCTCGAGCTCATCCCGGTCGTCGCGCGCACGATCCTGGTCTGCCTGGTCGTCCCCCCGGTGGTGTACGACCGGGACGGCCGCGGCCTGCACGACCGCGCCGCCGCCAGCGTCGTCGTCCGCTCCGCCTGACGGCCCAGCAGCCAGGGCTCGCCGGCCCAACAGCCAGGGCTCGCCGGCCCAACAGCCCGCCAGCCAGCAGATCACCGGCCCAGCGGCTCACCGGCTCACCGGCCGAGCAGACCGCCGGCCTTGCGGCGTCGCGAGGGTCACGCGCGAGGGTCAGCCGCGGGGGCCCTTCGGCATCCGCACGTTCTTGGGCATCGGCCCCTTCGGGATCGGCGCGGGAGACGTGGTCAGCGCTTCGAGGCGTCGCCGTACCTCGGTGACCTCGCCCGGTCGCAGAGCCTTGGGCAGCTTCATCAGGTGCCGGGTCAGTTTGGTCAGCGGCACCTGGCCGGTCTGATCGCCCACCTGGATCTCGTAGATGGGGATGTCGGTGACGAACCGTGCCGTCTTGCGGCGCTCGTTGGCCAGCAGCGTGCCGACCCGGCTGGGCGGCCCCTCCGACAGCAAGATCACGCCCGGGCGGCCGACCACGCGGTGGGCAACGTCCTGGGCCTTGGTGACCGCAACGCCGGGGGCGACGAACCAACCGCCGCGCATCGACTTCGCGACCGCCGCCGCTGCGCCGGGTTGACCCTCGATCTGGCGGTACGCCGCGCGCATCCCGCGCCGGCTGAAGATCCACATCGCGGCGACGATGCCGAACGGGATGCCGATAAGGATGCCGGTCGGCCAGTTCAGCAGCAGCCCGATGACCACGCTGATCACGGCCGCGACACCGATGAACCAGGCCAGCATGATCCAGCCGATGAGCGGATCCACCTGCCGGGTCATCCGGAAGTTCTCACGGATCTGGGCGAATCGGCCCTGCGGTGGCCCTGCTGCGGTCTGCGACATAGCGGCAGCCTAGGTCGTCGCCGCGACGGCCAGGCACGCGAGCGGCCCGGTCGAGTTTCGGTGGCCGCACAGGGTTGAGGTCGCGCCAGACGGGTAGTCGGGGGGCATGGTTCGGGCCGTCGCTTGTCGCGATCCGAGACGTGGGCAATTCCTCGTGCAGAGCAAGCCCAACAAGCCGTCGGAGGCAGGCAGTTATGCGTGCCGTGACGTGGCAAGGCCAACAGGTCGTCCGGGTGCTGCTTTGCCTTGCACACCAATTGAATGGAGCCTTTGATGTCTGATCGCCAAACGCTTGCCCGGGCGCTGCACGATCTGGGAGCTGCGGCCTGGTTCGGTGGTTCGCTCATGGGTGCTGTCGGGCTGAACGGTGCGGCCGCCGACGCGCAACCGGCCGAGCGCACTCAGCTCGCCGCTCGGGGCTGGGCACGCTGGGCGCCGGTCAACGCCGCCGCCATCGGCGCGCACCTCGTCGGCGGTGCGCTGATCCTGGCCAAGAACCGCGGCAGGGTGCAGCGCCAGCCCGCGGTAGCCCGCGGCACGGTCGTGAAGACGGTGGTCACCGCGGCCGCTCTCGGCGTATCCGCGTACGGCGCCTACCTCGGCCGCACGATCCTCGCCGAGCCGCCGCAGTCATCCTCTGGCGCCACCGAGCCGGGCCAGTCGACCAGCGCCAGGGTCGCCGCCGCCCAGCGGCAACTGCAAGTCCTGCAATGGATCACGCCAGCACTCACCGGAGCGATCGTCGTACTCGGTGCACAGCAGGGCGAACAGCAGCGGCCGCTGCAGCAGTTCCGGCAGACGCTCACCGATCACGTGCCGAACATCCCGTCCCTCGTCCACGACGCGAAGGGTCACCTCCCCGACGTGAAGCACCTTCTTCCCTCGTGACCCGAGGTCCGATGCCTCTTCCCTCGTGACCCGAGGTCCGATGCCTCTTCCCTCGTGACCCGAGGTCCGATGCCCAGGACGTGCCGATCCGGGTCGGCGTCAGACGGGCCCGGACAGTTCGTCGTCCAAGGCAACCTGCGGCAGCAGTTCCAGGCGGCGAGCGTCGGCCGCCTGCTGCAGCCTGGTCGTCACACCATCGTTGAAGCGCGCACAGGCAGCGTTCAGGCGGGCCAGCCGTGCCTCGATGACGTCCAGCCGCGATTCGACCTCGTGGCGGGCAACCAGCGCGCGGTCCAACTCCGCGGTCGAGGCAGGCACCTCCGTCTGCAGCAGCACCTGATGACCGTCCACGACGGCGTCGACTGGGTCCGCGTCCCGGTCCTCGGGTGCCGCATATCCCAACAACGTCGGGCTGCCGTCGAACGGTACGGCGGCGGTGATGCTCACTGAGCCGTCGTCATGGTCGGTGGTCGTCCACTCGGGGCTCTCGCGATGCAGCACGATGGTGGCGACGCGGGTCTCGGCGGCCAGCCTGGCGAGGTCGGAGTCCAGCTCCGGCAGCTGCCAGGTCGCGACGGTTTGCTCGGCAAGGGCCAGTTTCCCCTGCAGGAACTCCTCGAGCCGCGATTCGGTGAACAAGCCCTGTCCGGACACAGCGGCACGTCCTTTCCGAGGGGATGGTGTGTCCGGCGACGTACCCGACCCGGCGTCGCCCGAAACGAGGCGGGCCGAGCCGGCGTCAGCCGAAACGACGGCACCAACGCCGAAACGATGCGCCGACCGGCGCCGTGACCTCGGGGCCGCGGGGTCGTTCAGGCGGTGGCAGCGCGACGGTGGGCGACGGCTTGGTCGTACAGCCGGCCGGCCCGGTACGACGAGCGCACCAGGGGCCCCGACAGGACCCCGGCGAACCCGATGCGCTCGGCCTCTTCGGCCAGCTCCACGAACTCCTCCGGCCGTACCCACCGCTCGACCGGGTGGTGCCGCGGGGTGGGACGCAGGTATTGCGTGATGGTCACCAGGTCGCAGCCGGCGTCGTACAGATCATGAAGTGCCGCAGTCACTTCCGCGCGCGTCTCGCCGAGGCCGAGGATGAGGTTCGACTTGGTGACCAGGCCGGCCTGCCGGGCCTGCGTCAGGACGTCGAGCGAACGCTCATACCGGAACGCCGGGCGGATCCGCTTGAAGATGCGCGGCACGGTCTCCAGGTTGTGCGCCAGGACCTGCGGTGCCGCCGCGAACACCTGCGCCAGCAGCTCCGGCTGGCCACCGAAGTCCGGAATGAGCACCTCGACGCCGCAGCCGGGCACGGCGTCATGGATCTCCCGAACGGTCTGCGCGTACAGCCACGCGCCTTGATCGGGCAGGTCGTCACGGGCGACCCCGGTGACCGTGGCGTACCGCAAACCCATGGTGACGACCGATTCGGCGACCCGGCGTGGCTCGTCGCGGTCCAGCGGCGAGGGCCGGCCGGTGTCGATCTGGCAGAAGTCGCAGCGTCGCGTGCACTGCTGTCCACCGATGAGGAAGGTGGCCTCGCGGTCCTCCCAGCATTCGTAGATGTTGGGGCAGCCCGCTTCCTGGCAGACGGTGTGCAGTCCCTCGGACTTCACCAGGGCGCTGACCGCGGCGTACTGCGGGCCGGTCCGCAGTCGCGTCTTGATCCACGACGGCTTGCGTTCGATCGGTACAGCGGCATTGCGCACTTCGAGCCGCAACAGCTTTCGCCCGTCGGGCTCCACCGGCTGATCCACGCGAGGAGCCTACGCCGGGGCTGAGGAGGCCAACGCGGCCGGCAGCGTCTCCGCCAGCCCCGCTACCGGTCCGGCGGGCGTCAGTACCGCGGGCGCCTGTACCGCTGCCGCCCGTGCCGCGGTCGCCCGTACCGCTGCCGCCTGCTCGGCAGCCGCCGGCTCGGCAGCCGTCGGGAGTGGCCGGCCCGGGACGACGGCGTCGAACACCTCGGCCAGGTGGCGTTCGACGACAGCTGCGGCCTCCTCGACGGTGACCCGCCGGCCGAGTTCGGCTGACAGGGATGTCACCCCGGCATCGGCCAGTCCGCACGGCACGATGCGGTCGAACCAGGCCAGGTCGCAGTCGCAGTTCAGTGCGAAGCCGTGTTTGGTGACCCCGCGCGCGACGCGGACACCGACGGCGGCCACCTTGCGTTCCGGCCGGGTCCCCTGCGCGGGGGAGTCGGCGGGGAACCACACGCCGCTGCGTCCCTTGATCCGGGTCGCTGCCAGGCCCAACTCGGCGCAGCTGCGCAGGATGACCTCTTCCATCCGCCGGACGTGCGCGACGACGTCGACCGGTTGTGGCAGCAGGACGATCGGGTAGCCGACCAGTTGCCCGGGGCCGTGCCAGGTGATGCTGCCGCCACGGTCCACGTCGATCACCGGTGTCCCGTCCGCCGGGCGGGCGTCCGGTTCGGTACGGCGGCCCGCGGTGTACACCGGGGGGTGTTCCAGCAGGAGCACTGTCGACGGTTCCGAGCCCTCGACCACCGCCTCGTGCAGCCGCAGCTGTTCGGCCAGGGCGACGTCGTACGGGATGCGCTCTGCGGGCAGTCCCCACCGCCGGACACGCACTGCCTCGGTCATGCGGCTCAGCCTAAGTGGCTGCCGGCGAGCCGATCCGACCGACCGGAAGCCTCGTCTCGATGCTGTCGCCCGGCCCGACTCGCTCGACCCGGTACGCCGCCGGCCCGCTCACCGGATCGACGTCGAGGTCGGCCAGCACCCGCACCGCCTCGGTGCCTTCGTAGAGGATCCCGATCCGGTCGTCGGTGGCGTACGACGTCGGCAGCGCACCGGTCGCCACCAGGCGCGCCAGCAGCGGTCGCCGTTGCGGCTCGCTGTCGTAGTGGACGCCGTTGCCGTACGGCAGCAGGGCCAGGCCGTTGCTCACCGGCTGCAACACCGGACCGAACGAATCCGTCGGGCCGCCGACGTGCCAGCAGATCGACCCCGCGCTCACGCCGGCCAGGACGGTGCCGGCTTCCCAGGCCGCGGTGAGGTGCCCGTCGACGCCGTGGCAGCGCCAGACGGCCAGCAGATTCGCCACGCTGCCGCCGCCGACCCAGACCAGGTCGGCGCTGCCGAGCCGTTCGGCGATGTCGGCGTTCGGCTGCGGGAACAGGGCGAGGTGGGTGACGTCGCACGAGAGGCTGCCGAGCGCGTGGTAGGCCCGTAGCAGCGACGGCGCGTCGTCCCCGGTCGCCGTGGCGAGCAGGCACACCCGGGGTCGGTCCGCTCCGGTCAGCCGCAACGCCTCCAACAACAGATCGCCCGGGCGGGCCACGCCCCAGCGATCGGTCGGCAGCAGTCCTCCGCTGGTCGCCAGGATGCGCCGTACCGGCATCGCGCTTCCTTTCGTTGCGGTTCGCCACGCGTTCCGGCCGGATCGTAGTGAGCGCGGCTGAGGCGGCCGTGCCGGTAGCTGTGGCTGCCGTCCTGTGGACCGCCTGTCGCGCCCGAAGACCGGACACGGCACCATGCGCGGCATGGATCTGCCACTGGATCCACGCGACGCGCCCACGCCCCTGGACCGGCCTGGACGTGCCGGCGTGGGGACGACCGGGGTCACCCGCGTCGCTTCGCACGCGGACGGGCTGCCGGCGCGTGACCAGTTGCGCCGCGAGCTGGCCCGGTTGGGTGCGGTCAGCGCCGAGAGCCTCGCTCCGCTGGTCGCCGTGCGGGGGGCGGGGCCACGTGCGCTCGCGCTGGTCCACGAGGAACCGGTCGACGCGCGACCGTGGGCTGCGGCCAGCTCGGCACTGACCGCGCGGCAGCGCCGGCAGGTGCTGGCCGACGTCGAAGCCGCCGTGCGCGCCTTGCACGCGGCGGGCCTCGCTCACGGCGACGTCGACGACGTCACGGTGCTGGTCACCGTGGCTGGTCGCGGCGTGCTGACCGCGACCGGTACTCGATGGGGAGTTGACCCGAAACCCGTTGCAGCGCAGGACCTTGCTGCTGTCCGGGAGCTGCGGGCGGCCATCGACGACACCATCGACGACGCGAGCGTCGAGATCATCGATCAGGTCGCGGACGGGGCGGGCGCCGGGTCCGCGACCAGCGGCGCGCGGATCTCGGCATCGATACCAGCGGAGTCAGCGGCACCGGCGGAGGGATCAGTGAAGGCGCCGACAGGGGCGCCACCGGGACCAGCGGCCGCGCGACCATCGGGGGCACCCGCAGCGGCGGGGACAGCGACACCGGCGCCGGTGGCAGAGACGGGGGCAGTGGCGGTGCTGCGCACACGCCGGCATCGCCCGGCGTCGCGTTCGGGCCCCGGGCCCAGCCGGCTGACGGTGGCCGTCCTGGCGGCGGCCGTTCTGCTGCCGGCTGCTGCGGCCGCACTCTGGGCGTGGAACCTGCGACCGGCAGACCGGGTGGTGGCCCATTCGTTCGACGACGTGACGATCCCGGCGGGGATCGCACCCCCGGTGGCGGCCCCGGTGACCGGAGTGCCCGCCGCGTTCGAGCCGGCGACGGTCGCCTGGGTCGACGTCCTCGCCGAGATCGACCGGGCCCGCGAGGCGGCGTGGCGGTCGGCGGACGAGGGGGCGCTGGAGGGGGCGGACGTGCCGGGCAGTGCGGCGTGGGTTGCCGACGCCGACGCGGTGCGCACGTTGGCGGCCAACGGCTGGCGAGCGCCCGGCGTGACCACCACGGTCTCCGAGGTCGCGGTGGTCTCGGGTACGGCGGCGAGCGTCGTGTTGCGGGTGAACGACGTCCGCGCCGCCTACGACGTGATCGACCGGGCCGGCGCCGTGGTCGGCCACCATCCGGCCTCGGGTCCGCGGAGTTGGCTGGTGTCGCTGACGCGGACTGACCAGGGCTGGCGTACGTCGGCGGTCGCGGCTGGCTGACGGGACCGGGCTTCGGGCGCGCTCAGTTCTCGCCGATGCCGCTGGCGAGGGCCTGTTCGAGGCTGCCGTCAGACCACTGAAATCCGCTGCGCTCCAAGCGATCCGGGACGACTCGCCGACTCCCGAGAACCTCGTCGCTGAATCCGCCCAGCACCACTCGGAGCGCGAACGCCGGCACCGGCAGGACGGCCGGGCGCCGCAGCAGTGCGCCGAGCGCGCGCGTCACCTCGGCGTTGGTGGCCGGGTGGGGCGCGGTGAGGTTCACCGGCCCGGCCAGGCCCGGGGTATCGATGAGGAACCGGAGCGCGGCCACCTCGTCCCGCCGGGAGATGTACGACCAGTACTGCCGGCCGCCGCCGAGCGGTCCCAGCAGTCCCAGCCGGGCGATCGGCAGCATCCGGCCGAGGGCGCCGCCATGGCGGCTCAGCACCAGCCCGGATCGGGGATGCACCGTCCGGATGCCAGCTGCCCGCGCCGGGTCGGCGGCCGCTTCCCAGGCTTGCACGACCTCGGGAAGGAAGCCGTCGGCCGCCGGGGCGGTCTCGTCGACCGTGCGTGAGCCGGTGTCGCCGTACACGCCGATGGCCGAAGCGCTGACGAAGACTTGCGGCGGCCGGTCCAGCTGTGCCACGGCGGTGGCCAGGGTGGTCGTCCCGTCGACCCGCGAGGCGCGGATCTCCTGCCGGTACGCCGGCGTCCAGCGGTGATCGCCGACGCCGGCCCCGGCGAGGTGAACCACCGCGTCACAGTCACGCAGCGCCGCGCTGTCCACGGTGCCGCCGGCCGGGTCCCACCGCGCCTCGTCCGGCGCCGCCGGAGTACGGCGTACCAGCCGGACGACCTCGTGCCCGTCGGCGGCCAGCGACGCCACCAGCGCCGATCCGATCAGTCCCGATGCACCGCTGATGACGACCTTCACCGGCACAGCCTCGCTGGTCCGCGGCTCACCGGCGACTCCGGCGCTCTAGACCGATCTCGGCGTCGCTGTGAGTCGAGTTCGGCCGTGCTACGAGCCGAGCTCGGCGTCGAAACTGCCGTCCTCGAGCCGGGTCTTGATCGCGGTCAGGAACCGCGCCGCGTCGGCACCGTCGACGAGCCGGTGGTCGTAGGTCAGGGCGAGGTACGCCATGGACCGCACGGCGATCACGTCGGCTCCGGTGTCGTCGGTGACGACGACCGCCCGCTTGACCACCGCGCCGGTGCCGAGGATGGCGACCTGCGGCTGGTTGATGATCGGGGTGTCGAGCAGCGCCCCGCGGCTGCCGGTGTTGGTCAGCGTGAACGTGCCACCGGACAGGTCGTCGGGGGAGACCTTGTTGTTGCGGGTCCGCTCCGCGAGGTCGGCGATCTTGCGGGCGAGGCCGGCGATGTTGAGGTCACCGGCATCGCGGATGACCGGCACGAGCAGCCCACGTTCGGTGTCGACGGCCACGCCGAGGTGCTCGGACTCGTGGTAGGTGACGGTCCCTGCCGCGGTGTCCAGGCTCGCGTTGAGCTGCGGGTAGTGCTTGAGCGCCTCGACGGTGGCCTTCGCGAAGAACGGCAGGTACGACAGCTTAACGCCTTCGCGGGCCGCGAAGTCGGCCTTACGCCGGGCCCGCAGCAGCCCGATGCGGGTGACGTCGACCTCGACGACGGTGGTCAGCTGCGCGGACACGTGCAGCGACTCGACCATCCGGTCAGCGATGACCTTGCGCAGCCGGCTCAACGGTTCGGTACGGCCTCGCAACGGGCTCGCCGCCGCTGCGGGGCTTGGTGACGGTGCCGCGGCAGGGGCCTGGGCTCGTGCCGCCTCCGCCTGGGCCTTCGCCTCGACCGCGGCCTGGATGTCGGACTTGCGGATGCGGCCACCCACGCCGGTCCCCGTGACCGTGGTCAGGTCGATGCCGCTCTCGGCAGCGAGCCGGCGCACGATCGGGGTCAGGTACGGCGCATCCCCGGGGGCGGCGGGACCAGGAGCGGCGTCGCCCGGCGTGGCGGTCGCCGGCTGCGGCGCGGCGTTCTGGGGTGTGCCGTTCTGGGGCGCCGCGTTCTGGGGCGCCGGAGCAGCGGCCGGCGCGGCCGGGACCGGGGCCGGCGTGGCCGCAGCGGGAGCTGCGACCGGTGCGGGCGGCGCGGGCGGGGGCGTGGGAGCGGCCGGGGCGGGAGTGGGGGCAGCCGGAGCGGCCGGAGCAGGAGCGGCCGGCGCGGCACCGGGCTCGCCGATGCGGCCCAGCTCGGCGCCCACCTGGGCCACCGCATCCTCGCCGACGGCGATCGACAACAGGACGCCGCCGACGGGTGCCGGGATCTCGGTGTCGACCTTGTCGGTGGATACCTCGAGCAGCGGCTCGTCCGCGGCGACGGCATCGCCGACGTTCTTCAGCCACCGGGTGACCGTTCCCTCGGTCACCGACTCGCCGAGCGCGGGCAGGACCACCGCGATCCCGGCGCCTCCGGAGGCCGCCGGCGCGGACGCGGGGGGCGCGGCCGTGGTGGACACGGCCGGTGCGGACGGGGCAGGTGCGGACGGGGCAGGTGCGGACATGGCCGGCGCGGACGGGGCCGGTGCGGGGGGAGCCGCGGGTGCCGGGGCCGCGGCCGGGGCTGTCGGCGCGGGAGCTGCGGGAGCTGCGGGAGCCGCTGCCTGGGCTGGCGCTGCCTGGGCCGGAGCTGCCGCGCCGTTGCCGTTGGCCTCCGACGCGTCGCCGATCACGGCGAGCGGCGCCCCGACGGCGACGACCTCGTCCTCGGCGGCCGCAATGGACAGCAGCACACCGGAACTCGGCGCCGGAATCTCGGTGTCGACCTTGTCGGTGGAAACTTCGAGCAGCGGCTCGTCGGCGGTCACGGTGTCACCGACCTGCTTGAGCCACCGGGTGACGGTGCCTTCGGTGACGCTCTCGCCGAGCTGGGGCATGGTGACCGACACCGACATGGTTGCTCCGTGCTCCTCTGGGTCGAACGGTGTCCTGAGGCGGTGGTCGCTCAGGAGTGGGCGTGTAACGGCTTGCCTGCCAAGGCGAGATGGGCCTCGCCGATGGCCTCGCTCTGCGTCGGATGCGCGTGGATGAGTGCCGCGACATCCTCGGGGTAGGCCTCCCAGGCGTAGATCAGCTGGGCCTCGCCGACCTGCTCACCCATCCGCGTGCCGACCATGTGGACACCGATGACCGGGCCGTCGGCGAGGCGGACCAGCTTCACGAAGCCGGTCGTCCCGAGGATCTGCGACTTGCCGTTGCCGCCCAGGTTGTATTCGTACGTCTGCACGGCGTCCCCGTGCTCGGCACGGGCCTGCGCCTCGGTCAGGCCGACGGACGCGACCTCGGGCTCGCAGTAGGTGACGCGGGGAATGCCCCGCTCGTCGATGACCCGGGGTGCCAGGCCGGCGATCTGCTCGGCCACGAAGATCCCCTGCGCGAAGCCGCGATGCGCCAGCTGCAGGCCGGGCACGATGTCGCCGACCGCCCACACGCCGGGGACGTTGGTACGCAACCGGTCGTCGGTGAGCACGAAGCCGCGGTCCGTCGTGACCCCGACCTCCTCGTACCCCATGCCGGTCGCGTTGGGCCCGCGGCCCACCGCGACGAGCAGCAGGTCGGCGGACAGGCTCGTGCCGTCCTCCAGGGACACGACGACTCCGGCGTCGTCCTGCGTGACGCCGCTGAAGCGCGTCCCGAGGTGGAACGCGATGCCACGGCGGCGGAACGCGCGTTCGAGGGCCTTCGAGGCGGCCTCGTCCTCGTTGGGTACCAAGTGCGGCAGCGCCTCGACGATGGTCACCTCGGCACCGAAGGAGCGCCATACGCTGGCGAACTCGACACCGATCACGCCGCCGCCGAGGACCACGACCCGGTCGGGAACCCATTCCAGTTGCAGCGCCTGGTCGGACGTGATCACGCGGCCGCCGATCTGCAGGCCGGGCAGCGTCCGCGGCACCGAGCCGGTGGCCAGCACGACGTTGCTGCCGGTGTAGGTGTCGGTCCCGACCGCGACGGTGGTCGGCGAGACGAGCCGGCCTTCGCCTTCGACGTACGTGATCGATCGCGACTTCACCAAGCCCTGCAGGCCCTTATAGAGCCGGGCGACGACCCCGTCGCGGTACGAGTTGACCTTGCCCAGGTCGATGCCCTCGAAGGTGGCGCGCACGCCGTACGACTCGCTGTCACGTGCCGAGTCGGCCACTTCCGCGGCGTGCAGCAGCGCCTTGGTCGGGATGCAGCCGTTGTGCAGGCAGGTCCCGCCGAGCTTGCCCTTCTCGATCAACGCGACGGACTGGCCGAGTTCGGCGGCGCGCAACGCCGCCGCATAGCCACCGCTGCCGCCGCCGAGGACGACGAGGTCGAACGAGCTGTCGGTCACAGCGGCACTCCTGAATCGCGTCTGCCGTCGGTCCACCGGTGCCGTCACGTCGGCACGACAGCCACTGGGTGTCCGTCGTGGCGCGGGCGTTCACGGGCTCGCCCATCCTTGCACTTCCCCCGGCTACGGTGTCATGCAGGAGGGATCATGCGACTGTTCAGCCGCCGCTCCCGCGGGGGAGCCTCGCTCGACCGGGCTGCCACCCGGGAGGATGTCGATCATCTCGACCGGTTCGCCCGGTCCCGGCGTGGAGTCGAGGCGTACGTCGAGCCCCAGACCGCCACGACGCAGACCACGCTGGTCCTCATCGCGTACGACGGCGAGTGGACCCGCCGCCGCGTCGACGGACCGCAGGAGGCACGACGGCTCGCCGAACGTTGGGGCGTGCCGTGTTACGAGGCAGCCGTCGTCGGCTATCCGCAGCGGATGCGGGAGTGGAACAGCCGCCAGCGCTGAGCGGATTGCCTTCGGCGGCAGCCGGTTACAGCCGCCCGGCGGCGACGTCTTCCGCGAGCTGGACGAACGTGCGGACCGCCGCGCCTGTCCCGCCCTTGGGCGTGTAGCCGTACGGCTGTCCTTCGTTCCAGGCCGGTCCGGCGATGTCCAGGTGCGCCCAGGGCTGGTCGGCCGCGACGAATTCCCGCAGGAACAGTCCGGCGCTGAGCATGCCGCCGTTGCGGTCGCCGATGTTGGCGATGTCGGCGACCGCGGAGTCCAGTGACGAGCGCAGGTCCTCCGGCAGCGGCATCGGCCACATCGCCTCGCCGGCACGGCCGGCGGCGTCGACCACGGCAGTTCGTACCTCGTCGCTCGGGCTCATCACGCCGGCTGTCCGGGCGCCCAGGGCGACCAACTGCGCGCCGGTCAGCGTGGCGGCGTCGACGATGACGTCGGGCTCGTCCTCCGCGGCGCGGACCAGGGCGTCGGCGAGGATCAGGCGGCCTTCGGCGTCGGTGTTGAGGACCTCGACGGTCCGGCCGCCGTAGATCGTGATGACGTCGCTCGGGCGCTGGGCGGTCCCGCTCGGCATGTTCTCCGCGGAGGGAACCCAGCCGGTGACGTTGACCTGCAGGCCGAGGGTCGCAATGGCTTTCATCGCGCCGACCACGGCCGCGGCGCCACCCATGTCCGCCTTCATCCATTCCATGCCGGCCGGGGGTTTGAGGGACAAGCCGCCGGAGTCGAAGGTGATGCCCTTGCCGATCAGTGCCAGGTGCCGGGTCGCCTTGGGGTGGCGGTAGGCCAGGCGGACCAGCCGCGGTGGATTGGCCGAGCCCTGCCCCACCGCGAGGATCCCGCCGAAACCGGCCCGGGCGAGGGCCCGCTGATCGAGCACCTCCACCTGCAGCGGCAGGCCTTCTGCGGCGGCAACCGCGGCGGCCGCGAGCTCGACCGGATGCAGGTGCGACGGGGGAGTGTTGACCAGATCGCGGGCGAGGTGGACTGCGTCCGTGACCGCCTGGGCGTGCGATACCGCACTGCGGAGCTCACGGGCCCTCGCGTCGGCCACCACGACGGTGATGGCCCGGACCGGGGGCGGGACGGCCGAAGCGGTGTCGGCACGGAAAGTGGTGAAGGAGTACGCGCCCAACGCGCCGCCCTGGGCGACGGCTTCCACTTCCTCGGCGGTGCGGGCCGGCAGGCTCAGGCCGACGCGACGGATTCCGGCCAGGGCTCGCGTGGCCGCCCCAGCGCCGCGGCGCAGCGTTTCGAGTTCGACGCCGCGGCGGCCGCCCGGTGCCGGGCCGAGGCCGGTGGCGACGACGAGCGGTGCAGCGGTGATGCCTTCTCCCGGTAGCCGAGTGACCTCGCCGACCGCGGGCTTGGCGCCGACGGCGGCCACCGCGGCCAGCAGCCGCCGACGACCGGCGGCGGTGAGTCCGGCGTACGGCGCGGCCAGCGTGACCGCCCCGCTGCCGTCACCGTGGATGCCGACGACGTAGGCGTCGACCCGCAGCGACGCGGCATCGGCGGCAGAAACGGCGAGCGTGGGCATGGGACTCCCGAGGCAGAGGAACGTGTCGGTCGCAAGCGACCGGTCGGAGCCTAGTTGGCCTTGATCCTGCAGACGCCACGTCTTGGCCAAGGGGTACGAGACGTTCAACTCAACCGCCAGCAGTCCTCAACTCCAACAGGCTGGCTGCGGGAACACGTCCCGGCTACTGGAGGGGTTGGCCGTGCTCCAGGCGAGCGCACAACTCCTCGGCGCGGCGTACCGCTGAATCCTGGTTTTCATACCATTCATCGAGAACTGGTTCTCGATACCTTCCGCCTGCCATCTCTCGGCCCGGATTGACAATCACTCGTCGATCATGACGCCGGCCTAACCAGTACGGCAGCCGGCGCAGAATCATCTTCAAAAGGTATCCACCGCCGATAAAGAATGGGGCCGGCGGATCAACCGCGCCTGCACGCAGCACTCGAACGGTCCATTGGCCGCCCGCTCGATCACTGACTACTCGAACGGGTTGAGTCTCGAACGGTACGGTCACGGCAGCAAGTATGGATCAACACTGCACATCGTCCTAACGGTTTCTGGCTCTTCCTGCCTGAGGTGGGGGTGGGTGAGTCCGCCGCCGACGAGCAGCAATGCGTAGTCGGTCGGTAGTGGTGGTGACGCAATGCTCGCCAAAGGAGCCAATACCGCTGTGTCCCAGACTCTCCAGACAACACCCAGGAGACTCGCCGCGAACGTGCCGGTACGCAAGACGTTGTCGGCGCACATCGCATAGGCGAGAGAGACATGGAGAAGGGCTCGTCTAGTCGAGGCGGGCATCGTATGAGAAGGACGAGTCCCGCTGCTATCCCGCAAGACCTGTGAGCAACATCGACGTGTTCCCGACCTGCTCCCCGTTCGTCTAGCAGGCGTCAAGACGATCATACTCTCCGATCGGTTCTGAGAAAGCAACTCGGGCGTCCTCGGCCAACCGGCTCGCACTGTGCTCACTAACATCTGGCTTTGGCACCCGGACAGGGCGCAGATTTAGCTACATTGACCGTCGGATGCTGAGCGATGCGCTCGAACGAACACATTTGCCGGTGGTCCTATGAAAATCTCGCGACGAAGTCCTCGGAGAAGCCTTCTCTCCACCTTAATTCGTCCCTGGGCGACGGCTGTCGCCAGCCGCGCAAGTATGTGCTGATGGGTGGGATAGTGAAGTTCTTGGAGCTCGGTCTCATATCCTTCAGTCGAAATCGAGTAGTAGAGGGTTTCCTGATCTTCGACCCATACTCGCATGGCTGCCGAGTCTGGACCGTGAACCTCGATGCCAGGCACGGTCGGCTGTACGCCAGCGCCCAAGCCAGCCAGCTCGACTGAGCACGCGATCACGCCCCCGGGCTGACGACTCAACAACTCGACCAGACGTCGTTGGACGGCGTCGACGTCGTCCATCACCACCACATCCAATCGATATGATTCGAAGACTTCCTATTTCCTGGTGACGACCAGCTTGTTCTGAAGACGTTTGTTCCGTTTTCTCTGGTCCCTTCCAACCCCAACCAGTTCGAAGGCGACCCTGGTTCATCGACCCTTGGATGCCTGAGGTGTATTTTCGTCCAAAGAGTTGCGATTGGTGCCCCATGTATCTGCTGCTGTACAGCGATCGTCCCCCAAGTGCGCCCAGTCCGTAGCGTCCCAAACCTCCGACCGCTCCGAACCCCGTCGCCGTGGCTGCACCGCCCCAGCTCCAGGATGAGGTCCCAGCATTGTGGGCTGCGTAGTAGCCGAGGCCTGCGGCCGCGCCGACCGCGACACCACAGACCACGCTAGCGCCACATGCGATCGCGCCGACGACGCCGGCAGCGACTGCCGTCACGGCAAGGGCTGTGCGGCACCAGTCGCAATCGAACCATTGGCCGTTGAGGTCGTTCATGGTGATGGGGTTGACCGGGTAGGTGTAGGTGTTGGCGTTGCCGCCGTGGACGGGGTCGGTGGATTGGAATCGGCCGGTGGTCGGGTTGTAGAGGCGGGCGCCCATGAGGGTGAGTCC